>JAUVDP010000057.1 GCA_030595255.1 Mycoplasmatota bacterium | reverse complement strand
AAAATAGAAAAAACGGAGCATAGAAAGGTTGATTGTTATGAGGCATAACAATCAACCTCTATATCGAAATACTCGGTATTCTTGTTCTTTTCCTATCAAGTAAATCATTCCATCAACAACATTGTTTCTCCAACCATAAATAAAATGATCTGTATTTGTCTCAACATATTTATGTAATTCTAAGTAATATTTCTCCCAAACGTATTCTCTTAATAGTGTCTTCCTTCTATTTTATTATACAATCAAGTACAGCAAGCATCAAGGAGTTTGATATTCAAACTAAAAATGAGTATAGATAGGAAAAGGTATATTTCCAAGAAATATACCTTTTAAGTAGCTATGTTTTTTTACTTCTTGTCTTTATCAACGAAATGATCTGACATAGCTTTCGCTAGATTAACAAACTCAGAAGGCATCATTAATAACGTAGTAGTATTTTGTTCTGCGCCTACTTCTGTCACCATTTGCATTCTTCTCAGTTCAAGTGCCATTGGATTTTTAGCTATCATTGCTGCTGCTTCTGTAAGTTTTTTAGCAGCTTCTTGTTCAGCTTCTGCTTTAATAATTCTTGCTCTTTTTTCTCTGACAGCTTCTGCTTCTTTAGCCATAGCTCTTTGCATATCTTTAGGTATCTCTACATCTTTAATATCAATGGATATTACTTTTAATCCCCATTCATCACTAACGTGATCAACTATTTCACTAATAGCTACATTAATAGATGTACGGTCATTTAGAACTTCATCAAGATTATGTTGTCCAATAACATTTCTTAAAGAAGTTAATGCTTTTTGTCCGATAGCATGTTGGTAGTTTCTTACTTTAATAATTGCTTTTTCAGGATACTCTACTCGGTAATAGAGTACAGCATCAATTCTAATAGTTACTGAATCCTTAGTAACTGTTTCTTGGCTTGCTACATCTAATGTTCTTACTCTTAAATCTGCTTTTTTCTTTATGTCTATTAAAGGAATAATCCAATAAATACCTGGACCCTTTATATGCTTAAACCTACCTAGTCTAAAAACTACACTTCTTTCATATTCTCTATCTATTCTAATACCACATAAGAATATGATAAAAGCTATTACTAATACTAAAATAACTGTGTTCCACATTTTAACTCATCTCCTTTATATACTTTAATTATAACACGCTTTTGAATCAATTTCTATTTTCTCTTTTTGATAATTCTACTGCCCTAGAAACCCCCATAAGAGTTATAGTAATAACAAATAAGTAAATAATTCCTAACATAAGGATTGGCAATTCGCTAGCTGAAGCAGCAAGCACAAATAAGAAAGATCCTATAGTAACTATTGAAGAAAGAATTATATAGTCTCTTCTACTTTTGTCTGAATTAACATTTATTAAATCATCATATTTTTCTAGTTTTTCTTTTTCTTCATTTGATAATTCATCAAAGACTAACAGTGTGTTCCTAACACCGTTGCTGAAGATATAATAATGTTTTGGATTATTATCTTTTAAGTAAAGAAAAAATCGCCTGTCTTGAAAAAATATATATTTCCCCATACCTTCGACCTTATTATATCCTTCAAGATTTTCAATATCTTCTTTTGTATATAAATTATATTTAAATAGTAATTCCTTATAATCATGAATCTCTTGATACATTTTATTCTCAATATCATTTTTTTCCAATTGCTCAAGTTCTATAAATATTTCATTTAACTTCTCATTCATAATTCCACTCCCTTTAATTTATTGTATTTCCATATTGTCCTAATACCACATAAATCTATAGTTTATTATATTTGTCAGCTTTACCGTAAGACTTGCCAATTGGGTATTTCTCTTCGTTCTTATCAATCTTTTCATTCATTATAGTTTCAATATCAAACCCGTAATGTTCACTCAGTAATAAGCAATATGCCATAACATCTGCGATTTCTTCTTTAACATTATCAATACTAAAATAAGCATCACCATATTGATAATTAATTAAAAGTTCTGAAGATTCTATTGCGATTGATTTTGCTAAGTTATTTGGCGTATGAAATTGTTTCCAATTTCTGTCATCTCTAAATTTAATTAATCTATCTACTATTTTTCTCATATTGCACCTCTTTTTTTATATTAAAAATATCCAAAGTGAACTACTTTGAATAACACCTCTTTTTATCCCAGATAGTGAACACCTAATAGAATACTGTTAACATTTATTATAACTTATATAGCATATTAAAAAAAGGCTTTAATGGCTAATATATTTGAAATGTATTCCATCGTTGCGATTTACATCACAAATGAAATTAAAAGCAATATTCTATCTTTAATTTCATTTTAACTTGTTAAAGTGAAATTAAAAGTATATAATTATAGTATATTTTCATTTTAAAGGAGGAATCAAAATGAAACGCGCAGGAGAATACACAATAAACTTATCTGGGATTTTAGAATATCAATCTTTTTGTCCTTCAGCACTTCCCCCTAACCCAAAACTAAATCTTGATGATGATATGATTAAAGTTTTGTCTGAAGCAAATAGAAGTTTAGGTAAACTAGAAGGTCTTTCCTCAAGAATTCCTAATATTAATCTTTTTGTATCAATGTATATAAGAAAAGAAGCCTTGCTTTCCAGTCAAATTGAGGGCACTCAAGCTACACTTGATGATATATTTGATCCATATCTTGATGAAAACATAAATCTAGAAGTCGAAGATGTAATTAATTATATCAAAGCTTTGGATTACTCAAATCAAAGACTTTGTACCCTTCCAATATCAAATCGTTTCCTAAAAGAAGTTCATAAAGTGCTTCTTTTAGGAATCAGAGGAGAGGAAAAGAATCCAGGGGAGCTTAGAAACTCTCAAAACTGGATTGGTCCTAAAGGAAGCACTTTAAAAAATGCGAAATTTATACCACCTAATTTAAGTGATATGAAACAAGCAATGAGCGATTTAGAAAACTTTATTCATTATGATAAATCCATTGATGTGTTAATAAAAATAGCTCTTATCCACTATCAATTTGAAACAATCCATCCATTCTTAGATGGTAATGGTAGAATTGGAAGACTATTAATAAATTTATTATTAAAAGAAAACAGTATCCTTACATATGACACTTTATATATATCATACTACTTAAAAAGAAATAGAATCGAGTATTATGACCGTCTAATGGATGTAAGACTTAAAGGACATTATGAAGAATGGATTAAATTCTTCTTAAAGGGAATTTTTGAATCGGCAGAAAATGCTATATCATGTATTAACATCATTCTTGAATTGCAAAACAAGAACAGAGGACTAATACTAAGTAATGTAGGTAGATCAAAGCAAACAGTATTGAAAGTAATGAAACTTCTTGAATCTAACCCTATTATTGATATAAGAAAGACAAGTAAAATGATTAAAATGTCATTTAACGCTACATCAAACGCTGTAAATGAGCTTATTAGTTTAGGTATTTTGAAACAAGTACTGAACAAAGAAAGATATCGAGTATTTGTGTACGAAGATTATTTAGCTATTTTGAGAGAAGGTACTGAATTATAGATTAATATTTATATTCTAGATATCTATATGATTTCCATGATATAATGTGAATTGTGAAAGGATGATAATATGCCAAAATTAGAATTATTAGAAAAATATGCAAAGTTAATTGTTGAAGTAGGAGCTAATGTTCAAAAGAATCAATTAGTATGGATAAATTCTTCAACAGAAACAAAGGATTTAGCTAGATTAATTGTGAAAGCTGCTTATAACGCAGGAGCAAAAAGAGTAAGTGTACAATGGAAAGATGATTATGTATCTAGATACGGACTTGAATCAATGGAAATAGAAGAATTAATTAAAATACCTGAATGGACAATCAACAAATATAAAGATTTTGTTAAGGATGGTGGATGTTCTATTGGAATTACTTCTCCAATCCCCGGATTAAATGCTGGGATTGATCCCAACAAAATGCAACAAGCAGGGATTGCAAGCATGAAAGCACTGAAGTTCTTTAGAGACCATATGATGGGTAACCATACACAATGGTGTGTTGTTGCTGCACCAAACACAGTTTGGGCAGAAAAAGTATTTCCTAAGTTAAAAGGTGAAGTTGCAGTTGAAGCTTTATGGGACGCTATTTTACAAGCTAGTAGAGTAACTGAATTTAATGATCCAATCAAGGAATGGGCAGACCATAATAAAAACATGTTAGCTCATAATAAAGTCTTAAATGATTATAATTTTAAATCATTACACTTTAAAAACAGTTTAGGAACAGACTTAGTTGTTGAGTTAGTTAAAAATCACGTTTGGGCTGGCGGAGGAGAAAACACTTCTAAAGGTACTTACTTTAATCCAAATATACCGACAGAAGAAAACTTTACAATGCCTTATAAATACGGAGTTAACGGTAAAGTTGTTGCTTCTAAACCATTATTATATCAAGGAAACTTAATTGAAGATTTCTGGATTGAATTTAAAGATGGTAAAGTTGGTAATTACGATGCAGCAAAACAAAAAGAAACTTTGAAAAATCTAATCGATCTTGATGAAGGAAGTTGTTACTTAGGTGAAGTTGCTTTAATCAGTTATGATTCACCAATCAATAACTCTAATATTTTATTCTTAAATACATTATTTGATGAAAACGCAAGTTGTCATTTAGCACTTGGTCGTGCTTATCCAATGAATGTTAAGGGTGGAGTAGAAATGAGTGAAGAAGAATTACTAGAAGCCGGATCTAATTTATCAATGGCTCATTCAGACTTTATGTTTGGAAGTATTGATATGAATATTGAAGGTCTTCTTCAAGACGGAAGCAAAGTATCAATCTTTAAAGATGGTAATTTTGTAATCTAAAAAACATTAACAAAAATCAGACTCACTTGTTTAAGTAATATAATAATTATAATTGGCACAATTTTGTGCATTATACTAGGAGGAGGATTATGAATACTAGATTGAGAAATACTATGTTTCTAATTGTGTTATATATCCCTATCATTAGCTCGTTATTATTTGATTTTAGATTCTTTGAAAGAAACTTGTTTTATATCAATATTACTGTCTTTACAATTTTATACGGATTATCTTATCTCTTCAAGAGGATAATCCCAACAAAATATAGTTTCTATATACCCGGTGTATTAGTATTGATTATGAGTCTAATCGGATTGATATATATTTCTTCCACAGGTTTTGATCATTTCCTTGATTATGTTGGGTTAGGAATAGTTTTATACCTATTCTTAATGGCTATTGTTGTATTAGCAGCTTATAAAGCAAATTTGCACTTGCTTTCCATGAATAACTACTATGAGATAAAACAAAATATCATTAATGTTTTATTGCCAACACTACTACTGTATTCAATAGGTGTAATCCTATCAAACTATAGCTTTCATATCAATTGTTATAGTGTTGTAGAATTTTATATCCTGTTAATATGCTTGGGAATCTGTATAGCAATTTTTTTAATCAATTATATTCTTATCAAAATATTAGGGTTTAAACAGGAATTGTATATGTATATCATTCTATTCTTGTTTACCATTAGTTATTTTGCATTACAAACGGATATACATGTTTATCCATATGGCTTGGAGATGATACTTTGGTCTAACGTAGTATATCCTATGTATCTACTTGGTTATGTGATTTTTGAAATAGTAAGAAGTTTAAAACAAATAAGTAATCCTAAAAAAGCCATTTAATGGCTTTTTTTTATAGTCTATCCAACTAAATATTTGATATACATAAAGAACCTATAACAAGTGTAAGCGACAAATTCCGGACGTAAAATAAAAAGGAGCGACAACTACACAACATTGTAGTTATTGTTCCTTATTCATATTAAAGTCATCAATGATGTTTTGACTATAAGGTAAAACATCATTGAGTTTTATTTGATTGATTTTATTGTTTGCTAAATAATCTAGCACGAATGCTAAGTATTTATATGGATTTATCTTATTTAGTAAACAAGTCTGAACGATTGAATAAAGAATCGCACTTGATCTTGCGCCATTTGGTGTATTACTAAATAACCAATTCTTTCTCCCAATCACAAATGGCTTAATTGCCCGTTCTGCTTTATTGTTGTCAAGTTCAAGTCGACCGTCATTTAAGTAATTCATAATTGTTGGTAAATAGTTAACTGCGTAATTAACTGCTTTACCATAACTTGATTGAGGTGCACTAGTTAACTGTTTCTCATTTAACCAGTCTCTAAACTTAATCATCAATGGTTTAATATGAATTTGTTTATATTCATATCTCTCATCTATTGATAAGTCTCTTGAATCTCTATCAAAGACATATATCTGGTTAATGTAATTCATCGCTTCCGATGTATTACTATTACCTCTTTTATCTTCAGGTAAAGATACATATATATCATAAAACTTCCGTCTAAGATGAGCCATACAATGAACTAGTGTTACGTTAGCCACTTGGTTATAACCAGTATACCCATCAACGTGAAGATAGCCTTTAAAGTCTTGTAAAAACGCCTTGGCGTTTTTACCTGCTCTATTTGAGGTATATTCATAAAGAGCGATGTTATCATCATAGTTTGATGATACATATGTCCACATATATGATTTGCTGCTAGCTTTCTTACCACTTTCCTTTAATACTTGAAGAGTTGTTTCGTCAGCGTGAATGATGTCTTTATCTAGTAAATCATCTTTCATTTTGTTAAAGATGATTTCAAGCTGTAAACTTGATTTAATCATCCAGTTTGATAATGTTTGTCTACTTAAATTAAGTCCGATTCTTTTATAGTCCTCACTTTGACGATATAACGGTAAGGCATTAGCGGTTTTATCAACTATTACTTGCGCTAATAAACTAGAAGTTGCGATACCTCCAGGTATTGGTAAGTTAGGCATTGCTAACTTATGAAAAGAATTACATTTAGGACATTTATAAGTAATGGATTTCTCCATTACTTTAACTGCCTTTTTAATTACTTCTATTGTTTCTCTTGTCTTGCTGCCAACTTCAACTAAAGGTACATCACATTTATCACATGTTTTGTCACTTTCATGAAGATCATAGATAACTTCTCTTGATTCTAAATTCTTAAAACTTTCAGCTTTAGTAGTTTTACTTTTACGTTTCTTAACTACTTTTTCAATTGTAGGTTCAACGGCATTTAAATTTTGATTGTTTTCTGCTTCATTTAAGTTAAAGAGATTTCTCTCTTCTTCTGTATCTTTGACTGTCTTTTCACTGCTAGTTCCAAAGACAGTTCTGTTCATCTTGCTTAACGCAAACGTCACAGCTTCTAGTTGTTGTTTTAAAGTTTGAATTTCATCATTAAATCCGGTATATAAATCTGAAATGTAGTCAGCTAAATCAGGGTTTTCTTTAAGTAATTTATTAATATTTTCGTTCATGAATTAGCCTCCTTTTTATAGTTGTTTTATCTATAAATAGTCTATCATAAAAACGGCTAAATATCAAGCTATTTAGCCGTTTTATCGTAGTTATTATTAATAAAATTCTAACTTATTTATATCCTTGAATTTACGTTCTTTTAACCTGAGTTCATGTCCGTTTATTAACCATTTTAATTCATCAAATGATATGTTGTATATTTCATCAGTCGATGTTGGCCATTTGAACTTGCCTTGTTCTAGTCTTCTGTAATATAACCAAAAGCCATTATCAAAATGTAATATCTTTATTTTATTTTTTGCTTTATTACAAAAAATAAATAATGATGGCTCAAATAAATCTAACTCAAATTCTGTTTCTACGATAATTGATAATCCATCAATTGCTTTTCTTAGATCAGTATAGTTAGAACTGAGATATACATTAGTTATCTTATCTAAGTTAATCAATTGTACGCACCACTTTAATTAATTTAGTTAAAGACAATGAATCAAAATTAATTGGAACATTAATTTTAACCCTATTTACTTCAATTGATAAATTGTTATAGTTTGTTACTTCTTTACCTACCTGGGTTACTTTTATGAAAGAACTCTTTTTAACTTTTTGTTTTTTAACTCCCTTTTCAAGTTTATCTCTCCAATACTGTAGTTGATGAATTTTTATATTGTTTAATTCGCAAAATTCTTTCGATGTCGTTTCTTTTGTTTTATACTCAACTAGTATCTTTTGCCACCTTTCGTCTCTTGCTGGATTATGTTTCATTTAAATACCACCTTTCTTAGTGATATTTTATCAAGTTTTTGTTAGTTTTGGAATACATCTAATATTTTACGCTTACTAACAAGTCTGTTTCTTTAATGGTTTAATGATTTTAATTGTAGACAGCTAACCATACTTCATAGTCTTTATCGTAATATCCATGTTGATGATATACCATTAAATAATACATTCCTGGTTCTAACTCAACACCATAATTTGTAAAGTATTTGTTACCATCTATATCATATATTAAAGTATATACATCTCCAATTAATTCAACATTTATAATCGTTGTTTCATCAATATAGAAAATAAAGATATCATAATCATATTCGTATTCAATACTCGATAATACTCTAGTATCATGTCCTTCTTCTAAAACAGTGTATTCACTTACATCTAGTCCCATCATATTCACATATTGATCATCACTTACTTGATGATCAATCATTATAGTAATAAACTCTACAGAACTAAATGTTGATCCAAAGAGCCCCATTTCAATACTGTAAGTTCCCGG
Organism: Mycoplasmatota bacterium; assembly: GCA_030595255.1. Classification (GTDB taxonomy): domain Bacteria; phylum Bacillota_I; class Bacilli_A; order Izemoplasmatales; family Izemoplasmataceae; genus JAFGXW01. The sequence goes on along the minus strand of JAUVDP010000057.1, from coordinate 1,157 downwards.
CAAGAAAAAATATGTTCTATCTCCACTAGTCTGATATATCATCTCATGGTTTTCATCATAGATTCGATACATTAAGTCTCTTCCTGTTAAAGTGAATAAATACTCCCCAGTTTCAGTAATAGTAAATTCGAAGTAATCAATATCATCACCTGAAATAAATGTAGTTATTTCTGTTACTCCAAATTCAAGCACTTGAACAATATCATCATCATATGTCTCATCAATTACAAATAAAGTGTGTATCATAGTAGGACTAGTGTGATAATCATATGTTTGGAATTCAAAATAATGAACCCCCGCTTCTAGTGTTAATATATCACCTGATCTCATATAACTATAGTGGCCAGTATAGATGCGATGCATAAATCCTAAAGAAGAATCGTAGTCAAAGGCAATCATTGTTGTTTCAGTAAGAGTTAAAGCATACATATCAATATCTCCACTTGCTTCAAATGTAACTATATTTTCACCAATTACTAGTTCTCCATAATTACGACTAGGATCTAAATCACCAATTTCAGTATAATCAACGAAATCAAGTGTAGCAGTCGTTGTTAAGGTAACTACTCCAGGGATTAAAGTATAGATAAGTATTTTATAAGAACCTGGATTAATATAAAATGTAATTTCTTCATTTCCAATTATATTTTCAGCATAATCATTAATAGGTGCATTACCTGTTGATCTAATTTCAAAATATTGAAATTCATCTAAATTTAGTGAAAATGTAATTAATGTTTTCTCAGTAACAGTAAATAAGAACCATTCAGGGTCTAAACTGTAATCAACAAAAAGATCAAACGTACCAGTACCTATTGGAATATCAATTTCAGTTCCAAGTAATGTATCATCTTCTAACAACTCTAATCCAATACCATATTTTATATATGTTGGATACTCTATTTGAACATAATATGTTCCAGGAGTTACATCTAAATCATATCCAACAGATATTAATCCACCCAAAGCATCATATAATCTAACTTCAGGAAAATCGCCATTATGTAAAGTAACACGGTAGATTCCTGCTTCTGTGATATTTAATACAAAACAGTCTTGATCATAGCGACTATATTTTCCACCATAAACTGTTTCACCTAATATTATTTCTGAAACACCATCACTAATGTAATCATAATGATCATCATATGTTTCTA
>JAUVDP010000075.1 GCA_030595255.1 Mycoplasmatota bacterium | reverse complement strand
TTAGTGTGGCTACATTCAGGACAATCAAGCATAGGATAATCCATACCAAAAGTAATTTCTTCAATAATTTCATAATCAGCAATCTCACTATACTTACATTTAGTACATTTAAGATGGATGGTTTCGTCATAGATTTTACGGCTAAGAAATTCAATAGAATCTACGGAAGGTTCCCAGGGTGATTTATATAAGTTATAAATCTTTAGTCTTTCCTGTTTCTCCTCCATAGAGAGTTCTCTTTTAATGATAGAAAAATCACGTTTCATAATACACCTCTTAATTTAAGGAAAGAAACAACTTTCATAATCGATTTCCATAAAGAAACCACAATCACAGAGAATAGGATCATATTTAAAGAAATGGATGATGCGATGTCTCCACCTTAATAAATTTTTAATATTGTATAAATAATTATTAGAAAATAATTTTAAAACCTTCGACGTATCAACAGAAGAACGATTCGAAAAAAAGCCATAGTAACGAATAGTATGGAAATTACTAGGAGGAATATGAGTGATAAGTTTACCAATAAAAGTATAAACAGATTCTGTGATAAATTGTCTACCGCGTAATAAATCATCATCTTGAACTAAATCGTCTTCATGAGGATCATAGTAGTAAGAAACGGTATCATTATCGTAATCAACATTAATGATTCTAGCCTCACTCATTGGAGGATGAGAAGCGTATCTAGTAACATATTCAACTAAAGATTTAACTTGATTATGTTTAAATGAATCAAGTTGAATTTTAGGAGCATAAACATAAAACCCATTTGTTTTATGTTTATATAAGTGACATTTAAGTTTATAAAACGCAGAAGTTTTAATAGTATTATATAAATTATCAAGAAGACATTTCATAAAAGATTTACGTAATGAAGCATAGTGAAAATAGTTATACTTAGCAGTTTTACCAGTTTTATTAATAAGCACTTCAGACATTAAACAATGGATATGAGGATTCCATTTCATATCTCTACCAAAAGTATGAAGAGCACACATAAAACCACTTTGATAACCAAGATTATAGTATTTGTGATACTTATTCTTAAGAATATATTTAAAGACATCATTCACAGATTTGAATAATAAATTGAGTAAACTTCTATCAAGCAGAAAATATATACGAAGTTCTTGTGGAATCGTAAAAACAATATGCCTATAACTTGAATCAACACATTTATTAGACATAGTTAAAGCTCTAGCATCACGATATTTATGAGCACAGCTTGTACAGAACCGTGATTTACAAGTAAAAGCACTTATATGATATTTATCACAATTAGGACATACATAAAATAAGTAACCATTTTCGAAAGAACCACATTTTAAAAAAGCATCAACGTTCTTATCAATTTCAGGACGAATAATACGATCATTATATTTGTGATGAAAAGAATCCCAATATTCTAGGAATATATTTTTAATAGTATTTGATTCCCGATTTACCGCTAGATGAGTATTTTTAATATGTTCATTCTTGTATACTTTATTCAAGTTTACAGCAACTCTAACACTAGGATTCATACCATCACCAATTTAATTATATAATAGAGCACTTAAAAAGGGCAAATATAATTTGCCCGAAAGGTGAATCTATTCACTATTTTTTATAATTTTTTTAATAAACTCAAAACGTAATAACCAGTTACGTTTTGAGTTTTTCTTATCAAAAAGGCCCCTTGAATATATTATTATTTATTTTATAATAAAGTTACTATATTAAGTGAGGAGGTGTAACTAAATGAAACAATATCAAATCCATAAAAATATAATTTGCATTGATTTAAAAAGCTTTTACGCCTCTGTAGAGTGCGTTTTAAGAGGATTAAATCCGTTTACTACCCCTCTTGTAGTAGCTGATAAATCTCGTTCTAATGGTAGTGTTGTTTTAGCTGTTACTCCTTATCTTAAAAGGCGTGGTGTAAAGAGTAGATGCCGTGTTTACGAATTGCCAAGTGACCCTTCAATAATCTTCGCTAAGCCAAGAATGAAGAAGTATCTAGAGTTTTCGACACGAATTATTGAAATTTATCTAAAGTATGTTTCATATGAAGATATGCATATCTATTCAGTAGATGAGGTCTTTCTTGATTTGACCAGCTATTTAAAGATGTATAATAAAACTGATGTTGAAATGGCAGAAACAATTTTAAAAGATATTTTAGAAACAACCAAAATACCTGCGACTTGTGGAATAGGACCTAATATGCTTCTTAGTAAAATAGCACTTGATATTGAAAGTAAAAAGTCTCCTACATTTATCGCAAAATGGACATATGATGATGTTCCTTCTAAACTATGGACTATTTCCCCAATTTCAAAAATGTGGGGTATCGGAAGAAATATGGAGCGTAATTTAAATCGTTTAGGAATTTTTTCAATTGGTGATTTAGCCCATTATCCTCTTAATAAACTTCAAAGGTATTATGGAATCATGGGAGAAGAACTATATCATCACGCTCATGGAATTGATATGTCAATAATTAACGAAAAACTAGTTTATAAACCTGTCTCTAAAAGTTATGGACTGGGCCAAACTCTCTTTCATGATTATTATGGTGACACTGTCACGCAAATAATCTTAGAAATGACTGATGAAGTAACTAAAAGACTTAGAGTAGGGAATAAAAAGGCTTATACAATAAACTTAGGAATATCGTATTCTAAAGAACTAGGTGGTGGATTTAATCGTCAAATGACATTAACTTTTCCAACTAACAACGAATCTGAAATCTATAATGCCTGTATTTCCCTATTTGATGAATTTTATAATGGTTCTCCAATTAGAAAAGTAACAATTAGAGTTACTAATTTAGTAGAAGAGTATTTTGTTCAACTAAATCTCTTTAAAGATATGAATAAAGTTATTATAGATCATAAACTTCATTCATCAATTGACAACATTAAGTTTAAATATGGTAAAAACGCTGCCTTAAGAGCAAGTAGTTTATTAAAAAACTCTACTGTGAAAGCACGTAATACGATGGTAGGTGGACATAATGGATAACTATGTATATCGCGATCGTAAAATGATGAAATGGATGCCATTCAATGCTCTTTTAGAACAAAGTGATTACTTAAAGGAACTATTTTATGGTCGTACTAGAAAAGAAATGCCTATTTTAAGTGCTGATCAAGAAGCTGAGTTAAATTACCAACTTGAAATAGCTTGCTTATTTAAAAATCAAATAGTTATATCTTATTTTGATGATGGTTATATCGTCAAAATAGAAGGAATAATCACTAGAATTGACCAATTCTATAAGCTTGTTTTTATTGATGAGTTAGAAGTATCCGCAAGAAGAATCACCAATATTGAAATAGTCTAAAACCTCTCAAAATAATTTATAAAAAATATCACATGATATATGATATAATGGATTATATGTATAAGGGGAAAAGCCGTATGTATGCATATGGCTTTTTTATTATTTAAATAAAGGAGGATTACGATGAAGAAATTTTTTACTTTGATATTTATGGTAGTTGCAACTACCTTATTAGTTGGATGTAATGGTTCAAAAGAAGAATACACAGAGTATGATGTTACCTTTAATTCAAACGGCGGAACAGTGATTGAAGCCTTACTTATAAGAGAAGAAACAACTTTTGAGGAGCCAACTGCTCCTGAGAAAGCTGATTTTACTTTTGAAGGGTGGTATTCAGATTCATCATTAAACACTGAGTACAATTTTGATACTCTAGTAACTGAAACTACAGAACTCTACGCAAAATGGCTACCTCTTACTACCACTTTATCCTATGAAACTGATGGTGGAACTGAATTAGAAGATGTAGTAATTGACTATGGAGATACTTATTCTTTACCAATTCCTGAAAAAGAAGGATTTACATTCTTAGGATGGTATTTAGAAAGTTCATTTGATACAGTTGTTACAACTTATGTATCAAATGAAGATACTAATTTATATGCTGAATGGGAAATAAAAATAATTACTTTATCCCTAGATGTTGAGGCGTATGGGTTAGAGACTATTGATGATATTTTACTAGAATATGGTGAAGAATTCACTTTACCTGTTTCAGAAAAAGAAGGATTTGTTTTTGATGGGTGGTTTAAGGTAAATACCCTTTCTAATCCTGTTGAAGTATTTACAGCTGGAGATGAGGATGTTACATTATATGCAAGATTTACAGAAGAAGTAATTTTAGACCTATTTAGAATCGCATTAATTACCGATGCTGGACCTGTTGATGATGGACTATATAATCAAGATGCTTGGGAAGGTGTAGTTGAATTTGCAGAAGAAAACAATATATCTCATAAATATTATGAACCTCTTGAAAGAACTGATGAATCATTCCTCTATACAATAGAAATTGCAATTGCAAATGGTGCAGAAATAATAGTGTTACCAGGATTCTTATTTGAAACAAGTGCTTTTATAGCTCAAGATGAATATCCAGATATATATTTTATATTGATTGATGGAGAACCCCATAATCCTAACTGGACTGAATGGAGAAC
>JAUVDP010000035.1 GCA_030595255.1 Mycoplasmatota bacterium | reverse complement strand
GATGCATATTTGCAATTACAGTAATATTTTCTTCAATATTTATTCTTTTAAAATCATCCATTACCTGTTTAGCAGTAATTGGATCTAGTGATGCAACAGGTTCATCTGCTAAAATAACGTTTGGTTCTTGTGCTACTGTTCTAGCTAAGGCAACTCTTTGTTGTTGCCCTCCAGATAATTGATCTGCTCTGATATAAGCTTTTTCTAGTATTCCTACTTTATCTAATGCTTCTAAAGCAATTAGTTTATCTTCTTTTGAATATATACCTAAAAATGTTTTCCATAAAGGCATATCAGCAACTCTTGATGTTAGTACATTACGTAAGACTGTTGTTTTACTTATCAGATTAAAAGATTGGAAAACCATCCCTATTTTTCTTCTGAAAGTTCTTAATTCTTTTCCTGCTAAATTATTGGTAAGGATGTCATTAACATATAGATCACCATATGTTACATTTTCAATCTTATTTATACATTTTAATAAGGTTGATTTACCAGCTCCTGATAAACCAATAATAGTTACAAACTCTCCTTGTTCAATTACAGTGCTTACATCTATTAAAGCAACTGTTCCATTATCATATGTTTTTCCAACTTTTTTGAAATTTATTGACATGGAAACACCTCTTTTCTTCTGGTATTAGTATACACTAAATATATATGTATTCCAAGACAAAAATAGTATAAAGAAATATAAATATTATCATCGGTCATTTTTATATTTTATTATGATTTTTATAAACTTAATTGTACCTATAATTATTCCTGCTGTAGCACCAACATACATCATTATTCTTGTCATGTTTGGTAAAATACTAATATCGTATTCATCTATTATTATTTGTGTAAAGATATCGTTTGAAGCAAGTAGTACTAGAATTACTCCAGAATACATTGCTTGAATAAAATCAAGAGTAATTGTGAATAATGACCTTTTTTGTTTGCTCAACTCTATAATTACCACTATTATAGCAATGATTATACTTGAGTTAATGAATGGTAATAAATTATCAAAGTTTTCATTAAGTAATGGATACTTAATATTATCTAGTGTAATAGTCACAAGACCTTGTGTAGAGTTTAATAAGTATAAAAATAATACTGTGGCTAAGAGACCAATTATATGTGATGCTATTGATATTCTAAATATATCTTTAGGTATTGCTGGTAAGTTTTTGGGATTAAATTCAAGAATCTCTTTTTCAAATTCATCTTTACCATATTTCTCTATTAAAACGAATACAATAAATACAATTCCATAAGACATTAATAATGCATTAATAATAGATGGAATAGCATATGCCATCTCAAGTAGTAAACCTAAGTAACTTAAATCATATTCATCATCATAATATCCAATTATTGTTCCAACCATTATTCCAAATGGAACTACCATTGTAACAATCTTTAATACATAATAGAAGAAGGGTCTTAATACATTTGATATAAGTGGATCAGAACCTCTATACCTTGCAGCTACTTCTACAGGGTAACCATTTTCTTTAATAATTTCATATATAAGTTCTTCTTCATTAGTTCCGTTTGATCTACTATCAAACTCTTCTAATATAAGACTTCTTAATTCATTTATAGTATCTTCCTTATCTCTAAAAGGAAGATGCTTTCTTATCTGTCTTAAATATCTTTCTAATAGTTCCATATTAATCCTCCTTTAACATCTTACTAATAGTATTGTAGTTATTAATAAATTCATCTGATAGTTCATCTAATATTAATATACCATTAGAACTTAGTTCATAATACTTTCTTGGTCTAGGTTCAGTTACTTCCCATGTAGATTTAAGTAGTCCTTGACTATCTAACCTTCTTAATAATGGATATAAAGTATTTTGTTCTATATCAAGTCCTTTAGACTTTAATGTTTCTACTAAACTATATCCGTAATGCTTATCTTTTAGCTGTGATAACACAGCTAAAACTAAAGATCCTTTTCTTAGTTCAAGTCTTAAGTTTTTAAGTATTTCTTCTTTGTCGAACATATTCATCACCTCGATTATAGTATAGTGTATGGCACACACTATTGTCAAGATAAAAGTATACAATATTATTTGAAATATTTAGTCTTAATTAGAAACTATGCATAAGACAACATTGGTATTTTCTTATATGATAAAATTATAAATAAGAAGAGAGGTGTTGTTTTATGTTAAAAGTACATAAGAAAGATTCACTTGGAAAAGCTGATTATGGATGGCTTAAACCTAGATATCATTTTTCATTCTCTAGTTATTATGAGCCTAGTAAATTAGGTTTAGGACCTTTAAGAGTTTTAAATGATGATTTGATTTATCCTGGTAAAGGATTTGAACCTCATCCTCATAAAGATATGGAAATTGTTACATATATAATTAATGGAGAAATAACACATAAAGATTCAATGGGTAACGGAAGAACATTATCTCGTGGGTCTATGCAGTATATGAGTGCGGGAACTGGAGTTACTCATAGTGAATTTAATAATGGGAGTGAATTACTTAGAGTTATTCAAATATGGATTCAACCTACAAAGAAAAACTTAACTCCAAATTATGGAGATATTGTATTTACTAAAGAAGATAGACATAACAAACAGTTACATTTAATTTCATCAATTGAAAATGATGGAAAAATTAAAATATATCAAGATGTAAATGTCTTTGTCAGTGAAGCTGACAAAGGAGTAATACAAGAATTTAGTATTGGAGATTATGATTATATCTATTATGTCCAATTAGAAGGTGAAACATTAATTAATCTAAATAAATTAGAAGAAGGAGATGCACTAACAACAAGTGAATCATTAATGATAGATCCACTAACTGATTCACATTTCCTAATAGTGCAGTTAAGAAAATGAATAATAGAGGGAATTTAACATTACAAGAATTGAATATGTCTAGAAGAAGTGTAAACTTTTTTGATAAAGAAAAAGATTTAGATATAAGGTTAGTTAGAAAGATTATAACTGAATCATTCCAAGCACCTTCAGCATACAATTTACAACCTTGGAGAATATTATTAATAAAAAGTGATGAAGCTAAACAATTACTTCATGGACTTGCTTATAAACAAGCAAAAATATTAGAAGCTCCAATAACTTTAATTATTGTCGCAGATAAAGAAGGATATGAAGCTGATAATTCAGCTTGGAAAGAATCTTTTACAAAAAAAGGAATAGAGAGAACACATAAAATGATTGATGGAGCAAGATCTCTTTATGGTAAAACCGAAAGTACTAAACTTAAGTTTGCTGAAAGTCATGGTGGATTATTAGCTATGAATTTAATGCAGTTATTCAAAGCATATAAAATGGATACTCATCCTATGAGTGGAATGAAGTTTGAAGAAATAAAATTAGCATTCAATTTAAAGGATAGTGAAGAAGTAGTAATGCTTTTACCTGTAGGGTATAGAGATGAATCTAAACAGTTATCAGTTAAGAGAGATAGAAAGACTTATGAAGAAGTAGTCACAGAAATTTAAAAAGGAAGTTTTTTTATCTTCCTTTTTTATATATTATGATATAATAAGTCTAGAAAAGAGGAGATTTTATTGGATAAAAAAATTGCAATAATTTCATGTTCGAATGCTAACCTTGAATATTTTGATCATGATTATGATATTAAAATATTTAGATCTTCAGTACACCTTGGAGATGAGAGTTATTTAGATCACATTGAAATAAGTGCTGATGACTTTTATAAAAGATTAGAAGAAGATAAATCAATATTCCCAAGTACTAGTTTTATGCCACTAGGTAAAATGATAGAAATATATGAAAATCTTGTTAAGGAAGGATATACTCATGCTATAGTAATATCCATTTCTAAACAAATGAGTGGGATATTTAATGCTGCATTAATGGCAGCAAACGAAGTAGATGAGTTAGAAGTTAAAGTTTTTGATTCAAAGACGCTTGCGTATCCGCAAGCAAAGATGGCTTTAAGAGCAGCTAAGATGGTAAAAGAAGGATATGATATCCCAGATATTGAAAAAGAGTTATTATATATAAGAGATAACAATCAAATATACTTCGCAGTTAATACTTTAACTTATCTTGTTAAAAATGGTAGATTATCAAATGCATCTGGATTCATTGGAAATGCGTTAAAACTTAAACCAGTTTTAACAATTGATGACGGAAAAGTTATTACTGTTGAAAAGATAAGAACATTTAAAAAAGCAGTTGAACATGTTCTTGATTTATACTTTGAAGAAACTAAAGATAAAAATGTTGAACCTTTTGTAATTCACGCTAATAATCCTGAAGTTAGAGATTATATGATTTCTAGAATGAAAGAAAACGATGATGAATTAGAAGATATATTCTCAATGCCTTTAACGGCTGGAATAGGGGCTCACTCTGGTCCTAAAACAATTGGAATTGGATACTATATTAAGAAGTAGAGTTGATAAAACTCTACTTTTTTTAAATAGTTATTGTGTTATACACAGTAAGGTGTTAGTATATAATTGTGTTATACACAGTAAAGGAGGAATTATATGAACTCGCAATTTAAAAGAGGTATTATTGAGATGTGTGTATTAAAGATGATTAGTAGAGAAGATATGTACGGATTTCAATTAATTGAATCTATTTCACAAGAGATAGAAGTTAATGAAAATACTGTATACCCTATTTTAAGAAGATTAACAAAACAAGGGTTATTTGATACATATAAAAAATCTATGAGTATTGGTGCTCCTAGAAAGTATTACTCATTAACAAGTGAAGGAAAAGAAAAACTTGTTGAGTATGAAACTGAATGGAGAAATTTTTTAGATGGTGTTTATAAAATTTTAGGAGGTAGTAATAATGAAGGGTAAATATTTAGAGGATTTAAAAAATCTATTAGATGACTATCAAATGGATGAGTCTGAAAGATTAGATATTATAAATGATTATTCTGAGATGTATGATTCTTGGGGTGATAAAGGTTTTATGGATGATGAGATTTCTAAGAAGTTAGGACATCCTAGAAGTATAATAAGAGAATTAACTGAAGGCTATAGAAAAGTTGAAAGACCTTTACCAGGATCTGAAAAAGTTATTTCTTTAAGTCCTTTTGTAGCAACTATAGCATTTTTAATCTTAGGGTTTGGATTAGATTTATGGCATCCAGGATGGATGGTATTCTTACTTATTCCTGTGACAGCTATTATTATGGGTATGGGTAAAACTAAGAATGAACATTTAACTACAGCTTTAAGTCCTTTTGTAGCTACCACAATATTCTTATTACTTGGATTCTTATATGACTTATGGCATCCAGGATGGATGGTATTCTTACTTACTCCAGTTTTGGGAATATGGAATTCTAGATATACAATGAAGAAGGTTGATTTATTAACTGCATTAAGTCCTTTTATTGCAGGTATTGGTTATGTAGTTTTAGGTATGTATGGATACTGGGTTGAAGGATGGGTAATATTTATGCTTATTCCAATGCTTGGAATATTGCATCATAAGAATAAAGCTATGATGTTATTCTGGGAGTTACTTGGAATTCTAGGTATTGTAGGGTACTTATATATAGGTTCAACATACGCAGATTCATGGCAATATGCATGGCTTACATTTGTACCATTTATTGTATTATCATTCTTTAATGGTGATTGGGAAATTACTGTAGATAGGAATAACGATTATAGATTAGTTATAGCTTTAAGTATAGCTGCATTCTTATTAACAGGTTTCTTCTTAGATGCCTGGGCAGTATGTTGGTTGTTCTTCTTAAGTATTCCTGTATATTCAATTATTAAAGAAGTAGGACCTAAAGAAAGAATAGTAGCACTTACTCCTTTTATAGCAACAATAATATTTATGCTTGTAGGTTATTACTTTGATTTATGGCATCTAGCTTGGATTATATTCATTATAATTCCAATGACAGCTGTCGTTAAGCATACATAATCAAATTCTCGTTTTCTAAAAAAAGATCCTCACAGATCTTTTTTTATTTACAAATACCAATTTATTATTTAAAATGAGTATATACAAGAGGAGTGATTTAATATGAAAAGAGAATCAACTAGGTTCTTTACTAGGTTTTTATTGTTATCAGTTTTATCAGTACTAAATATTGCTATTTGTTTATCAATAGTAACTATGGGAACGGTTTTTAGTCTTCTTGCTGTTATATTAGCTGTAGGAAATGTATTCTTCTTACTTTATATGGTAGTAAAAGCTATTAGGATATTTATTAGACATTTACTAGATAAAGAGAAAAAAAGATTTGAGTTCTTATATATAATTAATATATTGCTATCTTTTGTTGTTACTGGGTTATACTTATTCTTCTATTTCATTATCATTATGGGAGTGATGGTAGTCCTATTACCATTTTTAGCATAATAAATAAAAAAAAGGAAAATTCAATTGAATTTTCCTTTTAATTGCTATCTGTAAAATGCACTTCTAAATAAATCTAGGTAATGTGATATATCCATACTTAATTGTTCTAAAGCTCCAGTTTTCATTTCAAATTTATGCTCAAGTTTCCAATCAGCACTTATTCTATCAATAGTCCATTTAATAACTTCTAAACTTCTATCGATATTGATAGTATCTGAGAATAAATAATAATCAATATTATTGAATGCTTTTTCATAAATCCTTAGTCCTGTTTCATTACTAATTTTTATAGTAGCTTCAATTATTTCAGGATCTTCAACATTGGCGTTAAGTTCAAATAACTTAACAAATAGTGGATGTCTATCATATGCTTCTATGTTAGTAATAGTTGATTGATATAAACGATTTAATACGTCTCTATCAGCAAAATTAACTTCTGCATATATTTCATCCTCGATTACTTTATTAGCATGACTGAATAACAAGATATATAAGTCTTTTTTACTCTTATAATAATGGAATAATAATCCTTTGGAAACCCCTGCTTCGCGAACGATAGTGTTCGTTGAAGCTTTTTTATATCCTTTGTCGGAAAATTCAATCAGTGCAGCCTCTAAAATGCGGTCTTTTCTTTGGTCATCTTTGTGCAAGAACTCACTCATATTAACACCCTTTCTGTAATATTTTACAAATGGTCAATATAATAGTATCATTTTTCCGGTCAATTTGCAACCAAATACACGAAATTATTTGACTTTCAAAGTAACTTTTTAAATCACGTAAGTAGATTAGATAATAAATAGGTGCTATAATTGATATAAAGGGGAAGATAATATGTCATTATATAATATAGAAGTAAAGAAGATGAATGGTGAAAGTATAAAACTTAGTGAGTATAATAATAAAGTATTCTTAATAGTAAATACTGCCTCAAAATGTGGGTTTACAAAGCAATTTGAGGGTCTAGAATCACTGTATAAAAAATACAAAAATGAAGGATTTGAGATACTAGGATTTCCGTGTAATCAATTTTTGCGTCAAGATCCTGGATCTAATAGAGAAATATTAGAATTTTGTACTTTAAACTATGGAGTTTCTTTTGAAATGTTTAGTAAAATATTTGTAAAAGGTACAAAAATTAGTCCTCTTTATGACTATTTAGTAAAGAATAATCCTACTAAGCCAAACAAGAAGATTAAATGGAATTTTGAGAAGTTCTTAATATCTCGAGATGGAACTATAATTAGAAGATATCAGTCAAGTGTAAAACCTGAATTTATTGATAATGATATCAAAAAATTGCTTGAAAAAGGAGTAACGCCTTAGTTACTCCTTTTTATTTAACATTATGTGATATTATATCAGCTACACTAATCTTATCATAATATTTACTAGTCAATAATGCGGTCACAAAGAATATTGTATTTAGCACAGTAAAGCCAATAACCAAACTTATAACTTTTATTTCTAAAATTAGTTTAAATCCAATATTTTCCATTAAGGTTTTAAGCAATACATCTAGTAATACTTGAGTAATTGGTATTGAAATTAAGAAAGTGATAATAAGCACTATGTAAAAATTAAGTAAATACTTTTTACTTATTTCTATATTATTAAATCCAATTGATTTTAATATTGCGATATTGATTTTATTATCGTTTAAATATGTTATTAAAATCAGGCTAAATATATACAAAGACAAAATAATAGATAATGTTACCAAAAATCCCATAATAAGATTTGATATGTTTAGAAGTGATGTAAACTCATCAAGTGAGTTTTGATAATCAATTCGTGAAGTAATTAAGTTACTTTCGTAAAGATTATCAGTAATATATAGACCATTATAGTAGGTATTATCTAGTCCATAAAAACTATTTAATGATTCTTTCTTTACAAAAAAGTTACTTTCTATTAACTCATTAGATATTCCGACTACTTTTTCAGTTGATTCATAGTCTCCTATTGTATATGTAATTTCATCTCCAATATTTATATTAGTAGCTGTATGTAAATAATCAGAAATGATTACACCATCATCTAAAAGAAGATTGTTTTCAATACTGTTTTCTATCAATAGTTTTAAGTTGTTAGTAGGATCAATTCCATATACAACAGTATTGTAATTCTCATTTAAGTCAATATTATTAACAGAGGTTATTTTAGTAAAGGTTTTAGTATAGGTTTGATACTCATCACTAACAGTATTGTCAGTCATATATTGTAGATTTACCATTTCAAAATAGTTATTTCCTAGTTTTGTTTCTTCTACAAACGCAGTAAACATTGAATTTGAACTAAGTCCAAATATTATCATTAATGCAATTGAGATAAATAAGATAAAAGTAGTAACTATTGTTTTAAATGGTGTAAATTTAAATATTTTCAAATGTTTCCTATATTTTTCTTTCTTTTTAGCTGAAACTGTTAAATATATATACATATAATTGAATATTATAAACAGTATTATTGGAATAATTACACTGTATAAGAAGATATCTAAATATAATACAAATTCAGCTTTGGGGAATAAATACTTAGCACTATATAGATCAAACATATAACTAGAAGCTATAAGACCTATTAGATATCCTACTATAGCGAATAAACTAACTATTACAGGGAACACCATTAAAGACTTGGATATCTCAATATTTGTATATCCTAAGGCATGTAATGTATAGATGTCTTTTTTATTTTTATCGATATATCTTTTCATAAAAATTATTAGTAATATACCTACAAAGAAAACAAATAAAGATAAGAAAATATCTACAAATGCATTAGCATTATCCACTTCATGCTGAAGTGAGATAATTCTAAAGTTTATTTCTTTAGGCATAATGATATTTACCATCTGCATATTTTTCCCTAGTAAACTTAAATCTGAAGTTAATAATGTATCATATCCAAAGTCTTCAAAGACAAGTCCTAAATCACCATCAACAATGTATTTAGTATATATATGTCCATCAAGTGCCATTATTGTATTTTCATTTGCTAGGACTAGTGTTTGTAGTTCTTCATCAAAAGCTATTGTACTCATACTAAAGATTGGAAAGATAAATTCAGGGCTATAAAAGAATCCGGTAACTAAATAAGATGTTCCGTCTATTGTATGGTTATCACCAATATTGATATTGTTTGCTTCCGCAAACTCTGGGAATATTGCAATTTCGTTATCATAGATTGGAATTGATCCTTCGATTATATAAGCAATATCAATTCTATTTGTTATAGAAACGAATTTATAAAATATATCATTTTCATTTATATTAACTATTCTTTTCTTTTCAATATCATAGTCATATTTATTTTTAAATTGATCGACATATCTATCAAGTATTTCTTCGTATAAATCAGGTCTTTCACTAATTTTATCATTAATTATGTAATTTAGGTTATTTTGAGCAATTGGATCATTAGGGTTAGAAAGTGCGGTTCCGCACTCTACAGTTATGTTTAATTCAAAACATAATTCTATTATTGCTGTTCCACCTAAATAATTAACATCTACTTCTCCCATAGAAAAATAAAAGTCTTCAACGTTCTGTATTTCAAGGTATGAATCGTAATTTTCTTCTAATCTTCTAACACTGCTTTTGACAGTAGTAAAGGTCAAAGATACGATTAACACTAACAGACTAAGACTTACAAAATAGAATATATTATATTTAATTTTTTGGAGTTGGTCTTTATAAAGTAGTTTCATAAATTACACCTCTCCTTCATTATAACCAAAATTCTTAAAAAGCGAAAAGCAAATTATCTAATTATTTATAATAATTATAACGTGACAATATTTTAATTTTTGTTTATGGTTATTCACAAAAAATTCATAAGTTATTGTTATACTTAAAGTATAAAGAAAGAAAGAGGTGGAATATGAAAAAAATTATTAGTTTATTTTTAATTGCTTTATTCACAATTACACTAGCAGGATGTGATTTATTTGGTGAAGATACCGAAATACCTGAAGAGATTCTAGATTGTATATTAAATCCTGATGCAGAAGGATGCGAAATAGATCCGACAGATATTAAATCAGCTAAAGAAATTTTAGCAGATGCTATTATTGATAACTGGGATGGGGATATAACTCATCTAAATACTTTAATGGATTTAATGGATTTTTCTGAATCTATGGAAATAACAACAGAATTTAACTTTGACGTTATTGATGAAGACAATGAGGCTTTCCTCATTAACGTTGTTATGACAGATAGTTTTCTATTTCTAGCTACTGGAGATGTTTTAGAAAGACACTTAGCTATGAACATTGAAGGAGACTTAATTGAAGTTACATTCATCTTTGAAGAAATAGATACTGGAGTTTCTATCTATGTAGAAGTTTCTGATTTAGTAGATGAATGGGAAGTAGAAGAACCAGAAATTACTGACGTAATGACTGTTCTTGGAATTGATCAAGATTGGTTAAAATTTACATTCGATGATACTTTAGCTAATATGGTTGAAATCGAAGTAATGAAAGAAATACTCTTTGATATAATATTCAAAGAACAAGGAGCAAATGTCTTTATTGATTTACAAGCAGAGATTTTATCTGAAATAGGAGTAGACCTTGATGATTATACATTAGATCTAGATGCTCTTATGACTCTTCTAGAAATTGGAGATTATGCAGGATTTAGAGCTGGAGTTGCAGCAATCAATTTTGATGGTTTATTACTTGCATTAGATGCTGAAATTGTTGCTCCAGAAATCGAAGATTTCTTAACTGAATTTACAGCTGAGTTTACAGCTGAAGGATGGGACGTACCAGCTGAAATTCTTTTAATTCAAGCAGATGGTACTGAAGCCTGGTTAGGTACTTTAACTGATGAAGAAATGGCAACATTCCTTAATATGATTCCTGAAGCTGATTGGAGATTAGTTGAACAAACTGTTGATGCTTTACGTAATGATATACCTTGGCAAGCAGTTAGTGATATTACTTTACCAACAACAGATCCTGATACAGGAGCTACAATCGTATGGTCATCTAATAATACATCAGTTATTAGTAATACTGGTGTTGTAGTACAACCTGGTACTGATGAATGGTATGTATGGGTTGAACTTCAAGCAACAGTTACATTTGGTGACGAAACACGCCACGAATACTTCCAAGTATATGTGCCTCCAACAAACGCAGTAGATTTTCATGATGAATACAATGATTATGATTATGATGAACATGATGATCCTGTGGGAGACTACTTAAAAGATACAGTTGATGTATATGAAATAATTCAATTTGTAAAAGAATTAAAAGATGTTTTAGTAGATCTTGATTATACTGCAATAGAATTAGAAGAAGTAGATATTGAGTTATTAATAGATGCTATCTATGAAAACCAAGCAGCATTTGATCTGTTTGTTGTAGGTTTAGCTACAACTGCACCAGAACATGCTGACTTATTAGAAGTATTTAGTCCTGTTATTGGATATGCTGAAGAACATCTATTTCTTGTAGATGTAAAATATGCTTTAGATAACTTAACAATGTTTGAAGATTATTTAACATTTGCTTATTATGTTGATAATAACTATGTTGATTTATCAATCGGACATTCAGCTACATTTGAAATTGTAACAACAGCTACACTTGAACCAAATGCATTTGGTACATTATTTGTAGATGTTGTTGGAACAGCTTCTAATTACTTAGATGGATTTACTGATCTTGAAATACCTTATCTTGAACACTTACATTGTCCAGTTGGTGAAACATGTGAAGATTGGGATGATTATGATAGAATCGTTGCTAGATTAAATGAAGTTAGTTATTTAGATGTAGTAACTACATATGATCCTGGTATTCCTGGAGAAATAGAAACAGTAGTTGATTTTACTGGTTTCTTAGATGCAGTACTTAATATGACTTTGTATGATGATGAATTACTAGATAGAGCAGTAGATAAATTAGAACGTCAAATGCCTTGGCAAGTAATTACGGTAATTGATTTACCTACGGCAGATGTAGATAATAATGCTACTATTGTTTGGACATCAAATGACCCTGGTCTTATAACAGCTGCTGGTGTTGTAACAGTACCTGGTACTGATGAATGGGATAGATGGGTTGAATTAGTTGCAGTTGTTACAGTTGGAACTGAAACTGAAACTCTTTACTTCCAGGTTCATGTACCTCCTGTTAATGCAACTGATGTTGGTGATGAATATGATAATGACTGGCAAGATGTTGGTAATGGTATATTTGATCTTACTAGTATAACTGATGTTAGTTTAACTATTACAGTTAAAGATACTGCTACAGTTATTCTTCCTACAGTTACTGAAGATGTAAATGCAATAGCAGAAGATTTTGCTAGATTTAGTTTAAGTATTCTAGCTTATGACTATGCTGAACAAATTGCAGAATATTATATTGATAATCCACTTGTATTTGCTTCTGACGTTTTTGCTGGAACAACAAAACCGTTATCGTATTATGTAGATTTCTTATACATTACATCTGCGCTTGATGATGACTTATCAACAGTAGTTATCGGTGGAACTGCAACAGATCCTACACTATCAATTCAATTATTCTGGATTGACGGAACTGAAGTATTTGATGATCCTCTTACTCTTGCTGAATTAGCTTCAATGTTTGGTGAAGGAGAAGAAGGACCAGATACAAATGCAATATTCCAATATTATGTTGATGAAGTAGATGAAACAAACTTCAACATGACTAAGCTATTATTTGTTTATATTTTCAATGATGGCTATGATGATGACGAAGAGTACTACGATTAATATTTAACAACAAGAAATAATATAAAAAGCCCCTATTTCTAAATAAGGGCTTTTTTATATTTTTATGCATTTCAGTTTGCTTTTAAGTTTAAAGTAGAATATAATAAACATGTAGCAGAAATGCTACACTTATCCCTTACATAGCATGGCGAATAATTTATTATTCGCACATCCCTTCCTTAAGAGCCACGGAGACGTGGCTCTTTCCTATGGAAATATAAAAAAAAAGAAGTCAGTAAATGACTTCTAAATTGTTGTTTTAATAGCTATTTCCTTATTTTTAAATAGGGTATCGAAGTTTGATACTACATATAGCACATTCATTGTAAAAAACACTGTCCCAATAAATGTAATGATGTATACATTCCAGTTAGGGAACCATCCATCTACATTACTTGGTATATATCTTATAAACCAATAGTTAGTTCCTAAGAATCCATTTAATATATAAACAACTATTCCTAGTAATACTGAAGATCTAAATATATGTAATATTTCTTTATAATTCATTCTATAGTTATATGCCTTATAGTAATAGATAGGTACAGATAAAATAATCATATGTAAAAATATAAAATGATAATATCTAAAGTTTAGATATGTGTATCCTAAACTGTTTGGCAAAATCAATGCCATAATTCCACCTACAGTACCAAATACAAATGCATAGTTAAACACTCTTTTAGAATTAGTATAGAGTAATGCTACATTCATGAATACAGCGAAGCTGCATACATGAAGAGGTACACTTAGTCCTCTTTCTAATCTTATATCTAAAGGAGCAGTCCAGTTATGTACATGGTAAGCTAGCTCTAGTATTAATAATAATCCTATAAAGATATATCTTATTTGTTTTTCATTTTCTCTAGCTTTAACTTTTAAAGCTAGATATAAAGTAACTATAATAGCTACAATTGCAAAGAATACAAGTATGACATGATGTATTGTCCACATCTGTGCGGACCTACTCATATCTAAATCATGTCCAAAAAAACTTGTTAATGTCATTTTAAATCTCCCCTTAGCGTTACATATAATCTTACATAACACTAAATTATATCATATAGAAACGGTTTATTTAAATTATTTTTTGTTAATTATAATTAACAGTAGTTTCCTTTACACAAAAGCCTTATTTATATAAAATATAATTAGAGGTGATATAAGAATGAAAAATGTAAGTGAAAATGATCGTTATTTTAGATATGGAATGGCAATAGTATTAATAGTACTTGCGTATGTATGGACTTGGTGGCTTTTAATACCTGCAGTTATAATGATAATTACTGGATATAGAAGAGTTTGTCATTTTTATCAAATATTTGGAATTAGTACATGTAAATTAGAAGAAAAGAAATAATAGATGAAACAGGAGAAAATTTTCTCCTGTTTTTATTTGATATGATATAATATTAAAGGTAAGGAGGGGTAATTATGTTTAGTAATAAGGAAATGAGCGTAGTAGATTGGTGGATATTTGCAATACTGATGATAATTCCATTTTTAAATATTATTATTATGTTTCTTATTGTATTATCACCTACTACTAATAACTCACTAAAGAACTATGTTTTAGCAATGTTCTTACCATTTGTAATTATATTTGTAATACTATTTTTTACAGGATTTTTCACAGCGTTTGCTCCATATTAATACTAAATTAATCAGAAATATTCTGATTAATTTTTTTATGTAAAATGATTTCCCTTTAATTTATTTCATTTTTTTTGTATAATAGATGGAGTAATATGTTATATTTATATTTGAATATAAAAAGATTTTATGGGAGGTACCACTTATGGAAGAAAGAGAAATAAGTATAAAGGAATTAATAAATGTATTATGGAGAGGTAAAGTAACAATAGTTATGTTAGCTTCAGCATTCTTATTTATAGGAGCTGTAACTTCATTTGTTTATGATAAAACTAATTCACAAGTTTCAACTATATTATCTTTACAGTGGAGTGGAGTAACTGAAGGAGAATATCCTGATGGGACTCGTTTTGATTATAATACAACTATTGAAGCTTATGTAATATCTTTAGCATTAGAAGCTGAAGGAATAGAAGGATTAACTACAAATGATGTTAGAGAAGCAACTGATATGATTCCTATAGTACCTGGTTCTGTAACTTCTGTGATTCAAACTGCACTAGAAGGCGGAGAACAAATATCTTATTATCCAACAGATTATAAAATTGTTTTGGATAATGGAGCATTAGATCTTACAGTACAAGAAGCCACTGACTTCTTAAATGAGTTAATAGATCAATTTAGATTAGATTTTGAAAAGAAATATATTCAACAATCAGTAATATTAGATTTTACTGATGCTGATTTTGATGAGTATGATTATATTGATGTTCATTCTATATTAAATACTCAAATTACATTAATAGATAATGCAATAAACAATAGAGTTGGGGTAGATCCTGGATTTGTTTCGCCTACACTAGGAATTGGATTCGCAGATATTCTTGTTAGAACAAGTCTTGTTAGACAAATAGATTTAAGTCAAATATCTTCAAGAACTAATACATATCTATTAACAAAAGATGTTGATTACTTAATTACAAATTATACTTATCAAATTGATGTTAAACAATTAGATCTTAATAAAGCATTAGTTAATGTAGCTGACGCACAATTAATGGTTGATAATTATGCTGGAAGTGTAAATACAATTATTATTCCTGGTATGGATACAACTTTAGAGATTGATACTTATTACAATACTTTAATTAATAACTTAGTTGTTTTACAACAACAAGTATCAGGTTTAACTACTGATATAGATTATTATGAGTTACAAATTGATAGATTAAATGGTATAGGGTTTACAATTACTCCTGAAAAAGAAGCAGAAGAAATTGCAAAAGTAGAAGCATCTATTTTAAG
>JAUVDP010000071.1 GCA_030595255.1 Mycoplasmatota bacterium | reverse complement strand
CACAAATTAATCTTGCTACTTTTCCATATGTTGTTGTTTCCCATGTAAGAATCAACCAAGTATTAAAATCTGGTCTTAAATACATATCAGCTTCTTGAATTCTTACAAATCCATCAATTGATGATCCATCAAACATAATTTCATTATCAAGTGCTACTTCTAAAATTCTTGATGGGATTTCCACATTTTTAATAACCCCATGAATATCCGTAAACATCAATCTGATATATTTTACATTTTCCTCTTCTGCGTTTTTTAATATTCCTTTTTTTGTAAACTCCATTTTTTCTTCCTCCTAAGTGTAATAAAAAATGGTGTCAAAAATATGCATATGCATAAATGACACCATTGTTTTTAAATATATTTTTTTGTGTTAGACGTCTTTGTCTTCTTTATCAATTATAGTAAAATTCAAATTAAAAGTCAATCTTATTTTCAATGATAAGGTTTGCAGTCATTTTCTTTGAGAGCCTTAAATCCATTGATTTTCTTTGAATAAATTGATGGGAATCGGCTTCACTGTAACCTTTTTTACTTAAAACACGCTTAGCGTTATTAATCAAATTTATAGTGTTTAAGCGATCTTTTAGTAAATTTACTTCATTATTCAATAAGTTTATCTCATTAATAAATTTTTGGTTATTATTTAAAATAATTGGCAATTCTATATCTAAAGTTTGTTCATTTATAATACTAAAATATATATCATCTAGAACATTATAAAATTGTCCAACTGATAAAGTGTTGTTGATAAAAACAACTAAGATTTTTTTCTCTAGCACAATTTGTTCTATTACTTTTGATAAATTTGGAACATTATTTTTATATGTGAAAATAATTGTATCATACATATTGATAGAATTTCTTGTGAACTTTTCCATAAAATCTCCATTGATTTTATTGTTCTTTAATATTCTCTCAATTTTTGTATCCATATTTCCACTATTTTTAATTACTGCTACTCTCATAAAATCACCCCTTTGTGATAAGAGTACTAATTTCTAATAGTTTAGTGGATATTTAGTTGTTAATCCTTTAACAATTTTTCTTACTTGTTCTAATACTACATCATCTTCTGGATTCATTAAAGCATTATATATACATTCTGCAATTATTTTCATATCTTCTAGTTGGAATCCTCTTGTTGTAATCGCAGGAGTACCTAATCTAACACCGCTTGTGATAAATGGTTTCTCTGTGTCGTTTGGCACAGTATTTTTGTTAGAAGTAATGTTTACATTATCTAAGATTTTTTCTGCTTCTTTACCTGTTAAACCTGTTAAAGATTTTACTTCTAATAAAATTAAATGGTTATCAGTTCCACCAGAAACAACTTTAAATCCTAGATCCTTAAGTTGTTTAGCAAATTCTGCAGCATTTAAAACTACATTATGTTGGTATTCTTTAAATTCAGGTGATAAAGCTTCTTTAAACGCTACTGCTTTAGCAGCTATTACATGCATTAAAGGTCCTCCTTGAATTCCAGGGAATATAACTCTATTAATTGATTTATAAATACTAAAATTATTAGTAAGTATAATACCACCACGTGGTCCTCTTAATGTTTTATGTGTAGTAGAAGTTACGATATCAGCATAAGGACATGGATTCATGTGTTCACCCGCCGCTACTAATCCAGCGATATGGGCCATATCTACCATCAATAATGCTCCTACTTTATCTGCAATTTCTCTAAATTTAACAAAATCAAGTTTACGTGGATAAGCGCTTGCTCCAGCCACAATTAAGTTGGGTTTTGTTTCTATTGCAATTCTTTCTAATTCTTCATAATCGATTTGTTCAGTTACATCATGAACACCGTAACTAACAAACTTATAATCAATTCCACTAAAACTTAGTGGATGACCATGAGTTAAATGTCCACCATGGTCTAAACTCATTCCTAGCACAGTGTCTCCTGCTTTAATAACTGCTCTATAAGCACCCATGTTAGCTGTTGATCCTGAATGTGCTTGTACATTTGCGTATTTAACACCAAATAATTCTTTTACTCTATCTCTTGCTAAGTTTTCAGCCAAATCAACAAATTCACAACCACCATAGTATCTTCTACCTGGGTAACCTTCTGCATACTTATTAGTTAAAACACTACCTTGTGCTTCTAAAACATCTTTACTTACAAAGTTTTCACTGGCTATTAATTCTATATGTGATTCTTGTCTACCTTTTTCTAACATTATTGCTTCATAAAGTTCTAAATCATGTTCTTTTAATGTACTCATTGTTTTCTCTCCTCTTTATTTAGAATATAAACACCTTGATTTTCATGAAAATTAACATTGATTGTTTCAGATAGATTAGTTGGAACATTCTTTCCAATATAATCAGCTCTAATTGGGAGTTCTCTGTGACCTCTATCTATTAAGACTGCAAGTTGAATTTTTTTTGGTCTTCCTAAATCAATGATTGCATCCATACTAGCCCTAACTGTGCGACCTGTAAATAATACATCATCAATGACAATAACTGTTTTTCCAGTTAAATTTATATCTAACTTTTTAAATTCATTAACCTTTTTATCGTCACGATATCCAGAAATATCTAATTCATACATTGGAATTTGAATATCTTCAAATTTCTCAATGTTATCAACTATTAATTTCGCTAAGGGAACACCCTTTCTCATTATTCCAAGAAATACAAGATTATTCAAATCACTATTTCTTTCAATAATTTCATGTGACATTCTTCTAATTGTGCGTTTCATCTTACTATTATCGATAAGTTCTCTCAATTTATCACCTTCTGTCTTATAACTATTTTAGACAATTTTCTCTCTAATGTAAACACTTTCTTTTTGCATACTATAATATAGATAGGTGATATTATGAAAAAGGTTAAAATAAAGTTTACTCTATCTCTAATATTTCTTATTAATTCAATAATTATAGTGTTTTTTATAATGAAGATATTGATATATTAGAGGAAATAATTATACCAATATTCTTTATTTATTTTCTAATAGACAGCTTTACTGTCCTATTTCCTGTTTTTAATACATCTTTATACTCAGGAAAATATTTAAACAAGTTTTATAATGAAACTATAAATTATAATATAGAGTTATTAACTACTAATGTTAAACAACAAAATAGAAAATCTCTATTAATATTCGTAGTCTATTTCGGAATATTAACGATTATAGGAATACTTTATAGAGGAATTGATTTATTCAAAATTGAATATCTATATATACTATTCTTTATGATAAATTTTGCTGATTACTTCGCTATTCTAGTCTAGTGTCCTATTAAATCGATAATCCTAACGAATACATGTTGTAATAGATATCGAATTACTAATTGGGATAGGTTAATGAAATTCTATATTTTACTCTTTATCCCAAGTTTCAACTCAATACCCTTAGTTTTGCTTGGTATTATCATTTTTATAATTTGGGAATATAATCACTATAAGCACCAAAAAACGCTTTTATTCTCTATCTAATAAGTCTTTACCCTATAAAACGTGTACAAGTGAGTTAGGATGTCAAAAAAATAAGGAGTAGCGAATTTCGCTACTCCTTTATAAGTATTTTTAAATTTACCTATTAAATTGCATTAAAGATAAAAGTGAATAAGAATAATACAGCTAATGCATACATTACTTTATTAACTTCTTTAGCTTTACCTTGCGCAACCATTATTACTGGATAGAAAATAAATCCAACAGCAATACCCATTGCAATTGAGAATGTTAACATCATAAAGATAATTGTGAAAAATGCTGGTATAACGATAGCTTTATCGCTCCAGTCAAGCTCTCTAAGTTGTCCAACCATTAATCCACCAACCATTACTAAAGCCATTGAAGTAACTGGGCTAAAGAACATGTCAAGATCAGCATCATAAACACCGTTAATAACACTTAATAGTGGATAAGCAAAGATTGATAATAAGAATAAGATAGCTACTACAACACTTGTAAGTCCTGTACGTCCACCTTGTTCAATACCTGTTGCTGACTCAATATAAGAAGTAACGTTTGAAGTACCTAAAACAGCACCTGCCATAGTTCCGATTGAATCTGCGATTAAGGCTTTACCTGAACCAATAATTTCGCCTTCATCATTAATTAATCCAGCTTGATTTCCAACTGCCATTAAAGTTCCTGCAGTATCAAAGAAATCTACGAATAATAATGTGAATAAGATAGCGAATACGTCTGGATTTTCAAATAATTCACCCATAGCTCCAAATGCAGCACCGAATGTTTCTCCAGCTCCTTCAAAAACATAACTTAATTTAAAAATTGGATTATTAAAATCTAATGCAGGCATTAAGTCTACACCCATCCAACCTAAGATCATACCAACAAGCGCAGTTCCACCAATTGAAATGATTAAAGCAAATCTGTTACCCATACTATATAATGCGATAACTAAGAAGATACCGAATACAGCAAGTAGTACTGCTGGATGTGAAAAATCACCTAATCCAACAAGAGTTGCAGGGTTAGCAACAATGATTCCTGCATTCTTTAATCCGATAAACGTAATAAAGAACCCGATTCCCGCACCAACTGCGAACTTAAGTCCAACAGGGATTGAGTTAATAATAATTCTTCTTAATCCTGTTACCGAAATAACAAAGAATAAGAATCCTGAAATTAATACTGCAGCTAATGCAGCTTCCCAAGATAATCCGTAACCATATAATACTAATGTAAATGTGAAGAATGCGTTTAATCCCATTCCTGGTGCTAAAGCAACTGGTAAATTAGCAAATAATCCCATTATGAGTGTAGCAATAGCTGCAGCAACAGCAGTTGCAAAGAATACTCCACCTAGTGGCACACCAGCAAGTGATAACATAAATGAGTTAACCGGTAAAATGTACGCCATAGCTAGGAATGTTGTAAGTCCTGCAATGATTTCGGTACTAAAATTAGTACCTCTTTCTTCTAACTTAAAATAGTTCTTAATAAATTCCATTAAAGAAAATCCTCCATCTTCTATTTTTTTGCCAGAATCGTAAATTTCAAAAAAAAGGGAGGATTTCTCATATGGTAATAAAAGATATCATAGTTTCGCATATTACGGAGCGAAGTAGAGACAATCAAACCTTATTTCTAATCTATATGATACTAACTGTTATCAATTGTATCAAAAAAAGACAAAAAAAACAATACTTTTAAGTTCAAAGTAATTGTATTTTTTCTATTTTAGAAGCGCTTTCTTTATATATCGTTCATTAATATAATATATTAATCCAATAGTACTAGAGAATAACGTTAATATAATTAATCCGCTAATCATCCAGAAATTGGTTGGAAGTAAGATGATTAGAACATCGGTACTGTATAAAATCCAATCGTCATTTGTAAAAAACATTTGGTGAAATACGGTAAAGGCTG
>JAUVDP010000007.1 GCA_030595255.1 Mycoplasmatota bacterium | reverse complement strand
AAAGCTATTGTCCGTGATTATGGTTCTAGAGTTATTGAATTAAAAAGTGGATACACTATTAAAAACGAACTTATCACTGATGCTAGTTTAGTTAAGGTAGATGAGATAGATTTAATTATTGATAAAGAAATTAAATCAGATGATGAAATAATTAAAAAAATTATTGATATAGAGAAACATGTTGAACAAGAGAATAAGGCTACAGTACTGAAAGATTTAGGGGTAGACCTTCAAAACTTTAGATTAAATAGAACTGATGAATTTAGTATTGATGATGAGTTAAAGAAAGATCTAATTAAGGAAAGAATGAGAAATTCTAAGCTAAATACCAGAATATACCGATTCTTACAAACTAGTGACGACTTTTTTGGTAAAAAGAAATACGCAAATAAAGCATTTTTAAGAAATATCGGACTTCATTTGTTTAGTTCTTTAATATTCACTGTATTCCTCTTAACAATAGTGTTTGGACTTAACTTTGTTACTGAGACATTTGGTGGATTTAACGAAAAAGCTATGTATACTAGAACAATGAACAATGAAAATGTTCTCTTTTTCGCAACTGATAAATTTGAAATGGAAGAGAAACATCAGAATTTATATGAAGACTTAGAAACGCCTTTTATAAGCGATTTCACACAAACTGAGATTGTTACTAGTAAGTTTTTAGATGACTTATTACTAGATCCATATTTTAGGTATCAGTATGAACAAGAACAAATTAAGTATATCTATAGTGAGTTGGAAGCTAGAAACCTAGAAAAGATATTCGCAATTTATTATAATAATTCAAGTATTATTCTAAGACAGGAAAATGAAGAGGTAATATTTGATGATTTGAAATATACTTATCAAAACATAGTAACTAACCCAGAACCATATACATATGTTACCGAGTTTATGGGGACAGACTTAGATGAATCCTTAATATATCAGTTTAATTTTGTTTACACTGAAAGTAATGAAGAGATATTAAGTGATCATTTACTAGAAGGTAGTGTTTTACCTATAACTAGTAGCGAAGTTGTAGTTCCTGTTGCTTATTTATTTGATTATGAAATATTGAACCCCGATGACTTTAAAGATGAATTTGGTAATATCTTAGAGATTATTCCAAGTTATATGATTAGTGAAGCGTTCCTCGCTTTACCTGTTAGTGAAAGAACATTAGAAATCACTAGAAACGTTATAACTTTTACTGATGAAGGAAGTACTTATACAGAGGATTATGATACTTTAACTAGTTCATTTGAAATTGTCGGATTAATTAACTTTGATGGCGATATTAACCCATTCTTAGAAATGAGAGATGATATCTTTATAGCTAATAACGCTAGTACTAACTTTAGTTTTATCTTTAGTCAAGAAGCTGAAGATTTAATAAACTTCTTAGTTATTGATAATACAAGTGTAGGTACTTTATCAAAAAGTATTCAATATGCAGAAATAAGTAAAGAAAACTATGAAGAATATGAAGTTGATTTAATAGTTAAAGAATTTGAAGATACATATATCACTGAGATTAAAGAAACAATTGGTGGACAGTTTGATGCATGGATTACTACATTAAATCAAGCATCAGCATTAATCAGTGTTTATATAGAAGCTGATTTAGCTGGGGAAGCGCCTAATGGAGACTTTTTAGAAGATATCATTAATAACTCAATGTTTCCTGGATTAAGATATCAAGATTTACTAAATTACTATATAGCACAACATATGTCAGTAATTAGTGATCGAGTGGAATTTAATTATTTATGCCCGTCATGTAATGTGAATACAAGAGTATTCTCTACACTTTTAGTCAACTCAGAAACAGCTTACAGTAGAGCAAAACTTAGTTTACAGTATGTTGATTTATTAGAAAATTATGGAGATCCTTCAAGATTAACGTATCAAGAAAGTACTAATAGAGTTATATACGAGTACTATGGGCATGTCTTTAATAATCAGTTTTATGAAAGTTATGAAGGAGATTATTATTCTTTAGAACTAGTAAGTAGTTTTGAAAGAGAATTTGGTAGTATTTTATCTTTAGTATTCTTAGTAGTTCCAAGGTTTGTGCTTGAAATGTTGCCATTTGTAGATAAATTTGTAATTATGATGGAGAACTTAGAATCAAGTCCTGGATTTATTAATTTTATGGAAAGTACTAACTTAGATTTATTAATAAGTAGTATTAGTACAAATGCTATAAGAAGCTTAGTTATGGTAGTTTTATACATAGTTGTTTATTTTATATTATTACTTTCAGTTGTCTTCTTAAGTATTGTATTAATAAACCTTTATGGAAATATTTATGAAACTGCGACAAGGAAAAGAATTAAGGAATTGGCTAGTTTACGTGTTCTTGGTACTAGTTATGATGATATATATGATATGGTTCGGCTTGAAAATAAAAGAGTAGCTTTATTTAGCTACGGAAGTTTTGTGGCGATTTTATATGCACTTGGTAATTTAAACTTATTTATTGATGCTCCAATAAAACATTACTATATGCCTTTACTGGGGTTATTCTTTGACTTTAATTTATTTGATGTATTTGTGATGAATTATATAGTATTAATCACAGTTACTATTATTTTCTATTTCTTCATATATAAATACATTATCAAAAGAGTTTCAACAAAGAAATTAAGTAATATAGACACTATTCGTGCTATTAGGGATGGTGAGAACTTATGATAGAGGTTAATGGATTAACAAAAATTTATCCAACTAAAGAACGTGATTTTATTGCCCTTAAGGATGTTAATTTAAAATTTGATCCTGGAGAGTTTATCGCTATTTTAGGTGAGTCTGGAAGTGGAAAAACAACATTCCTAAATATGATTAGTGGTATTGATTTAAAATCTAGTGGAAAGATTCGCTTTAACGAAGATGACGTTGATAAATTTAATGATACTAAATGGAGAGAAATTAGAAACCAAGAAATTGGATTTATTTTCCAAAGATTTAACTTAATAGATCATTTAACTGTGATGGAGAATGTAGTTTTACCACTAATCCTCACAGGTAGTGATAATAATATAGCTAGAGGAATAGCTAGAAGATTATTAAAAGAAGTAGAACTTGAAGGCATTGAAGATAAATTAGCTAATGAATTATCTGGTGGACAACGTCAGAGAGTGGCTATAGCTCGTACTATTATCGTTAATCCTACAATTATACTTGCTGATGAACCAACAGGTGCACTTGATAGTAGTACTGCAAAAGAAATAATGAACTTACTACAAAAGTTTTCCGCAGGTAGAATAATAATTATGGTTACACATGATGAAGATTTAGCTTATAAGAACGCTACACGTGTTGTTAGGTTGCATGATGGTGAAGTTATTAGTGATGAAATTATAAAAGAGAAAAACAATACTACAAGAGATTTAACAAACAGATTATTATCATATGAAACAAAGGTAACAAGAAGACTTAAAAAACGCTTAGAAAAGCAATTTCCTGAGTTAGAAGGAACTTTAGTTAAAGGTAAAAAGTGTTTTGTACCTTTAGAGAGAAAGTATGTTTCTAATAATCCTGTTTTTACTAGGAAAATAGCTAGAGAGAACTTTAAACAAAAGATTAAAATTAATAGACGTATATTACTTAGTTTTGTGATAAGTATTAGTTTATTACTTGTTGTTAATATTGTTATGAAGAATATTACTTCATATAATTTCAATTTATTTGATGTAAATAATAATTATGTACAATATTTAGTAACGGATTATGATGATGAAACGGCTACTTTATCTGTTTTAGAGGCTACTGAAAATATTGATGAAGCATTACCTTATTATGAACTATATGTTCAGGAGATGTATTTGGTTAATGAAGAAGAGTTTTATACTATTTCTTCAAATGTTACTACTGTAAATAATGGGGTATTAAGCCCTAAACTAGTTACATTACCTGAAAATAAGGATAATTTCTATTTGTTAGATCAATTAATCGCAGGTCATTACCCAGAAGAGGATAATGAGATTATTGTTAGTAGTGAGTTTATTTTATCTAGGTTTTATGAATATAGCCTTAGTAAGGCATATAATCCAGGTTCAACTACACCTATAACTAATTTAAATTCTTTAATTAATGATTCTTTATATATTTGTGGAGAAACTATATTAACATCTGATGATATTACTACTGGTATTATTCAGGATAATTGTGAAGAATTCATTATTAGTGGTGTATTAAACAGTTATTATAGCGGTGTTAATTATACTGGAAAGATTTTTGTTCCGATAAACGGATTTAAATCAGGGGCTCCAAGAGCTGCTGAAGATGCTCTTGATGAAGATAAAAATTATGGATATATTGAATCTTTAAGATATGATTATAATTTCTCTAGAGTTGATGAATATTATGATACATATATTTCATTCTATTTAGATGATTTTGATAAAGGAATTAGTATTGGAGAGCTTAGTACAAGTATTGATGCTACTGTTTCAAATATTCAGTTAAGACAATATAATGAAACAAAATCTTTAGAAGAGATGTTAGATTATATATATTTAGCTATCTTTATTAGTTTGATTGTTATTAGTGGAACAATTGATATTAATATTGTTGCTAGTAGTGTAACTTCAAGGATTAAAGAGATAGGTATTTACTCTTGTATTGGAGTTAGTAAGAAAAGTATTAGAAATATGTTTGTGTTTGAGACATTAGAAATAGCTTTACGAATATTGCTGATAAATACAGCCATTTTCGTGGGGATTGCTTTAGGATTCAAGATATTATATAAAAATATTGTTGTAGATTTAACAATTTACGAAGGAATATTTGGTATTAATGAAATGTTTAGTTATGAAATTTACTTTAGTGTATTAGTTATTTTGGGAGCTGTGGGATTCTTGTTTGCAAGTGTGTTAATCCCTTCGTTTAGAGCAGCAAACATGAGAGCTATCGATGCACTAAGAAGCGAGTGATACTATGAGTAGAGGCGATATTATTTTAAGACTCGTAGATGTTACTAGAGTTTACGAGACTAAAGAAGGAAGAAAAATTGTAGCACTTAATAAAGTGACTACGTCTTTTAAACGTGGTGAATTCGTCGCAGTTGTAGGAAAAAGTGGTAGTGGTAAGAGTACATTAATTAATATATTAGGTGGGCTTGATACGCCTGATGGTGGAGATTATTTCTTAGAGGGAAATAATATTGTAAATATTAATGAAGGGCATTGGGATGCCATTAGAAATGAGAAAATCGGTTTTATTTTCCAAGAATATCATTTAATTGAATATTTGAGTGTTTATAAAAACGTGGAAATAGCTTTAAAATATCAAGTTAATACAAATAGAAAAACTAGAGATGCTCAAGTAAGAGACATTTTAACTAAAGTAGGACTTATAGATCATATTAAGAAACTACCAAACCAGCTTAGTGGTGGACAAAGACAACGTGTAGCGATTGCTCGTGCACTTGTTAAGAACCCTGATATTATTTTAGCTGATGAACCTACTGGTGCGTTAGATCATAAGACTAGTGAAAATGTAATTGAACTAATTAAAGGGCTTAGTAAAGAGAGATTAGTGCTTGTAGTAACTCATGATAGAGGTATAGCAAATAATCATGCGACAAGAATTATTGAGCTTACTGAAGGTAAATTTACTAGTGATTTAATTAGAGAAGATATTGAACAAACATATCAAAATGTATATAAGAAAACAAAACCTACAAATTTAAGTCTTAGAGATAAGGTTGAATTAACTTTTAGAAAAATAAGATCACAGTTCTTAAGAACTTTCTTCACAGCGCTTTCTTTAGCGCTAGCATTTAGTTTTACTATTTTGTTTAATGGTGTAGAAAGAGGAATTAGTGATGCGTATGATGCTTACTTTGAAGCCTTAAATAAAGCTAATAGTTATGCGTTTAGTTTTGTACCTGAAGATGATGTGGTGAGCTTAAATGATTATTTAGCTGCATCTGATAATTTACTAGATTCATATCAATCATTTTTCATTAATGATACTTCTGAAATTATTGCGGGAAATAGTGTAGATATAGCGTTTAGTCTTGAACGAGGAGGAATAGAAAGAGTTACTAATATTCCTACTAGACCTGATTTACTTGATCAGCATAAGTTAAGATTAATTGATGTAGCTAATGTTGAGAACTATTCTTTTGATGATTTATTTATTGATAATAGTTTGTATCCTTATAACTTTGATGAAATTATGGTTACTAGTAAGTTTTATCGAGAGTATTTCCAATTAAGTGATGACATTGTTAGTTTAAATTCCTTTATTGGAACTTCTATTGAGATGCCTTTATATAGTTTTAATATTGAGAAAGGTATCTATAATGTTGAAGAATACCTTAATAACTTAGTTGAACTTGAAGATGGTTCTATAGTGGAAGATAATCCTTTCTACCTAGAAACGTCTAAAGTAAGGTATTTAAATATAAATATTCCTGAATATTGTTATTACTATGATAATATTAATGAGTTTTATCAAGATAATTGTGATCAGATAATTGATGATGAATCATTTAGTCGATATTTTGAAAGTGTTGATGAGTATATTGATTATATTGATGGATTTAAAGCACAAGTTAATAATATTGATCCTGATTACTTTGATGTATTGTTTAGAAGTGGAGCAGTATATTACGTAATTGATGAAAATGAAACAAATGGATATATTCCACCGTTTGATCAGTTTTATATTGAAAGAGTTTATCGTTCATTATACGATGAAGCGTCTTTGGTAAACGGATTAACGTATTTTGAAGATGGTATATTTAAAGAACAATTATCTACTAAAGAGATGATTATAACTGGTATTATTGAAAATGATAATGAATCAATTGTATATATGGACTTTGAAACATATAATAAATTATTTAGTTCTAGTCCAACCGTGGTAATTCAAACTGGATATTATAGTATTAATTTAGCTAGTGGTATTAATAAAGACTTTGCCCCTGTAGATATAGCACTTGAATACTTTGCATATCCTTTAAATAGTGTTTCAAAAAGTGTTCAAAATGATTATAAGATAATTAGAAAAGAAAATATTGAACAAGGAGAAGTGTGTTCAATATATGATATTGATAATATAATAAATAGTGATTCTGAATTTGAGGAAGTCAAGTTACTAGGCGATGTATTCAATCTTAGAGACTATTCAAGTTGTAAGATAAATACAGAAAGTTATCACTACTTAACAAGTATTAGAATACTGTTTGGAGTATTCTTTAATGTTTTAATGTTTATTAGTATTGTCTTCTTTAATATCTTGCTTCAAGTAATCCTTTCTGAGAGAATTGGAGAAATCGGAGTATATCGCTCTGTTGGTTCAACGAGTAAAGATATTAAAATCTTGTTCTTTATGGAAATTATATTTGAAATTGTACTTGCTTCAGTGCTTAGTATTGCTATTATTTATTACGCTAATGATGTAATTAACGCCGTATTCCTAGATGTTATTAATCAAGGAAGTGGAGTTATTAACTTTGCAGGTATGAAATTAAGTATTGGAGATAGTGCTTCAATAACTAATATTAGCTTCTTTAATCTATTATTCTATATCGTTGTTGTATTTATTTTGCTAGGATTCTTAAGTAATAGAAATGTTTCTAAACTAGCAAATACTAAACCAATAGATATATTAAGAGAGGTGGACTAAAATGAAAACAATTAACAGATATCTTATTTTGTTAGTCTTTTTACCACTCATAATTTTCCTTGGAAGTTGTGCAGAAACGGCTGAAAATGAGCATTTACCAGAATATTGTCAAACATATTCTGGCTTTATGTCGATCGCTAGTAAAGACTTATATGATCTTGTTGGAGGAATAACTAGAGATGATTACTTAACTGCTATTTCAGTTATAGAATTAGAGTTTGATGTTGATGATCCATATAGAGAAGTTGATTTAAGTGGTATTCAATGTTTCCAAAACCTTACTTCACTTACTTTAATTGGACAAAGCTTTAAAGATATTAGCCCTATTAGTGCACTTAAGAACATTCAAGAAATAACTTTATTGAATACTTCTGTAGTTAGTATTGATAGTTTTAAAAACTTAAGTAAGATTAAAGAATTAAATATTACAGGTACAAAAACACTACAAAGTGTTGATGGTGTTGAAGAAATGACTAAATTAACTAGTTTAGAGTTAATTGATAATGGAATTGTTAATATTGATGGATTAAATAACTTAGTTAACTTAACAACATTAAACCTTAGTTATAATGAAATTTCTGAATTTCCTAATATTAATCAATTAACCAAACTAACAGAATTGTATGTTAACTATAATAATATACATGTTCTTGGGGATGACTTAAGTGGATTAAGCTCCTTAATAACACTTGAAATGCGTGATAATAATATTTGTGATTTAAGCTCTTTAGATGACTTAACTAGCCTTGAATCTCTTGATTTAAGTTTTAATAATCTTGGTTGTGATGGATCTGGGGAAAGCCCTGATTTCTCTAGTTTAGAGAATGCGTCTAATCTAAAAACAATTAAGTTAAATGATAATGACCTTGTTTCTATTGAGGGACTTAGAGGCCTTAATTTACCTCTTGAAACACTTCAATTAGAGAATAATAATATTATTGATATTTCACCTATTGGTGAATATACAGGTTTGAAAAAACTAGTTTTATATGGAAATAACATTGAAAATATTAGTGATCTATCAGGAATGGTTGGATTAACTATAATTGATTTGTCTGATAACTTAATAGTTGATTTTTCTGGATTACTTAGTATTGAAAATCTGGAAGATATTAATTTAAGTGAAAACTTGATTGAATCAATACCCGATTTAGTAACGTTAGAAAAAGAGTATTGGCCTCATTTATATAGTTTAGATTTACATTCCAACGTATTAACTGATATTTCAGGTGTTGAAGGACACTCTAGTTTAAGAGAGTTGATTATATCAGATAATGGCTTAACTGTAATATCTGGGTTAAGTGATTTACCTGAACTTGAGTATTTTGAAGTCTTTTGGGATCTTCCTCTAGGTGAAGTTGAAGACTGGCCTATTGAATTTGAATTAGAAACTAATCCAAATTCAATAAGCATTATTACAAACTCATTTAATAACGTTCCAAGCCTTCCTCTACTATATATTGAGGATGAAGGACTTGAAACTGAAATAGTAACTGATATATTTGATTTTGGCTTTGAATTAGGTGAAAGTGTACAAATATTAGGTTCAATTAATGGGCTTATTAGTGTTGGAGGTATTGATTTTAGTGGAATGGATATTGCATTTATAGATGAATTTTCTATTAATCTTCCAAACATTTATAAAATAGACGTATCCAATACAAATATTGAAGATATTAGATTTATATTAGGTAATCCTGGCTTAGTGAGTCTTAATATTTCTGATACTGCGGTATCAAACTTATCAGTGATAAGCGGAATAGATACAAATGATTTAGATCAATTAGATCAAGTTGTAGCATCAAATATAAGTGGAGATAACCATTTAGTAGACTCGTTTATTGAGTTGCCAGAGTTATCAATAATCTTATTAGATGGAACAAACATTATATCAATAGAAAATAGTTTTAACTCGCTTATTGAGTTAACTACTTTCAGATTGGATTCTGTAGAATTAATAAGTATTGTAGACTCTTTTAATGATATATTTGATTTTTATACTGTAGAAAATATAATTCAAATCAATGATAGTAAGATAGGAATTATCACTGGAAGCTTTAATGGTGGTAATTATAACTTTATTGAGATTATAGATAACTTAAGTACAGGAGTTACTGAAATAACAGGTTCATTCAATGATATAACTACTTCATCAATTGGATATATCGCAATAACAGGAAATGATTTTGCGACTATTACAGGAAGCTTTAATGATGGAACTCATGGATATATCAATATAATTAATAACGCAGGTACTGGTACAACGGCTATAACAAGCTCTTTTAACAATATTTCAACTGGAACTGATGAAGCAATTACTGTTTCAGGAAATGATTTTAGAACTGTCACTAGTAGCTTCAACAATATAACTACTGGAGAACTATTTATTGCGAATAATGCATTTGAAGTTATGACTGATTCATTAGTTGGACTAGATGTTTTAACTGAGCTAAATTTACAAAATAATAGATTAGCTACATTAGTTGGATTAAATCTAGTTGCTAGTGTTCCAAGCCTAGATATAAGCAATAACTTATTAACTACTGTAAGTTTCATTGATGGAATATCTGATTTAACAGATTTAGATATTTCTAATCAATATGATAGTGATCTATTATTACTTACACTTAGTACTATTGACGGAATTAATAATATGCCAGGACTTGATAATATAGTTATGGATGAGTTGTTAATAACTGAAATAGATGGATTAAAGAATATAGCAATCACAGAATTTATTTTTAGTAAATCTGTGAATAAAGGAGGAACAATCACTTCTATTACTAGTGATTCCTTTACTAATACCCTTATAACAGAATTAGATTTATTAGAACATAACTTAGATAATATTGATTTCTTAGTAAACTTTGCAAATCTTACTGATTTATCAATATCGATAGACTTAGTAGATTTAAGCTATTTTGAAACAGCGGTATTTGAAGCTAGCTTAGAAACTCTTGTTCTGGAAAACATCCAAGATACTACAGATTTTAGTTCTTTAAGTGAATATGATGATTTAACATTCTTAAGTTTCAATAGTTTGAATACTTTAGTTATAAACAACTTAGATGGAATGAATTCACTTAATTCAGTAAACTTTGTGAATAGAGTAAATCTTATAGAGTTTAATAATAGCTTTAATACAATGCCTAGTCTTAATTTATCTGAATCATATCTAGGTCTATATACATCACTAGCTACACTAGATACAAGTTTTGATATGTATTCAAGTGGAGATTCTGTATCTATTAATGGATCAATAGATGTTATTGATAGTTTTAATAATGTTGGTGAAGTAATACTAGAATCTACTACTGAAACTGCATTTAACTTTGATGCTTTAAGCTTTGATAATATGGCTGTATTAACAATAGAAATAAGTGAACATGATAGTTTTGCGGTATTAAATAATTATTCAAACCTTACAGTCTTAATAATCGAGAATTTAAATAAAAACATTACTGATTTAAATAACAGTAATATTACATCTTTAATTATTCAAAATACAGATGTTATTGTAGATACATTAACACTGGATATCGCTTCAAACGGTAGTCTAACCTTATCAACATCTTCTCTTTCAACAATAACTTTAAATACAGTTAATGACACATATAATTTAGATATAGCGGCAGGAAATATAGTATTAAATCTTGATAATATTGATGCTAATTTAACAGGCTATTTCTTAGACTTTACATTAAATAGTGCTAATTTAGTAACGGCTAATTTGTCTGATTATTCATCACAAACTACAACATTTAACACAGACTTGCTTACTACAATATCCAGATCTACAACATCTGAGACAAATGCTAATACAATGGATATTAATACTGAAGAAGCTGTTTTAGATATTGATATAAATGCTGGAGTATTAAATATTAATGATATAAACGCTAATGATTACACACTAGTAGTAACTGATGGAAATGCACACCTTAATAGTAATCAAATAGATTTACTTGTTAATTTTACAGGAAATAATCTATACGCAGAATATGATTTAATTGAAACTGTAGATTTATTAGGATCACTAAATGAAGTAGTTATCAATTCAACTAACCTAGATACTGCAACATTAAACAATACTTCGATCACTACAGCTACAATTACATCAAATCAAGCATTATTAGCTGTTTCAGGAAGTAATATAACTAATCTTGATATTTCTAATAACTTAATCAATAACCTAACAGCAAGCGCAATAGGAGCTACTGTGACAGTGGTTTCAATTAATGATGAAGTATTAAACTTATCAGCGAATGTAGATTCTCTTCAATTGATTGGAGATAGCATACCTGAAGTAATATTTAATACAACTTCTTCAATTGAAGACTTATTAATTAGTAGTGGTAGTTCAATCAATACACTTACATTTAATAATGCAGATATCAATACACTTACATTATCGTCAAATGAAGTAAATTTAGCTATCAGTGGAGAATTTATATCTTCTGTAGTTTTAGATATGGATAATTTAAGTAATTTATCAGCTAATTCTTCCGGTACAAATTATGTAATAAACTCAACAGTAGTAGATCTGGATTTAGATGTGATTGCGAATACTGTGGATATAAATGATTCAAATATGACAGATCTAAATATACAAAACACTTCAACAATGAGTACTTTATCATTACTTACCACTCCTTTCGTTGATACTATTACTACTGGTACAGCAAATATATCTAATTTAAATATTAGTAGTAATTCAGGATTAATATCTTTAGCAGGAACAAATATAGCCAACACAGCTATAACCGATGATTTATTAGGTAATCTAGTAGTTAATATAGGATCTAATGATTTAGTAGTTAACTCAACTAGAACGGGAACAGGAACATACAGTTTAATAGCTGATGTAGCCGATTTAGATATCGCTTTAAGTACTATAAATATTGATAATAGTAGTACAATAACTACTTTACAAATAGATTCTAGTAATTTATCTACTGTCGCAGCTGGAACTGCGAATATAACTAGCTTAGATATAACAGATTCATCAAGTAGTTTAGATGTAACAGGTACAAATATAACTAATTTAGACGTAGTTGGAGATATAACTACATTCAATACAACTGTTGGCTTAGCTACAGTAGTTGATTTTACTCATAATGGAGCTACATTATCAACTATTAGTACTAATACAGCTGATATAACAGTTAATTCAACTGGAGATATTGATTTAACAAGTTCAATATTAACAGCTTCTACACTTAACTTAGGATCTAATGATGCAACGCTTAATTTATCTACTCCAGCTCTAAATTATGCGTTAGATGGAACATTATTAAATCTTACAATAGATTCAACATCATTAAATAATCTAAATTTAGGTATTGGATTTACGGCAAATGTAATAGAGTTACAAAATACTAATGTTATAAGTTTAGATTTATTAAATACCACTGTAGAAACTTATTTAATGAGTGGTAATACTACCTCACTTGATATATCAGGAAATGATTTAAGTTCAATAATATTAAATCTACCTAACTTAAATAACCTAACTGTAGATAGTGCTGTAACCGATGCAATATTAACGGTAAATGCCTCAGATACGACGTTAGACTTAAATGGTTCTATTGATAATGTAACTTTAGATGAAGCAACACTTGCATCTATTAACTTAACAGGTATTACTGTTGATAATCTTATAATTAATAGTGATTCATTAAATTCACTTAACACTTACTCAAGTGTAAGTAATAGTTTAGAAATCACTACTAATAATGATAACTTTGATTTAACAACTGATGTACCTGTACTAAGTTATACAAGTACAGTTACTCATAATTTAATCTTAACAACTACATCAGTAACTAATTTAAATATAGATACAAATGTAGATACCATTACTTTTAGTGCTCTTTCAACAAATGTAGTTATCTTAGGAGCTAATATAAATAATATAACAGGTTCAGTAGGGACAGCCTTATTTACTGAAAGTGTTGGATCTGGAACTTTAATATTAGATTTAGATGCAACTACTGTTACTGCAAATAATACAACATATACACAAATTGATACTGTAGGAGCAAGAACTATTACAACATTAACAGTTGGAGGAACTGCCTTAGCAACTGTTAATACTACTACTTCAATTACAGACCTTAATATTAATAATACTGCGGCTAGTATTAATATTAATACAGAAGCGACAAACATTGATATTAGTTCACTTACCGCAAGTAATGCAGTTAATCTTACATATCCACCAGCGAATATTTTAAACTTAACTACTACAAATATTAATGATTTAAATATCACTGCTACACTTGCTAGTAACGTAATACTTAGTGGAGATGTAACAAATTTAGTATTATTAGGAAATGCAATTAATAGTGTTACTACAACTACATTTACCGCTTCTAATAAATATACTATGACTGACACTCTTATTGATGATTTATCATTTATGAGTGTTGGACTTATAGCTTCTTTAGTAGAACTTGAAGTTAATACACTTGATGTAGCTAATGTAGCAAGTATTGTTGAAGATTTAAAAGATTCAGGAATTACATTATTTAGTCCGATTACAAGTCAAAATATTTATGATGATTTCTATAATACTGAGTTTGATGATTTAACAGCTCAAGAATTACTGGATAGCGCTAGATATGACGGATTTAGAGATACAGCAATATTAAATGCATTTAATGAAATTAGAACAAATGATTACTTCCAATATATAACTGATCCAGATTTAAACACTTCAATTGATGGACAAAGTTATGGAGACATGCAGTTCTACTTAGATAGTTATACTACTGGAGAAGGAACTACGGAAGCTCAATTAGAACTTGATAATGATGCAGCATTTGTTCAAGCTATTAGAGATTCTATTCAAACAACTTTAGATGAAACTGTTTTAGTAATAGTAGAACTTGATTTAGAAACTAGTGTTGATCAAAGTATTATTGATGATTCAGATACACATGCAACGACAGAAAGTGGACTTATCGGGTTCACTATAGGATAGGAGGAAGACATATGAAAAGACTTTTATTAGTTTTGCTTAGTGTTATTTTACTAAGTGGATGTGGGATCTTGGACCGTGGAAATTACGAAAAAGATCGTACTGGATATGTCCTTAGTGAAGATTTGATTATTAGTTATCACACTAATTCGATTGGTGAAATCGATGTTTTTCAAATTGATCAAATCATGTCTTTCTTTGAAGCCTTAGATTATACTAATTTTGATTTAGGTCTATTAAGTGAAAACGTCTTATTTAACTCGTTTGTTAATGTTGTTGATTTAACGAGTTGTGGTGTTGAAAGTGATTCTATGATACCTAAATTTATTCGAACAAATGATGGTACTTATTATTATAATGTTAGAGATAATGGGTATTGTACTTATGATGAATATATTTTCCATGAAGATGGGTACACAATAGAAACTGAATACTTAGTTGTAGAAACTAATCCTCTTGAAAATATAAATGTTACTTTATTTAAAGATGCTGATTTTAAAATAAATACTTTTGAAGTTATTATCTTTATTGAAAATATTTACTATGATGAACTTGAAGATATATGGGTTAAAGAGCTAATTAGCGCTCTTCCTATGTCTACAAAACAAGCTGGAAATCTTTATGAAGATAATAGTGATTTTATAGAAGAGATTACTGTATTTGAACAATATGTTTTAGATAATCAATCTATTAATTTATTAGTATTAAAAGAAAACTACACAGATGAAGATGTTAATAATATATGGGATGAAACTACTATTGATGTGTTAGGTAGAGATCATGAAATTATTAAGAAAGTAAGATTAATTAATTCTCAAGAAATTATAGATATTATAAATGATACTTTAAGTAGATTGGGGATGTTCCAATGATGAAGAAGATATTATTAGTTATTAGTTTATTCTTGGTTATATTCTTATCTGCGTGTGGTGAAGATGCTAGTATTTATAATTTTAAAATTAGAAAAGATGATTATTTAGTAAGTGAAAGTGGTAATGTTCTTGTTGAATATAAAACAAATGAAGAAGGAAAATTAGTAAAACTAAGTATTGATAGATTATTATCTATAGAAGATATGATATACTTTAATCCGTTAATTGATTATAATTATGTACTTGAAGGGTTTACTGGGGATATCTTCACTGATGCAGGGTATTCGTGTACTAAGTATGATAATTTTGAAGTACCTATAAATATTGAAATAGGTTCAACAAGATTCAAATATGAAAGAATTGATTGTGAGTATCAAGAAGTAGATAGAAATAACATTATTAAGACTGGGACATACGCTAGAAGATATGCATTAGAAGATACTTTAGGGTTTAACCAAGATACTATTATAAGTATTGTTGTATATGATGAAAACTCAATTGAGAAGTTTATTGATATTATTGATTTACCTAATTCAGTTAAATCAATTGGAGTTTATAGTATTGGATTTAATTCTGATAAAGATGGATTTGTGTCAGATTTAGTTAATTACTACCAGGAAATAGCTATTTATGAACAGTTATTCTTAAAGATTCAAGAAAATGAATTAACAATCGCAGAAATAAGTGGATTTACGGAAGATATTAATATCTTAGATTTAAGTAGTTTAGGTGATATAACACCACTAATTGATGATTTTGTGATTGATTATGAAGAAGAAATTATTGCGCTTGATGAGCTTGAAGATTTAATTGAAGCTATTAGT
The DNA here is from genome assembly GCA_030595255.1 of Mycoplasmatota bacterium. GTDB lineage: Bacteria > Bacillota_I > Bacilli_A > Izemoplasmatales > Izemoplasmataceae > JAFGXW01. Next base: position 27,677 of record JAUVDP010000007.1, on the reverse strand, counting down.
ACTGAAGAAGTAGAACCTGAAGATGTAACTGATGATGAATAACCGAAACTATTTTAGGATGTGATAATTTGGAATTATTAATAAGAAAAATGGATATGAGTGATGTTCCTTTTGTTTATGAAGAAGAGATTAAAATCTTTGGGAAGAGCCTCGGTGAAATGACTTTGTATAATGAAATACTACACAATAAAATGTCTAGATATTTTATTGCTTTAGTAGATAAAAAAAGAGCGGCTTATGTTGGAAGTTGGCTTACTATACCCAATGCTGAGATTTTAAATTTGTTTGTTTTAGAAGAATATAGAGGACAAGGTATAGGTAAAAAGCTTATAGATGAAGTTATTAAAGTTTGTAATAAAGAAAAGATTGATATGCTTACTTTAGAAGTTAGAGTAAGTAATAAGTATGCAATTAAGATGTATGAAGATATAGGATTTAAAGTTGGCACAGTACGTAAAAAGTATTATGAGAATAAAGAAGATGCATTACTCATGATACTTAGTTTAGGAGGTAAATAATGATTGTTTTAAGTGTTGAAAGTTCTTGTGATGAAACAAGTGTTAGTATTATTAAAGATGGAATTAATGTACTTAGTAACGTTGTTCTAAGTCAAATAGATATTCATAAAGCATATGGTGGAGTTGTTCCTGAGATTGCTTCTAGAGAGCATATTAAAGGGATTACCATGGTTTTTGAGGAAGCATTAAATATCGCGAATGTAGAAAAAAGTGATATTGATTTAGTCGCAGTTACTAAAGGTCCTGGACTGATTGGTAGTTTATTAATAGGGGTAAACGCTGCTAAAGCTTTTGCTTTTAGTAATGATATTGCTATTGTTGGTGTTCATCATATCGCAGGGCATATTTACGCAAATGCATTAAGTAAGGATTTAGTATTTCCTTTAATATGTTTAGTAGTAAGTGGAGGACATACAGAACTTATCTTAATGAGAGAACATTATGATTTCTTTAAACTAGGTGAAACAATGGATGACGCTATAGGTGAGGCATACGATAAGGTTGCTAGAACTGTAGGTTTAGGATATCCTGGAGGTCCTATAGTGGATAAACTTGCTTTTACTGGAGAACCTTTATATAAGATGCCTGATATTAGTTTAGGTAATACATATAATTTTAGTTTTAGTGGGATTAAATCACATGTGATTAATTTAGTACATAATATTAAACAAAGAAATGAAGAGATTAATATTCCTAATTTATGTGCTAGTTTCCAAGAGACAGTTACTGAAGTTTTAGTAACTAAGAGTATTAGAGCTATTGAAGAGTATGATGCTAAGATGTTTATGATCGCAGGGGGAGTTGCTGCTAATAAAGGACTTAGAAAGAAAATAGATGAAAGAATTAATAATGTAGAAGTTATAGTACCTGAGTTTAAGTATTGTACTGATAACGCCGCTATGATTGGTGTTGCTGGTTATTATCAATATTTAAAAACTAAGAAAACTGATAATATGGAACTTAATGGTTCTAGTAGAATTAAGTTAGTGTAGGTGACAATATGAAAACAATTAGAAATTTAATTATTATATTAATTATATTAATTGCATTAGGAGTTATCGGACTTGGTGCTATAAAGGTAGACGTTGATGATAGTAGTTTATCAACTATAGTTTACGAAGAAGATGCAAATTTAACAGAAATTTTACAAGATAAATTTATAAGTTTATTTGTAAGTGGGTCTACTGATGAATCATCATTAGTAGAGGATATTATTAATTTAGTAATTTATGATTCTATTAAAAATAATATAAATTCAGATTATGAACCACTTGGAGATTGTGAAACTACTGAGTGTAATTATGTTATTTATGAAGATTATTATTATATTAATTACATTTTCGCAGAAATGAATGATGATGAACAATTAGTTTTAACTATTAGTTTTGGAACAGAAGAATTTATTGAGGTAAATACAATATTAGTTTTAGTATTTGATGTAGATATAAAAATACTTAGTATGTCTATAGAGCTTACTTTAGACAAATACTACCTCGCAGACTATGAAATATCTAAAGCAATGTTAGATAGAATTTTTAGTAAAATTGATACAGAAAACATTGAATCACAGGTTTCAAAAGGTGAACTTAATTTAGAAGAATATACTTATACAATTTCGTTCTCACCTTTTTCATAAGATTTATATATTAAATTCATAAAATATTCACATATTTTCTATATAATTGGGTTATATTCGAAATAACGAATGGAGGAGATTTTTAATGAGAAGATTATTTATGGCTATTTTTATTCCGGTGTTGTTTATTTTAGGGACACCAGCATTAGTTGCAACACTTATGTATGATGGAACAGGTGATACTCACATGCCTACTCATCTATATGTAGAGGGTGCTAGTGCGAAAGACATGTTATACGAAGAATTAACTATGTCAATTGATGATGTAGAAAGCGGGGCTACTGATGATATGATTTTTAATTTAAGTCAAGATATTATCAATACTGCTATCTTTGAAGCAATTAGACAACCTGATGTAAATCCAGACTACATGCCAACTGATGACTGTGTAGAGGATTCATGTAATTATATTTTTGCTGAACCAGTTCAAGTCGAAGGATTTGATATTAGTTTAAGAGTTGTTGGAGTTTGGGTTGAATTTGCACAAGACAAATTTATTCTTAATGTATTCCTTGAAGTAGATATTAATGAAGGTATTACATACAAAACAATTATGGAAACACATTTTATCTTACAAGATGAAGCAAATGAATATGTTCTTAAGTTTGATAAAATCCAAATTGGTAACTTACCAATTCCTAGTAGCTTAATTTCATCAATTATTTCAACAATTGATAAACAAATCGATCAAGTAGATTTTGATGATATATCAGATGATGTACCAGTTGGTGAATTAGATGTTGCTAATTTAACTTATACATTACAAAAAGATGAGATATTAGAGCAAATGGCTTCAGAGGAAGGTGTAGAACCTGATGCTCAAGCTCAATTAGCTCAAGAAGTATTATCAATTATATTTGATAATAACTTACTTAGTTTTGAATTAGTTGAAGAAGAATTTGTTTTCACTGCTGGAATTTCAAAATTTAAAAATAGTGATGAACAAGTTATTCCTGAGTACTTATATGATATGCACTTTAAAGAATTAGTTGAAGGTGTAGAAGTAATCGGAGAATTTGACGTAGATTCATTTAATCCAGAAACTTATTTAGCAGATAAATTTACTGAATATATCTTTAACTACGCTTTAGTAGGTGGAGACTTTGTTATTACTGAACAAACGTTCAATAAATTAATCTATTATGGTGCTTCAGGATTCGAAGATACACGAACTACTTATGAATATGAAAACTTAACTACAGGAGAAATTGAAGTTTTAGATATCGGATTAAAAGCAATTTGGTTCGATTTAGCTCCTGAGGAAATATATATAAACGCATTGTTTAAAATAGCTGGAATTGACAGCATGCTTCAAATAAGAGCTACTGATGTATCTGATCCACTAGATGATTCACAATTAATGTTTGAATTTGCTGAAATTACATTCGGTAAAGATGATGGAGAATCAGATGGAGACTATTTAAGTATTTTAGATTTAGAAGCATTTAAACAAGTATTTGCTGATCTTGGAGATGTTGAATTTGGTGAATTTGATGAAAATGGTACATTAATTATTAGTGTTGAAAGATTATCTTCAGTAATGAATGATGGTTCTGCAGATGCTGATGATGGTACTGTTAGTGTTGATGGAATCTTATTAGTTGAAGATGGAATCGAACTAGTTATTACAGTTAACTCTGTATACGCAGACGTAATTGAAGACTTCACTACAGCATTACAAGACGTTGTTGGTAGTCCTGAATTAATAGATGATCTAGAAGCTATTTTAGATACAACTACAGAAGGACCTGAACAAGATGTTTATGAAAGTGTTGTTGAACTTCAAGATTTATTAAATGATGATGATCCAGCAACTAACCCAGATGCAGAACAAATTACTGAAATGTTTGAAAGTTTCGAAGAACTTGATCCAGAAACTCAAGTAGCTTTCTTAGAAACATTTGAAGCTTTAATACCTGAAGGTATATTTGATGACTACGAAGACTTATTCTCAGAAACTCCATAAAGACATAATTTAAATAATATAATAATATAACCCACATATAGAAAAACCCTTAGGTAACCAAGGGTTTTTCTTGATAGTTTATTACTTTAGGGGGGAATTCATTATGATTCCAAGTATTCAGTATGACTTTAATTTTGATATTGTTTTAGGAATGATATTCATCTCATATCTAGTATATGGGTATCTTTCTGGTGGACACAAACAAATTAGATTATCAATCAACTTAATACTTCCTTTCATGGTAATTTACTACTTAGGTAGCTATATAACTACATTAATGTATGTACCACTTAAGTCTACATTCTTCTTTGAAGTTATAGATACATACTTGCCGGCATTTAAGAATACTATTGAGATGGTATTTGCATATATATTTACATATATTATGTTGTTCCTTGGAGTATTCTTATTATCTATCTATGCTAGAAGATATGTTTTAAATGAGAATATGAGGGCTAAACTAGGTAAAAAGAATAACTACTTAGGTGCTTTATTCGCGTTTATTAATGGATATGTATTAGTATATTTCATTATCCTACCTGCATTTTCATTAAATATTGTAGGTGGTGAAGCAGGATTAACTAATTTTGTATTGGAACATCCTCCACCATTTTCAAGAATTGCGAGAACTGCGGAAAAGGCAGTTCCAATAAAGGGATTAGCAGATAAAGCTGAAGATTTCCAACAATTAATGTCAGTTGATGGTATTGAAGGATATTATAATGATGCTATTTATGATTACCAACAGTTATATATTGGTAGTGATTCTTATGAAACTAGCTTTATGATTGATGTATACCCTGAATTTAGTAGTTCTTCTAAACAACTACTTGATGATGAGTACTTTGATTACTTCGGTGAAAACCTATCTGCATCAAATTATTTAGGAGTTTCATTAATACTTGTTACTAAAACTAGTACAAGTGACTATTTATACTTAGATTTATTAGTATTAGAAAATGAATTTGAATCTGAATTAACAGCTATGGAAGAGTTAGTTGCTGAATATGAAACTTTACTTGTAGCTTATGATAAAGATGTTATTGATTATGATTATTCATTATTATATCAAGCTTATTTAGACGATTTAGATGATTATATGGATGCTGCGTTTACTTATGTTGATAACAAAGTAGATACAATTACTAGTGGAGGAACATTCACAGATACATTTATTTTAAATAGACCAACATTTAGTGTAGTTACACCAAGTGGATATATCCATGAAGGTGCACTCACTGAACCTTCTGTAATAACTGAATCAGCAGAAGTTACTGAAGCTATCGCAGATTTAGCTTTATATGAAAATAAAATTGATATTTCAGATAATTTAAGATCTTATGGTGTAAACTTTAAAAATCATAGAGGATTACTTACTTGGTATATTGAAGAATTAGATGGGATAATGGCTTCAGAAGGTAGTGGAAGTGATATTTCAGAGGTTATTGTTAGTTTTAAAAATAACTATGACTTAATAGTCACAGATATTAGCGATGAAGAATTAGAAAGTAAATTATACTTAGCACAAATGAGCATTGTTAGTTATGATGTTTTTACATCCTGGCTCACTTGTACTATGGATAATATAGATACTGTACCACTTGATGAAATCGAACTTTCATCCAATAGATGTACTAACATTAATACAGATTTGGTAACTGATTATGACTTTACTTCAGATGCTTTAAACATTGTTACTACCTTGTTTGAAGGAGATAGCGTTTCATGGATTATATTACAATATAAATATGATTATGAAGCTGGTGGATTTGTAGATGAATTTGAGGATTATAAAGAAGTATTAGATATTTTAGCTAGTACAAAAGAGTTAGTTGATGAATATGATCTATATTATAAAGATATAGCTAATAGTTTAGAAGGTAACTTATCAATGGTCTTTAAAATTGGAATAAGTGTAATGAAGTATCATCTTGATATATACGATACTTTAAGTAATACTCCAATACTCTCCGCAGTGTTTAACGATGCTGCAAGGTTTTGTATGGGAGAAGATAATAGTAATCTTAATTTAGATGTTTATATTTGCCCCGAAACTGATGAAGACGGGGGATTCTTACAAGAAATATTTAATATGAGATTCTTAGTTACTGATATCCTATTTAAAGCTTATTTAATGGTTGATGATGAGAATGAAGCTATTATTTATGACTCTGTCAAAATGAGAGAGTTCTTAGAAAAAGCAAATCAATCAGTTGAAGATAATGTAATAACACAAGAAGTTATATCAATGTTTGCTGATCAATTCGCATTTAATGTGATTGATGAAGCAACTAACTATACACTTTTAGAACAAATGTATGACGATGGACAAATTTCTATTGAAGCTATGCGTATTCTTGCAGATGATGAATACGAATTGTTTAGTATGGAATTTAGACAAAGAGTTAGAAGCCTAATTAGATAGAGAGGAGGGGACTAAATGAAACCTAGTGAAGAGTTAATGCTGTTACTTGAGTTAAATAATTATGATGTAGAAAAATTCAAACTCAAAATGCAAGTTAAGTATGAAGAAACTGGAAATCTTGATTTATATAAGTTTAAGAAATATGCTGATTTAATAGTTAGCCATTACTTGTATGAAGAAAATCTTGATTATTTTAGTAGAAATCCCCTAACTTATAGATCTGATTGGGGAGATGATGTTGTTAGTATGGACCAATTTAAAGTAAAACATACTGATATTTTAGAAGAAGAAATTACTTTAAAAGAGTTCTTAGTACTAAAAGAGTTTAATGAAGTAAATAAGGAAAGTATTTTATACGATATTTTAGATAAATGGGTAGAAGAATACCGTGAATCTAGTATTAGAAGCATGGAAAACTTAAGACATATGATTATTGCTTTACCTAAAAAGAGTAGAAAATATCATAAACCTAGTAAAATAATGTTTTTACTAGCTATTTTAATCGCTTTTGTGAATATGTTACTATTTAAAAATCCAGCAACGTTACAACCTTCTTTTGTATCTTTTATAAGTGACTTTGTAGTAGACTGGAATCAATTACTTTATGATGTGCCTTGGTATAGCTTATATGGAGTGTTTACGATATTATTGTTTGTGTTGTATGCTGTTTTAAATAACTCGTTCTCAAGACTAATTAGAGATGTTAGAGGCGAAAAGAATAAGTATGCTGTTAAAACATTTGATAAATGGGATAATGATATGAAAAACGCTAGATTAAAACAATCAGGGATATTAGAAGATTATGTAGATTTAGTTGTTAAGAAACCTAAAAAAAGTAAGTTAGAACTTAAAACTTTAATAGGACCTGAAATATTAATGGATAAATTCAAAAATTACGTTAAAATGGTGGAAAAGAAATATGACTGGATGACTAAAAATTATTCGAGATTTATGACATATATAAGATTACTATTCTTACTTGCATTCTTATTTAACCTAGGATTTATAGGTGTGGGATTTGCGATTATGAGGGGGTTAATCAATGTTTAAGAAGAAAAAGAAAAAAGAAGTTATATTTGAAGAAGAGATAATTGTAGCTACTTCTAAAGAAGAACCTAAATCTGATAAAAAAGAAGAAATAGAAGAAGTTGAAAAAGAAACTGAAACTATCCAAGAAGTTAATATAATTAATGATGAATTTGAGATTGAAGTACCTGAATCAGAAGAATTAGTTGTTGGTAAATTCACTTACTATGATAATGACCCAACTACTGAATGCGTAGTTGATGAAGATGAAATAGAAATTACCTCTCTCAAAGAAGCGCGAGTTAATAAAGAAGCAAAAGAAGACTTAAAAGAAGATGTAAAAGATAAGAAAGAACTTAGTTCTTACTTTGAAAAAAGCAAGAAAGATAATAAAAAGATTAAAGAAAAGCCAATTAAAGATAAGAAAAAATCAAGAAGACAAAAAAACAAGGAAACAAAGTTCTCTAACATCAAAGATCAAAAGGTATATATATTTAGAAATAAGAAATATACAAAAGTTGAGGATTTTATTAATTATCTTAATAATCATTATTTAGAAATTGATGTAATATCTCAAGAAGTACTAGATGATGAAAGATTTTATGGGTGGCTTAGTAAAAAAAGTGGTGTTTTTGAAGATAGTATTAATCAATTTAAAGAAATCAAAGAAAAAATCGAGAAAAAATAGTTTTTCTCGATTTTATATTGCTATTTATTGTGTTATTATATAGAATATCATATACATAGAGGTGATTCATATGAAAGTCCAGCAGGTTAGCCTATTTTGAATATTTACACTATTAACAATAAAACTATAGAAATGGGTGAATAAAATGGAAGTAAGTCATTTTATAAATACAATAATCGAAGAAGATATAAGAAGTGGAAAACATAAGAAAGCTGTTACTAGATTTCCACCTGAACCTAACGGTTTTTTACACTTAGGACATGCAAGAGCTATTATCACAAATTACTCAATGGCTAAATTACATGGAGGTAATTTCAATTTACGTTTTGATGATACAAATCCTGTGAAGGAAGATGTATCGTTTGTTGAAGCGATTAAAGAAGATATTGCTTGGCTTGGTTGTAAGTGGGATAACCTTTATTTTGCGAGTGATTATTTTGGAGAAATGTATAATAGAGCTTTAGTTTTAATAAAAAAAGGTAAAGCTTTTGTAGATGATTTAACTGCGGAGGAAATTAGAGAATACCGCGGTAATCTAACTAATACAGGGAAGAATAGTCCTTATAGAGATAGAAGTATTGAAGAGAACTTAGAATTATTTATAGGTATGAAAGAAGGGAAGTTTCCTGATGGGTCTCGTGTTTTAAGAGCGAAGATTGATATGGAAAGCCCTAATATGAATTTAAGAGATCCTGTAATATATAGAATACAAAGAGCTTATCATCATAATACTAAAGATGAATGGTGTATCTATCCAATGTATGATTATGCACATCCTATTGAAGATGCAATTGAAGGGATTACACATAGTTTATGTAGTTTAGAGTTTGAAGACCATAGACCTTTATATGATTGGGTTGTAGAAAATACAGAAATGAAAGATGTGCCAAGACAAATTGAATTTGGTAAATTAATTATGGCACATAAAGTTACTGGCAAAAGATATATTAAAGATTTAGTGGATAACGGTGTAGTTAGTGGATGGGATGACCCTAGATTAATTACTTTGAGTGGACTTAGAAGAAGAGGAGTTCCACCAATAGCTATAAGAGATTTTATATATTCAGTTGGATTACCTAAAACTCAAGGTGAAACATCAATAGATATGTTAGATCAAATTATTAGAGAAACTTTAAAGTTAGAAGCTCCAAGAGTAAACGCAGTACTTGATCCTTTAAAATTAGTTATTGATAACTATCCAGAAGGACAAGTTGAATACTTAGAAGCTGAAAATAATAGAGAGAATGTTGAGTTAGGTACTAGACAAATATCTTTTAGTAAAACTGTTTATATTGAAAGAGAAGACTTCATTGAAGTAAAACCTAATAAGAAGTGGAAACGCCTTGCTTTAGGGATTGAAGTGAGATTAATGCATGCTTATTTTGTTAAAGCAAATAGTATTGTTAAAGATGAATCTGGTAAGATCATTCAAGTTAACTGTACTTATGATCCAATAACTAAATCAGGATCTGGATTTAATGAAAGAAAACCTAATGGTAATATCCATTTTGTTGATGGTACTAACAATGTAGAAGCTGAATTTAGATTATTCGAAGATTTAATCTTAGATTTTGAAGATAAGGATGTTCCTTTTATTGAAAAAGTAAATCCTAATTCAATAATTGTTAAACATGGATATTTTGAAAAAGACATTAATCCTAAGATTCATGATAGATTCCAATTTACAAGGAATGGTTATTATAGTGTTGATCCTGATAGTACAAAAGATAAACTAGTATTTAACCGCATAGTTTCGCTACGTTCTTCATTTAAGAAGAAATAAATATACAATTCGCTTGCAATTTGATTTGTATAGTGTATTATGTAATAGACCTGAAAAATCAAATAATGTAATAAAATGAAAATTAACCAAGTTACTTTTATATTTTATAAAGCAGTATTTGCAGTAAGGAACAAATAAAATATGGAGGTAACAAACATGACTGGTAAAGTTAAATGGTTTAATTCTGAAAAAGGATACGGATTTATTACTACTGATGAAGGGCAAGACATTTTCGCTCATTACTCACAAATTCAAAAAGACGGATTCAAAAGTTTAGACGAAAATGAAAGAGTATCTTTTGACGTTGTTGACGGGGACAAAGGTCCTCAAGCATCAAACATCGAAAGTATCTAATTTCAAAATTAAAAGCTGAATTTATTCAGCTTTTTTTATTTTCTTTTATTTGTTATTATATACATGTAACAGTTAGGAGGTAATTTTATGACAAAGTTTACTGAAGAGGTATTAGAGATAATTAAAATGATACCAAGCGGTAAAGTAATGACTTATGGACAAATAGCAGCTCTTGCTAATAATCCACGCGGAGCTAGACAAGTTAGTAGGATCCTTCATTCAATGAGTAGAAAACACAATTTACCTTGGCATAGAGTTATTAATTCTAAAGGGATAATTTCATTAACTGGAGAACCTGGATATATTCAAGCAGAGATGTTGTCAGGTGAAGGAATTGATGTAATAAACAAGAAAATAGATTTAAAGAAACACTTATATAAATTGATATAAATTTGATTAGTAAAGCACTATCTTTTCAGTGCTTTTTTTGGTATAATTTAAGTAGGTGATTAGATGAGTAATTTACTAGAAAATTTAAATGAAAAACAAAGAGAAGCGGTCCTTATGACAGAGGGTCCTGTAATGGCAATTGCTGGCGCAGGTAGCGGTAAAACAAGCGTTCTTACTACAAGAATTGCTTATTTAATAAAGAAAAAAAACGTGGATATTAGTAATATTCTAGCAATTACTTTTACTAATAAAGCTGCGAGAGAAATGAAGGAAAGAGTAGTTAACCTTACAGACCATAAATTAAGTGAAATGTGGATAAGTACATTCCATGCTTTTTGTGCTAAAATCTTAAGATTCCATATTGAGTTATTGGGTTATAAAAGAGGCTTCCAAATTATTGATGATGATGATGTTAAAAAGATTATCAAGGATATTTTAAAGGAAGAGAAGCCTGAAGCAGATCAAAAGGAATTAAAGAAGATTAGAACCAGTATTTCTAAAATGAAAAATAAGAGTGATATCTATAGTGATGATTTAGTGTCAAATATATTTGATGAATATCAAAAGTATTTATTTAATAATAACTTGGTAGACTTTGACGATTTATTGTTACTTACTATTGATTTATTTAAACAATTTCCTGATATACAAAAGATATATAATGATAAATTTCAATATGTATTAGTTGATGAATTTCAAGATACTAATAACGTTCAATATGAACTTGTATCTTTAATACTAGGTAAAAATAGAAATATCTTCATAGTTGGTGATGAGGACCAGAGTATATATGCTTTTAGAGGTGCTAACATTAAGAATATCACTAAGTTTAGAGAAGATTACCCAGATTACCATATTGTCTTATTAGAGGAAAATTACCGTAGCACAAACAATATTTTAAAAGCTGCAAATCAGATAATTCAAAATAATAATAATCGAATTGAGAAGAAACTATTTTCTAGTAAAGGTTCTGGAGAAAGTATTGTTAAATATAAAGGCGCAACTGAAAGGGATGAAGTTGAGTATATTTCTAAGAAGATACTAAAATTAACTAGACAAGGATATAAATTTAGTGATTTTGCTATTCTATATCGAATGAATAACTTATCTAGAATGTTTGAGGATAACTTCTTAAGTAAGCATATCCCTTATGGGATAGTAGGTAATACTAGTTTTTATAAAAGAAGAGAGATAAAGGACTTTATCGCATATTTAAGGATGATTCTTAGTTCTTCTGACTTCTTTAGTTTTGAAAGAGCAATTTCTAATCCAAGACGTGGAATAGGTAAAAAGACGTTGAATAAGATAAAAGACTATATGTATTTATATGATCTTAATATATTTGAAGCAATTGATAAAAGTAGTGAATTTCTTGGAAAGAGTGTAAGTAATAAGTTAATGTTATTTAAAGAGAGTATTATAGATTATAGAAAACAGTTTGATATTTTACCCCTTAATGACTTTGTAGATTATATATTAAGTGATTCAGGATACTTAAAGGCTTTAAAAAAGGATGAGAAATTTGAGGACAGATACAGTAATTTACTCGAATTTAAGTCAATTTTACATGAAAATCAAAGCATTTACACACAATCAAGCAAACAAGACATGCTTTTATACTTGCTTGAAGATATCAGTTTGAAGAGTGATGAGAATAATGAGGACTATGATAATAGAGTAACCTTGATGACTGTACATTCTGCGAAGGGGTTAGAATTTAGAGTTGTCTTTGTAATAGGACTTGAAAACGGGATATTCCCAATGATTCGAGCGAATGAAGCAAATATGTTAGAAGAAGAAAGAAGATTAATGTATGTCGCAGTAACAAGAGCTAAAGAGTTGTTATTCTTAACTAACGCTAATGTTAGAAACTTGTATGGAGAAAACAAACATACTGTTGAAAGTTTGTTTGTTAAAGAGATTGATGATGAGTTGCTTAGTATTGAAGGATATGAAGCATACACAAGTAGACCTAGTGGATTTAGAACTAATGGAAAAAAGGCTAGTAGTACTTTTAAAGTATCACAAAGAACAAATAGAGTATTACCTAAAAATGTTGCTTCAATAAGACAAAGAAAGGCTAATTTGGATAATTATCAAGAGAATGATCTAAATAAGGCTGATAAGATTTTTCATAATAAATATGGTGAAGGAACTATTATTAGTTTAGTTGGGGAAAATTGTAAAATTGCGTTTTCTCATCCTCACGGAGTTAAAATTTTTAAAAAGGACCATAACGCAATTAAGAAGATTTAATTATATTATGATATAATAGGTATGGTGATTTTATGGATATTATAAAAAGAATTGAAGAATTAAAGGGGCTATTAGTTAAATATAGTTATGAATACTATAATTTAGATAACCCAAGTGTATCTGATCAGGAATTTGATGCATTACTCCATGAACTTATTAAACTCGAAGAAGATAATCCTGAATTTAAAACAAGCGACTCACCTACTATGCGTGTAGGAGGCGCTGTTTTAGATAAGTTTACTAAAGTTACTCATGATGTACCTATGATGAGTCTTTCAAATGCTTTTAATGAACAAGATTTAAGGTCTTTTGATGAAAAGATCATTAAAGCAGTTGGTAGTGTTACTTATAATGTTGAATTAAAAATAGATGGACTCGCAGGAAGTATTAAATATGAAAACGGTAGTTTAGTACTTGGGGCAACACGTGGAAACGGTGTTGTTGGTGAGGATATTACAAATAATGTTAAGACGATAAATACAATTCCTTTAAAGATTGAGTACTTAGAAAATTTTGAAGTTAGAGGAGAAATCTTTATGAGTAAAAAGTCTTTTAAAAAGGCTAATCATGAAAGAGAAAGACTTGGAAAAGAATTATTTAAAAACCCTAGAAATTGCGCTGCAGGTTCAGTTAGACAGTTAAATAGCAAAGTTGCAGCTTCTAGAAATTTAGATATGTTTATTTATAGTATAATAAGTCCTAGTAATCATGATTTAAATAGTCATACTGATGCTTTAAACTATGCAAAGGATTTAGGATTTAAAATAAATCCACTAAGTAAAGTATGTAGAAATATAGATCAAGTTATTGATTATATTTTAGAATACACAGAAAAAAGAAATGATTTATTATATGAGATTGATGGAATAGTAGTTAAAGTTAATGATATGAATCAATATAGTAAAATAGGATATACAGCTAAAAGCCCTAAGTGGGCTATAGCTTTTAAATTCCCAGCTGAAGAAGTTATTACTAAGATAAATAGTATTACATTCCAAGTTGGTAGAACAGGACAAATTACACCTGTTGCTAATTTAAACCCAGTTATAGTTCAAGGTAGTACAGTATCACGTGCTACTCTTCATAATGAAGACTATTTTGTGGATAAAGATATTAGAGAAAACGACTATGTAGTTATTAAAAAAGCAGGAGATATTATTCCTGAAGTTGTTAGAGTTGTAGTTAATAGAAGAGAAGAAAATAGTATTAGATTTGAAATGATAAAGAATTGTCCAGTTTGTAAAAGTGAGTTATCAAGAAAACCTGGAGAATCAGGTCATTACTGCGCAAACCCTGAATGTGATGCGAAGAAAACTGAAGGATTAATTCACTTTGCTTCAAGAAAAGCAATGAATATCGAAGGTCTTGGTATTAGAATAGTTGAACAGTTTTATAATGATGGATTCTTAAATTCTATAAAAGATATCTATTTATTAAAAGATAGAAGAGAAGAATTAATAGTTAAAGAAGGATTTGGAGTTAAAAGTATTGATAAACTTTTAGAAAATATAGAAATAAGTAAAAATAAGAATATGGATAAACTAATGTTTGGTCTTGGAATAAGACATGTTGGTGAAAAAGTATCTAAAGTAGTTGCAACTAACTTTACAAATATGTTTGATATGTTTAAATTAGATAAAGATACTTTAATTGATATTGATGAAGTTGGAGAAGTAATCGCGATAAGCTTAGTTAATTACTTTAGAAATGAAGATAACATTAAATTAATTAATGATTTATCTGATTTAGGATTAAATATGGAATATAGAAGTAATGTAGTTCAGAAGGTTGAGTTTAGTGGTAAAACATTTGTTTTAACTGGTAAACTAGAAATATATAAAAGAGATGTTGCTAAATCCTTAATTGAATCAAAAGGTGGTAAAGTAAGTGGAAGTGTTAGTAAAAAAACTGATTATGTAGTCGCAGGAACTGACGCTGGAAGTAAGTTAACTAAGGCATTAAGTCTTGGTGTTAAAGTATTAACTGAAGAGGAATTTAAAGATTTAATAGATAGGTGATTTATATGTTGAATGAAATTATTATCAAAGGTGCAAAAGAGAATAACTTAAAAAATATTGACTTACGTATACCTAAAAACAAACTTGTTGTAATGACAGGTTTAAGTGGTAGTGGTAAGTCTTCTTTAGCATTTGATACTATATATAAAGAAGGACAAAGAAGATATGTTGAAAGCTTAAGTGCTTATGCTAGACAGTTTCTTGGTAATATGGAAAAACCTGATGTAGAAAGTATTGAAGGATTAAGTCCTGCGATTAGTATTGATCAAAAGACTACTTCAAAGAATCCTAGATCAACTGTTGGGACTGTTACTGAGATATACGATTACTTAAGACTGTTATATGCTAGAATAGGTAAACCAATATGTCCAACTCATGGAGTTGAAATAACTAGCCAAAGTATTGAACAAATGACTAATAAAGTGCTAGAAGTCGCTGAAGGTAGAGTAATAATACTCGCACCTTTAGTTAAAGAAAGAAAAGGAACACACTATAAAATATTTGAACAATTAAAAAAAGATGGATATGTTAGAGTCAGAGTAAATTCTGTAATTTACGATTTAGATGAAGACATTGAAATGGATAAAAATAAAAGATATACAATTGAAGCAGTGGTTGATAGATTACGTATTAAAGAAGGTATTAGATCTAGATTATTCGAAAGTTTAGAAACAGCAACTGGTCTTGGTGAAGGTAAAGCTAATGTATTAATTAATGATGAAATACATGTATTTAGTGAACAATATGCATGTCCTCATTGTGATTTTAGTATTGGAGATTTAGAACCTAGATTATTTTCATTTAATGCACCTTACGGAGCTTGTGCTGAATGTAATGGACTAGGACATAAAAGACATATAGATCCAGATTTATTAATGCCTGACAAGCATTTATCAATAGAAGGTGGCGCTATTAAGGGCTGGCAAAATACTGAAACATACACTTTTAGTTTGTTAAGACAAACCGCAAATCATCATAATATTGATTTAAATATACCTGTATGTGATATGAAGAAAAAGGATTTAAATGTAATCCTTTATGGTAGTAAAGCTAAAATTAAGTTTTCTTTTGGTGGACATACTGAAGATAGTTATAAACATGAAAAAAATGGAACTTACGAAGGTGTTATTAACAACTTAGAACGTCGTTATATGGAAACTACCTCTCGTTTTATGAGAGATTGGATTGAAGGATACATGAGTGAAATCTCTTGTACTGTATGTAATGGTAAGAAGTTAAATGAAAAAGCTTTAAGTGTTAAAGTTGGTGGAATGGATATTATTGATTTAACTGATTTTTCTATTAAAGAGACTATTAAATTCTTAGAAAATTTAGAATTAAATGAGACAGATAAAAAAATAAGTGAAATGGTTTTAAAAGAGATAATTGGAAGATTGTCATTTTTAGAAAATGTTGGATTAAACTATTTAACTTTATCAAGACAAGCTGCGACACTAAGTGGTGGAGAAAGTCAAAGAATTAGATTAGCTACACAAATCGGTTCTCAATTAACTGGGGTATTATATGTGCTTGATGAGCCTAGTATAGGGCTTCATCAAAGAGATAATAAAAAACTAATTAACACTTTAAAGAAAATGAGAGATCTTGGAAATACATTACTTATTGTTGAACATGATGAAGAGACAATGTATGAAGCTGATCAAATTATTGATATAGGTCCAGGTGCTGGTTCAATGGGTGGAGAAGTTATTTTCCAAGGGACAGTAAATCAAATCTTAAAATCAAGAAAAAGTATTACTGGCGAATATCTTTCAGGTAGAAAAAAAATAGATGTTCCTGATTCAAGAAGATCACATGATAACGGATATATTGAAATAAAAGGTGCTAGACAAAACAATTTAAAGAATATTGATGTTAAAGTACCTAAAGGTATTTTAACTGTAGTCACAGGTGTCTCAGGTAGTGGTAAAAGCAGTCTTATAAACGAATGTTTGTATAAAGGTCTATCTAATCAGATCTATCGTAAAAAGAAGAAACAAGGAGATTTTGATACCTTAGAAGGTACAAAGAACTTTGAGAAGATAATTAATATTGATCAATCACCTATTGGGAGAACTCCAAGAAGTAATCCTGCAACTTATACTGGTGTATTTGATGATATTAGAGATATGTTTGCTTTAACTAATGAAGCTAAGCTTAGAGGATATAAAAAAGGTAGATTTAGCTTTAATGTTAAAGGTGGAAGATGTGAAACATGTAGTGGAGACGGATTAATTAAAATAGAAATGCATTTCTTACCTGATGTTTATGTACCTTGTGAAGTATGTAATGGTAAAAGATATAATTCTGAAACATTAGAAGTTAAGTATAAAGGTAAAAATATTAGTGATGTCTTAAAAATGACTATTGAAGAAGCAGTGGTATTCTTTAAGAATATTCCTAAGGCTTTTAATAAGTTAACTACATTGAATAATGTTGGTCTTGGATATTTAAAAATAGGACAACCAGCAACTACTTTAAGTGGTGGGGAAGCACAACGTGTTAAGTTAGCTAAAGAACTTCATA
This sequence comes from Mycoplasmatota bacterium, assembly GCA_030595255.1. Classification (GTDB taxonomy): domain Bacteria; phylum Bacillota_I; class Bacilli_A; order Izemoplasmatales; family Izemoplasmataceae; genus JAFGXW01. The sequence goes on along the minus strand of JAUVDP010000007.1, from coordinate 10,091 downwards.
AACGTATAACTGAAAACACGTTATACATTTTAGATGAGCCAACAACTGGGCTTCATACTGATGATGTTAAAAGGTTATTAAAAGTAATTAATCATATCGTTGATTTAGGTGCTACTGTTATAATTATTGAACATAATCTCGATGTAATTAAGGTCGCAGATAATATTATTGATTTAGGACCCGAAGGTGGAGATATGGGTGGTATGGTTATAGCGACAGGTACTCCTGAAGAAGTAAGTAATAATAAAGATAGTTATACGGGGTATTACTTGAAAAAAGTATTAGAGGTGTAGAATTATGGAAAAAGATCCAATTACTGAAGAAGAGAAGATTGAAGATGAATTAGTTCCTTCTGAGGAAGAGAAAAAAGAATTAGAAAGTCTTTTAAAAGCTATTCAAGAACTTGAAAAAGCTAATAAAGAAGATTTAGGAGCTAAAAAGAAAAAAGGGTTCATTGCCATAGAGTTTGGCGGTGTTTTTCATCATAATGTATATATTAACTTCGTATTTAACTTGATATTCAATCTTACTTTAACTTTCTTATTGATTGAGGTCTTTAATTTTGCGACTTATGATAATATTACTTATATAGCGTTATTTGTTTTAACTTATACAATTATTGAAACATATTATCGTATATATATATTAATGAATCATTTTCAATTTATTGTTAAGTCACTAGGTTTTATTTTCTTCTTTGGATATGTAGCTATATTCTTTGTACTAGACCAGTACTTGTTTGTTAGATCAATAGACTTTATTAATGAAACATTATTTGTTGTATTTGTAGGATTATTTACTATTATTAGATATATTTTAAGTACTATGTTAAGACAAAATTTCCGTAAAAGGAACTTGAGGTGATTATAGATGGAATTAACTGTTAAAGATTTGTGTCAAGATTATAAATTTAAAGTTTTAGCTGGTAAACAAGGACTTGATAGTGTAATTGAGATTCCTCAAGTATCACGTCCAGGAGTTGAACTTGCTGGTCTTTTTGATTTTTATGAAAGTGTAAGGATTCAAGTACTTGGAAGTAAAGAAGTTACTTTCCTTGGATGGATATCTCATGAAGAACAAGAAACTAGAGTTGATATGTTATTTAAAGGAAAACCTCCGGTATTTATTTTCTCGTTAAATGGAGAAGTTCCTGATATCTTTATTAGAAAAGGGAATGAGTATAATATTCCTGTTTTAAAAGCTAAAAAAACATCTAGTGAGCTTATTAGTAGCTTATTTCAGTATTTAAATAGTAAAATAAGTGAAAGATTAAGTCTTCATGGTACTTTAGTTGATATAAGTGGTATTGGTGTTTTAATTAGAGGAAAGAGTGGACTTGGGAAAAGTGAAGTTGCACTTGAATTAGTTAGAAGAGGACATCAATTAGTAGCTGATGATAGAGTTGATTGCTATCAAAAAGCTATTGGTACAGTAGTAGGAGAAGCTCCTGATTTATTAAAAGAATACTTAGAAATCAGAGGTATTGGGATATTAAATGTAGTTAAGTTATTTGGAGCTAAAGCATATAAAGAAAACAAGAAAGTAATGTTAATAGTAGAATTAGAACAATGGGATCCTAAAAAAGATTATGATCGTTTAGGGATAGCTGATGAAACTATGCACCTTTTTGATACTGAGGTTTCAGTTGTTAGAATTCCAGTATCTCCAGGTAGAAATATCGCTTCTTTAGTAGAAGTTGCAGCTATGAATTCAAGATTAAAGTTTTTAGGAACAGATTCTGCTAAAGAATTTGTAGATAAAATAGACTCGCACATAAAACAAAAAAAGAAAGTAAAGTAGAGGTACTAAGTTATGCATGAATTTCAGCCGTTATCAGATATATTTATAGATTTGGGTTTTTTCCAATGGCAAAAATATAGTTTAATGATTTTACTAGGACTCGCAATCGCTATATTACTAGGTATTAAAGAAGGTAAGAAGTTAGGTATTAGTGGTGAAACTATTATTGATGGAGCTATAATTATTGTTCCGTTATCAATAGCAGGTACAAGACTATGGTATGTTGCGTTTGAGTGGAGTAGATTTTATGTACCAGGTAGTGTTGGAGATACTTTAATGAAAATAATTAATATCTCTGAAGGAGGACTTGCTATCCATGGTGGTTTCCTAACTGCATTAGTAAGTGTCATTATATATACTCACTATAAGAAGATTAATGTATTTAAAGTCTTTGACTTAATGGCTCCAGGGTTTTTAATTGCTCAAGCATTTGGTAGATGGGGTAACTTCTTTAATCAAGAAGCTCACGGTGGAGTAATAGGTGGCGCTGGTAATTTATCTTTAGATGAACAACGTGAATTCTTATCAGATACACTACATTTACCTGATTATATAACTAATAATATGTATTTATATGGTCCTGATGGATTAAGATATTATCATCCAACATTCTTATATGAATCAATTTGGAATGTAATTGGATTTATTATAATTTTAATATTGAGAAGAACTAAATTAACTAGAACTGGTGATATGATTGGATTTTACTTAATTTGGTATAGTGTTGGAAGATTCTTTATTGAAGCAATGCGTACAGATTCACTTTATATAGGTGATACAGGATTAAGAACAGCTCAAATTATCTCTTTAATAATGATAGCTGGTGGAATTGTATTCTTAGTAATTAACCGAACAATATTTAAACAACCGAAGTATTACGAAGCTTTAGCTGAAATAGAAGAGCAAAACTCTAATACTATAGAAGAAAATGTTTTATAATATAAAACGAGGTGATTTATTATGATGAGTAGTATGAATAATGAAGTAAAAGATATGGGACAATATGACGTTATAATTATAGGCGCTGGACCTGGTGGAATGACCGCAGCTCTATATACACAACGTGCTAATTTAAAGACGCTAATGTTAGAAAAAGCCGCTCCTGGTGGTAAAATGATGTCAACTTATGAAGTTGAAAACTATACAGGGCTTGGTAAAGTAACTGGATTTGAAATTAGTGAAAAAATGTTTAATCATACACAAGAACTTGGTGTTGAATATAAATATGGTGATGTTGTAGAGATTAAAGATTTAGGAGAATTAAAAGAATTACATACTTCTAGTAACGAAATTTATAAAGCAAAAGCAGTAATTATAGCTACAGGTACAATACCTAGAGGAACTAACGCTCCTGGTGAATCAAGATTAACAGGACGCGGGGTTAGCTGGTGTGCAATATGTGACGGTGCTTTCTTTAAAGACTTAGATATCGTAGTTGTAGGTGGAGGAAATAGCGCTATTGAAGAAGCTACATACCTTACTAAAATGGTTAAACATATAACTGTGGTAAACATTCTTCCTACATTACAAGCAGATGCAAAAGCAGTAGATCAAGCTAAAGCTACTGGTAAAATGGACTTTAAACTAGGATATGAAATTGTATCTTTTGATGGAGAAGACAAATTAGAATCTGTTAAAATAAGACATGCAGAAACTAAAGAAGAAACTGATATTAAATGTGATGGTGCATTCGTATTTATTGGACATTTACCTGAAACTACACTTGTTAAGGATTTAGGTATTACTAATAAATGGGGATATATCCAAGTTAATGAAAAAATGCATACTAATATTCCTGGTATATTTGGAATTGGTGATGTTATTGAAAAAGACTTACGTCAAATCATTACAGCAGCAAGTGACGGTTCAATTGCTGCAGTTGAAGTATCTAAATATATTGAAACATTAAGAAAATAATTAATAAAAGGAGCTTTTGCTCCTTTTTGTTATTATAGACATTTAATTACTACAATGATATAATTAAATAACTTGGAAGAAAGGATTTGATTTTATGAGTTTTGCATCTGACACTAAAAGTGAATTATTAAGTTTAATAGCCGATAAATGCTGCAAACTCGCAGAATTATCAGCTCTTTTAAGGATGAATGGAAACATTAATCTTTCAAGTGAAGGACTTAGAATAGAATTCCAAACTACAAATATTCAAATAGCTAGAAAAGTTATTAAAAGTAGTAAGGAACTTTATAGGGTAGAAGTAGATATTGTATCAAAGAAACAAATGAAGTTAAAAAAGAATGATATCTACATAATAATTATTAAAGATAAAGCATCTGAAATTATTAATGAGCTTGGATTAATGAATAATACTGATAACTATCAAGAAGCAATTGAAAGTACATTGATAATTAAAGAATGTTGTAAAAGATCATATTTAAGAGGTGCATTCCTCGCAGCTGGATCAATTAATTCACCAAAGAGTAGTAGTTATCATTTAGAGATTCATTCTAACGATGAAGTGCATGCTTTAGCTCTTCAAGAGTTAATGACGTATTTCTATTTAAACTCAAAAGTTATTAAGAAAAAAAGAGGATATATTACATATATTAAAGAATCAGAGAAAATCGCAGACTTCCTAAGAGTAACTGGAGCAATTAATGCATTGTTTGAATTTGAGGATGAAAGAATTAAAAGAGACTTTGTAAATTCAATCACAAGAGTTATTAATATGGAAATTGCGAATCAAAATAAAACATTAGATGCAGCAAATAGACAATTAAGAAATATTAGTGTTCTTGAAAATATGGTAGATACTACGAAGTTACCAAAAAGCATGAGAGAAGCTATTACTTTAAGAAAGAAATTCCCAGAATCGTCACTTAATGAAATTTCAGATATGAGCGAAGAAGTATTAAATAAAAGAATATCTAAATCGGCTTTAAATCATAGATATAGGAATATTAATGATTTAGCTCAACAAATATTGGATGATCTAAATGAGTAAAGAGATAGGTGTAGATATTGTTGAATTCGCTGATATTAAAAAAAGAATAAGTGATAAATTTATTAAAAGAATATTATCTAATAGAGAATTAGAAAGATATAATAAAATTAGTAATGAACAAAGAAAATTGGAATATATCGCAGGACGCTTCGCAGCTAAAGAAGCCTATACTAAGGTGTATAAGAAGTTTTTAACTCCACTAAACTTTGTAGATGTTGAAATCTTAACTGATGAATTTGGAGCCCCATATATTGAATCAAAGTATATGCCAGAAGATATTGTTAAAGTGAGTATTTCCCATTCTAAGAACTATGTTATAGCTATGTGTATAAAAGAATAAGACAGTGCAAATGCACTGTCTTTATTTTAGTTTTTCTTTTATTAATCCTGTTCTATATGCTCCTAATAACTTATATAAATCATTTATATTGTCTTGTAAAACTACACCTTTATCAGTATTGTACATATATTCTCGATCCAGATTCATATCTCTTGAATGTTTAATAGAAATGATATCTCTTTCTTGTTCTATTAACTTATTCTTAGAAGTAAACCTTTCATGAGAGATTAGTGATATCATATATGAATCACTTACTAATGTATATCCACCAATTGATATCTTTGCCATATATTGTTTACTCATTCCACCATCAATAGCGTATATCCTACCGCCTGCGAGGATTGGTCTATCTCCAACACTAATATCATTTGGAACATGTCCATTAATAATTTTAGAAGTGTTATAGTCTATACCAAATTCTTTGTATATCATTTTAAGTATAGTCTCATCTTCTCTTAGTAAGAAATAGTTGTTTTTTTCTTCTTTATGACTTATTTTATCATTAATAAAGTATCTTTCAAATGTCTTCATGGCCTTTTTACCAAAGAGAGGAGAATTACCTCCTTGCCATAAAAATACAAAATAATCTTTATCTATATTTGTTTTATTATAACGATTTAAATAACCAACTCTAGCCATTTTATCCAGGTTATCAAATAAAGATTTACCTTGATATTCTTCATTATTTATTACTAAACTTGAGAATGTCCCATCATCATTTAAAGGAATACATCCATGGAATAAAAGGTTATTATTGTATTTAAGATGCATTGCTCCATTTTGGAATAAAAACTTAACATGAGTTTGAAGTAAATCATTATTTAAGAAAGCTTCCCTAAGATGATGAATGATATCTGATTCCTCTTTTGTAAGTTCATATGGAGAAGAAGAATTTATAGTTGGGAAGTTAGTGTCATTTAGTTTATATATTTTATTATGGATAGTAATTATATTATTTTTATAATCTATTTTATCGAGTAATAATCTATTTTCTAAATTAAAATGTGGGTTTCTTTTTATTACTTTATGTTCTAATTTGAATTGCATAATAGAAATTGCTTTATGCATTTTAGCTACAAGTAATTCTTTATCTTTATCAATTTTTAATGTTCCGTTTTTAGGTAAGAAACTTATACAAGGATCATCACCGTAAAACTTACTAGCAAAAGTGGCAAGAGGTAATAAGTTAATTCCATATCCCTCTTCTAATGTATCTAGAGTATTATATCTAGAAGAAATTCTTAATACATTACATATTGATACTTCGCTTCCTGAAGCGGCTCCCATCCATAATACATCATGGTTTCCCCACTCAATATCAACTGAATGATATTTTAGTATTTTATTAAGAACTAAATGAGCATTAGGACCTCGATCAAAGATATCTCCAACTATATGAAGTCTATCAATTGTTAATCTTTGAATGAAATAAGATAACTCTATTAAGAAACTTCTTTCTCTTTTAGTATTAAAAATAGCATCTAATATAGCGTTATAATACGCTTTCTTGTCTATCATTGAACTACTTTCATAAAGCAGTTCTTGAATAATATAAGCAAAAGATTTAGGTAAACTTTTACGTATTTTACTTTTTGTATATTTTTGAGAAACATATTTGCTGATTTCAATTAAATGAATTAATTGTTCTCTTATAAAAGGTGAATATGCTTCATTATCTAATTTTTCTTTGTATTTTATTACCATTTGTTTAGGATAATAAATAAAGAAAGCTAAAGTATTCTTTTCAGTAACTGATAGATTTGGATAAATAATATCAATTTTACCTCTAATTACACCAGATCCATTTTTTAAGAAATGGTTAAATGTTTCATATTCTCCATGAATATCAGAAATAAAGTGTTCAGTTCCTTTAGGTAAGTTTAAAATGGCAGTTAAGTTAATAAGCTCTGTACTTACTTCTTGAACAGTTTTATATTCTTTTGCGAGTAAATTCAAATATTTTAATTCATATGTATTTTCCATAATTCCTCCTTACATAATATCTATTACAAATAAATTATATCATTAAAATTATTACAAATATATAACAACATGAATCAAACCATATAATTAGTAGAATAAAGGTTGTTTTACTTGATTTTTTCACTATTTTTATATACAATATATTAAGCTGGGAGTGGTATTTATGGCAACATACAAAAATAGACATAAAAGAAATAGTAATGATAAATTCTTATCATACGTATTGATAGGATTTGCGATTACATTTTTTGTAATATTAATTAGTATGGTTTTATTCAATACTTTTAATGAAACACTTGAAGTTTCTAATTTAACTGAAATGAATGAATCTGAGTATTTAGTATATTTATATTCTGATGCTTGTTCAGCTTGTCAAATAATTAAAGATGAAGTAGCTGCGTTTGCGAATGATAACAATGCAGGAATTAAATTATACTATTTAGATTCTGTAGATATATCAAATAATGATTTTCAATACTTATCAGATACATACGGTGTTGGTGGAACACCTGCCATGTTAACAATTGTTGATGGTGTTGTAGTAGATGTATCATCTGGAAATGTGGAAATTCCACAAGTGTTTGATTTAATTAATAACGGAATATATCAATACATTAATTAGCCTTTTAGAGGCTTTTTATATTTTAGGGAGGTAGTAATATGGTAATAAATGAGAAATTAGTTTTAGAAATAATGAAGAAATTAAAAATTACAAAAAAACAAGTTGAAACAGTGTTAAACCTTTTAAATGAGGGAAATACAGTTCCTTTCATTGCGCGTTATCGTAAGGAACAAACAGATGCTTTAGATGAAGAACAAATCAGAGATATTAATAAAGAGTATGAATATAAAGTAAACTTGTTAAAAAGAAAAGAAGACGTTATTAGATTAATTGATGAAAAAGGATTACTAACTCCAGAGTTAAAAGATGAGATTTTAGCTGCTGAAAAATTAGTTGATGTAGAAGATTTATATCGTCCTTACAAAGAGAAAAAGAAAACAAAAGCAACTATTGCGATTAAACAAGGATTAAAACCTTTATCTGATTATATCTTTAGTTTCCCAACTGAGGGATCACTTGAAGAAGAAGCTAAAAAGTATATTACTGAAGAAGTTTTAACTGTTGAAAAAGCAATTGAAGGTGCTTTATATATTATTGCTGAAGAGATTAGTGATTTTTCTGATTTCCGTAAATGGATTAGAAATTATACATTTAATAATGGTGTACTTGAATCTAAGATTAAGAAAAATGCTAAAGATGAAATGAAAACTTATGAGCTTTATTATGAATATAAAGAACCACTTAAGAAAGTTAAGTTATACCGTGTTTTAGCGATTAACCGTGGTGAAAAAGAAAAAGTATTATCAACTAAAATTACAATAGAAGTTGATAGAATTCATAGATATTTAGAAGATGGAATTATTGAAAATATTAATTCATTTGTATATCCATATCTTCAAACAGCTGTTAAAGATGCTTACAAAAGATTAATTGCACCTTCTATTGAAAGAGAACTTAGAAGTGAATTTACTGATAAAGCTGAAGATAATGCAATTCATATCTTTAGTGAAAATTTAAGAAGTTTATTACTACAACCACCTATGAAAGGTAAAATGGTTTTAGGAGTAGATCCAGCTTACCGTACAGGTTGTAAATTAGCCGTAGTTAATGAAATGGGAAAAATGACATTTATTGATGTAATTTATCCACATCAAAAATATCCAGGAGAGAGAATTAATAAAGAAAGACTTATTGATTCATTCAAAAAAGTACTTGGAGCAATTAAAAAATTCAATATTGATGTAATTGCTATTGGTAACGGTACTGCTTCTCGAGAAACTGAACAATTCATTATCGAAGTAATTAAAAAAGCAGATAAAGAATTATATTACATAATTGTTAATGAAGCAGGAGCTTCTGTATATAGTGCAAGTGACTTAGCACGTGATGAATTCCCTAAATTAGCTGTTGAAGAAAGAAGCGCAGTAAGTATAGCTAGAAGACTTCAAGATCCGCTTAGTGAGTTAGTTAAGATTGATCCAAAAAGTATTGGTGTAGGACAATATCAACACGATGTTGCACAAAACAAATTAAGTGATTCATTAGATTTTGTTGTTGAAACTGCAGTAAACCAGGTTGGTGTTAATGTTAATACTGCTTCAGTACAATTATTACAATATGTTGCTGGATTAAATAAAACAGTAGCGAAAAATATTGTTACTCACAGAGAAGACAATGGTGAATTTAATGAAAGAAAAGAATTAAAGAAAGTTCCTAGAATGGGAGCTAAAGCATACGAACAAGCTGTTGGATTCTTACGTATATTAAATGGTAAAAATCCTTTAGATAAAACAGGAATACATCCTGAGAGTTATAAGTTAGCTAAGGCTTTATTAAAAGAGTTAGATATTAAAGTTTCAGATCTTGGTGAACCTACTCTTAAATTAAAATTGGCTAATGTAAACAAAGAAGAACTAGCAACTAAATTCGAAGCCGGTGTTCACACTGTTGAAGATATCTTAGAAGCATTTGTAGCTCCTTTAAGAGATCCTCGTGATGAAGTGGCTGCGCCACTACTTAGAAGTGATATCTTAAAATTAGAAGATATTGTTGTTGGAACTGAACTTATGGGTACAGTTAGAAATGTAGTAGACTTTGGAGTATTTGTAGATTGTGGTGTTAAGGATGATGGACTTGTTCATATATCACAACTAAGTAAAAGTTTTATTAAACATCCATTAGATGTTGTTAGTGTTGGAGATATTGTAAAAGTATGGGTAAAAGATATTGATTTAAAACGCCATAGATTACAATTAACAATGATCCAAGAAAACTTAGGAAAATAATTAAAATAAGCTTATTGACAGTTAGCCTAAAATATTATATTATATAAGGGCTAACTGGCATAAATGGAGTAGTACTCAAGTTGGCTGAAGAGGTGCCCCTGCTAAGGGTATAGGTCGTTCGCGCGGCGCGAGAGTTCGAATCTCTCCTACTCCGCCATT
>JAUVDP010000039.1 GCA_030595255.1 Mycoplasmatota bacterium | reverse complement strand
CTAGAAGTATGAGTGGTGGGAACCAACAAAAAGTAATTGTAGCTAGAGAAATTGATCGTGACACTGATTTATTAATCGCTGTTCAACCAACTCGTGGACTTGATGTTGGAGCTATTGAATATATTCATAAACAGTTAATTGAACAACGTGATGCTGGTAAAGCTGTATTACTAGTTTCATTAGAACTAGAAGAAGTAATGAACGTATCCGATAGAATTATTGTTATGTATGAAGGTGAAGTCGTAGGAGAATTTGATCCTAAAGTAGTAACCGAAAACGAACTTGGACTATACATGGCTGGTTCTAAAAGGAGTGATCAATAATGGTAGAGAAAATTAAAAATTATTTTATAACTAATTATTTAGGAATTTCTACAGGTTTCTCTTTATTCTTATTTATATTCATTATTCCTCAGTTATTTGAAGATAGTGATTTAATAATTTCTCTTATTAGAGGAATTATATTCTCAATTGTTGTTGGATATTTAGTGTATAAGTTTTTATTATTTAGAAAAAATAACCCTAATTTTGTTCCTAGCGAATCAAAATTAGTAGTTGATGCTGGTGGTAGTTTAGTAGCTATCATTGTTGGTCTATTATTTGGATTATTATTAATGTTATTAGTTAATCCAGGACAAGCATTTTACGGATTTTCAATCATCCTTAGAGGTGGTTTAAATAGAAACTTTAAATCTTTAGGAGATATGATTTTCTTCTCAGTACCAATTATTCTTACAGGTCTATCTGTAGCATTTGCATTTAGAACTGGTTTATTCAATATTGGTGCAACTGGGCAACTTACAATGGGTGCATTCGCTGCAGTATATATCGGAGTTGAATGGGGAGCTTTAGGAGATATTCATCCATTATTACATTGGGGTACTGCATTATTTTTTGCAATGATTGCCGGTGGATTGTTTGGAGCTATTCCAGGACTCTTAAAGGCATATAGGAACGTGAATGAGGTAGTTGCTTCCATCATGTTAAACTATGTTGCTATGTATTTAAATACAATGTTAATTGTTGCATATATCTATAATAGAGATTATGCTAGAGCATTAGATATTAAAGAAACAGCAGTTACACCTATTATGAATCTTGATCTTATATTCCCTGGTTCTGCAATAAACGGTGGTATTGTTGTTGCTGTTATAGTAGTAATTATTTTACATATTATTTTAAATAAAACGACTTTCGGATATGAACTTAAAGCCGTTGGATTTAATAGAAATGCCAGTAAATATGCTGGTATGAATTCAAAAAGAAATATTGTTTACGCAATGATGATAAGTGGAGCTGTAGCAGGTTTAGCTGGAGGACTTATGTTCTTAGTAGCTGGTAAACATTTAAAACCTGAAAATATCTTAATCCCTGAAGGATTCACAGGAATTGCTATTAGTTTACTTGGACTTTCTAGTCCTATTGGTGTATTACTTGCTGGTTTATTCTATGGATCACTTCAACAAGGTGGATACTACTTACAATTATTAAACTTCACACCTGAAATTATTGATATTATTATCGCAGTTATCATTTATGCTAGTGCACTTGGACTAGTATTACAAAAATTTGTTAAGATGATGTTAAAACGTAAGTTCCTCGAAAAAGAGGACGGAGAGCCACAAGATTTAACTATTGAAGGGAGTGATAAATAATGGATATTGATACTTTATATTTCATTATACCTTTAGTAATTGCTTCAACAGTACCACTAGCTTTAGTTGCTCTTGGTGCATTATTCAGTGAACGTTCTGGTGTAATTAATATCGCACTAGAAGGTATCATGTTAATGGGTGCATTTATCGGTGCTATCGTTATTTATTACTTAGAACCAACAGGAATGTCAGATGTAATGATTGCCTTCTTTGGATTACTTGTAGGTGCAATTATTGGGATGTTATTCTCAGTACTACATGCATTTGCAGCAGTAAATATGAGAGCAAATCAAATAATTAGTGCAACAGCATTAAATATGTTTGCTCCAGCGTTCGCAATCTTTATAGCACGTACATTCTTTGGAACTCAAAGAGTACCAATTTCTAGAACATATAGAATTAGTAGTGTTCCAATCTTAGGAGATATTCCATTCATTGGAGATTTATTCTTCCAAGGAGCATATCTTTCTTCATTACTAGGAATTATAATCTTTGTTGTTGCTGTACTTATTTTATACAAAACTAAACAAGGTTTACGTCTTCGTAGTTGTGGTGAAAATCCACAAGCTGCTGACTCACTTGGTATTAACATTTACAAAATTAGATACGCTGGAGTTATGACCTCAGGAGCGCTAGCAGGAATGGGTGGAGTAATATTTGTATTAAGTTTCTCTACTAGTTTCAATGCTACAGTTTCTGGATTTGGGTTCTTAGCACTTGCTGTATTAATATTTGGTAACTGGAAACCAGGAAGAATCATAATGGCTGCATTATTCTTCGGATTTATGAGAGTAATTAGTAGTACTACAGCTGTTATTCCATTCTTAAATGATTTAGGACTAGATGATGAAATTTACCTTATGTTACCTTACTTAGCTACATTAATCGTATTAGCATTTGTTTCTAAAAACAGTGCTGCACCACGAGCTGCTGGTGAACCATACGATCCAGGTAAGAGATAAATAATTTATAAACAAAAGAGTTGTCAATTTAATTTGACAACTCTTATTTGTATATATCAATAAATCAGTGTAGAATAATAAGAGTATGGGGTGGTGGTAAAATGATTTCTATAAATTCTGATAATGAAAAAGAAGCAGAATATAGAAAATATTTATTTAATGAAGATATTAAGTTTATTAGACAAATGTTAATTATGAGTTTAATTCTTTATTCTTCATTTGGAATAGTTGATAGAATACTTGAAGTATCCAATATTGATATTTTTATAATTATAAGATTCTATATTATAGCTCCCTTAGTAATAATTATATATTCATTAAGTTACCATAGATCATTCTATTTAGTATACCAATACCTTTTAGTTATTTTATACGTAGTTGCAGGAATAGGTATTGTTGTAATGTTAACACTGGCACCAGATATATTTAGTTATTACGGTGGTTTATTCCTTGTTTTTGGATATGGATATTTCTTACTTCGTATTAAATGGCAGTTTGTAACTATTGGATCTATTGTAATTCTTATTGTTTACTATATTTTATCTTTCAATCACTTAGGAGATTATATTAATGATGTTTTAGTTTATTCAATCTTCTATATTACTTTTATTATAATTGCAATATCAGGTAGTTATACTTTTACTAAATACAGAAAAGAAAGATATCTTCAAGAAACAAACCTAATAGGGGATAATATTATCTTAGAAAAACAAATATATGAGAATTTACTTGATATTGAAAATTCAAATTACATAACTATATACTCATTAGCTAAATTGGCTGAATCTAGAGATAAATTTATAGGAGATCATATTGAAAGAGTAGGTAAGTTATCATTAGCATTAGCAAAAAATATCAACAAATCAATATATAAATTAAATAACTGTATTAAATCTGACTTTATTAGATCAATTGAACTTGCTAGTACACTTCATGATATTGGTAAAGTAGGAATTCCTGAGCATATCTTAATGAAATCTTCAAAATATAATAAAGAAGAACGAGAAATTATGAGTAAACATTGTATGCTTGGTAGTACAACTCTTAGAGAGATTCAAAATAAGTATTCTAAGAATGACTTTATTAATATGGGAATTGAAATATGCGAAAGTCATCATGAAAATTGGGATGGATCAGGTTATCCTAGAAAACTAAAAGGTAAGGATATACCTTTTGCAGCAAGGATTGTAGCTGTAATAGATGTATATGATGCACTTATTAGTGAAAGACCTTATAAAAAAGCTTGGACTAAAGAAGATTCAAAAAAAGAAATAGAAAAATTGAGCGGTACAAAATTTGATTCAAATATTGTAGATGCTTTTCTTTCTTGTAATGTTTGTAATGAGTAGCATAAACGAAAGAGTTGTCAATTTGACAACTCTTTTTTAATTTATATTTGTTTTAACAAAGTTCTTGAATCTGTTTATTGCTAATTTTACTTAATAACAAGACTGCAATACCCATCATTATTGAAACAACTATGAATGTTATGTCAAATCCGAATAAGTTTATAATCACAGCTCCAACAAGCGGTAGAATAACAATCAATACATTAAGTGATCCTCTTATACCTAAGTATTCAACTCGTTCTTGAGTTGGTATTATATCAAGTAAGTATGGTTCAAATCCTATTTTACGTCCACTTATCATAAATCCTAATATAAAGAAGATAATCGCAAACATATCAGGATTAGTTGTACCTAAGTAAATTGCAAGTAAAGGATTTAATCCTCCAAGTAATATACAAAATCTAACAATTGATTTAGCATTAAACTTAGAAGCAAGGAATCCCCAAACTAAGTTAGAGAAAATTGTACCTACTGTAAGATAAATAAGATATATTCCTATATAACTATCATCTATATTAAAGCGTTCTTTAGCATACAACATATAAAACGGTAAAATCATTATACTAAATCCAGCTAAGTTCTCAACAATAATAAATAACTTGAAACTATTATCTTTTTTAAGGATAGAAGGTATCTTTTTAATGAATGTTCCTAAAGGTTCTGTGTTATTACTTATAAGAGACTTTGGTTCAGGTAGTAATATGAATCCTAAAGATGCGATTACTAGTCCTAAAGAGCCAATTAAGAGTGATATTGTGTAATTTAATGGATAATCAATTCCTATACTAAAGATTCTAGCAATTAATAATCCACCAGCAAATGCTGAGGTACTACCGAAAAACTGTTTAACAGTATATAGATTAACTCTTTTCTCACTACTTAGTGATTTAGCTATTATATCGGAATATGATAATCCCGCAAACCCAGCTGATACACTAAATAAGAAAACAAAGAAGAAGAAACTTCCTAAAGTAAGCATTGGGTTACTTTCACTAAAGTAATAAGTAAATATAGCCATTCCAAGGAACGCAGAACTACGTAAATAGATACCTAGTAAAAGGTATTTCTTTTTATATTCTTTATTTCTTAAATAATGACTAAATATAACATTAAAGATTAATGGTACTCCAAGCATTACACTATACAGTGCCCCAAAAATAATCCTTGATCCTGTTAAAGTTGTAATTAGAGCCGGGAATACAGTGTTTAAGTCAAGCATCGATACAGTTAAAGCAAGGAAAAAGCCATGCCATATAAATGCAAAATAAATAAATTTAGTTGATTTAGTAAATTTCATAATATATCTCCTTATATTAAAATCAATATCATTATACAAGATAATAACATAATGTACTAATGAAAGGCAATTGTCTAATTTAGAATGTTATTTATAAAGTGAAATAACGTATTGACAGAAAACATCCAATACAATATACTATTAGTGTGCATATGCACATAAGAGGAGTGATTCAATGATAAGTAGTAGGAAAAAAAGATATGCAAGACGACTAGATAGCTCAAGAGTTTTTAAACCAGTAGGAGTTTCGAGAAATGATCTTGAAACAGTTTATATTATGCTTGATGAGTTTGAAGCGCTTAGATTAGTAGATTATGAAGGTTTATCTCAAATTGACGCAGGTGTTGAAATGCAAGTATCACGTGCAACTGTTCAAAGATTGCTTCTAAGTGGTAGGAAAAAGTTTATTGATGTGCTTTTAAAGAATAAAGCACTTGAAATAAAGAATGAAATTACAAATATTAAACTAAAAGGAGAAAATAAAATGAATATTGAAGAAAAATTAGTTAAAAGAATCTCTTTTCCAACAAGTGATAAAGTAACTGTGGATGAGCATTTTGGACATTGTAAGGAATTTGTTGTATATACTATAGAGGAAAATGAAGTTAAAGAAGTAAAATATGTAATTCCTCCAGAACATACACCAGGAAGTTTCCCTAGATTTTTAGGAGAACAAGGTGTTGATGTAATTATTACTGGTGGTATGGGTGCTATGGCAGTAAACCTATTTAAACAACAAGATATTGATGTTGTACTCGGTGCTAAAGGACGTATAGATGTAAATTTAAGTGAGTATTTAGGTGGATTCCTAACTACTCAAGGTAGTGTGTGTGAACATGATCATACACACAACAATTAAGGAGATATATTATGAAAATTGGAATTTGTGCATCAGATCATACCCCAGAAAGCTTAGTAGCTGGACGCTTTGCAAGAGCTCCTTACTTCGCAGTATATAATAGTGAAACTTTAGATTTTGCATTCTTTAATAATACTGCTAAAGATGAAGGAAGTGGAGCTGGAGGTAAAGCTGTTAAAGTATTAGGTAATTTAAATGTTGATATAGTGTTAGTACCTGAACTAGGTCCTAAAGCAATAGATGCATTGAATGCATTTGAGATAAAAAGCTATCAATATAAACAAGGTAAAACAGTAAGAGAAGCATTATATGAGTATTTTGAAAAGAAATTACCAGAGATGTTAGATGCATCAGTAAAAGGTAAACATTAGTGAAAATAGCTATTTTAAGCGGAAAAGGTGGCACAGGAAAGACTACTCTTTCTGTCAACCTTTTTTCAAGTTTAAATAAAGTAACTCTTATTGATACAGATGTTGAAGAACCTAATAGTCACTTATTTTTAAATGGAAATACTTATCACGAAGAAGATATTAACAAACAATATCCAGTAGTGGATCATGATTTATGTACATTATGTGGTGAATGTGGTGAATTTTGTAATTTTAATGCTATAATTCCTGCTAAAAAGAAGGTTTTAGTATTTGATGATTTATGTCATGACTGTGGTGGATGTAAGTTAGTATGTCCTACTAACGCCATTTCTTACACTGATAAAGTTATTGGAAAGATTTTTTATCAAAGTGTTGGTGATAATAAACAATTTCTTTATGGAAAACTTACTATAGGAGAAATATCTGGAGTAAGAATTATTGAACACTTAAAGAATGTTACTAAAAAAGAAGAAATTTTACTAATAGATAGCCCACCAGGGACATCTTGTAGCACTGTTGCTTCAATAGAAGGCTCTGATTACTGTATAATTGCCGCTGAGCCTACACCTTTCGGATTAAGTGATATGAGAATGGTTGTGGAGTTATTACGCGAACAGAAGCTTGATTTTGGGGTTGTAGTTAATAAAAGTAACTTAGGTAATGATGATATTTATAAGTATTTAGAAGAAGAAAGTATCGAATTACTTGGAAATATTGAATTTAGAGAAGAATTTGCTAAAATTATCGCTAGAGGTGAACTTTTAGTTGATCATAGTGAATATGTTAGAAATATAATGAATAATATTATTAAGAAAGTTCTTGGTGAGACCTATGCTTAATGAAATAGCTATAATTAGCGGTAAAGGTGGAACTGGGAAAACAAGTATTACAGCTTGTATTATCCCGTTTATAGAAGATTTAGTAATTGCTGACTGTGATGTTGATGCTCCTGACTTAAATATCTTACTTCCAGGTAGAATCACTGAAACTATTGATTATGTAGGGTTTAAAAGACCAGTTATAGATTATGATAAATGCAATGGGTGTGGGGTTTGTTACCAAAGTTGTAAGTTTAATTCTATTAGTGAAGATATTGTAATTAATAAGTCTACTTGTGAAGGGTGTAAGGTATGTGAATACGTTTGTCCAACTGATGCAATCACTATGCATGACTATACAATAGGTAAAATTTTTAAAAGAGATACTTATTATGGTCCTATGGTTGATGCTAGACTAATTCCAGGTGAAGAATCAAGTGGTAAATTAGTCGCAGAAGTTAGAAAACTGGCTAGACTAGAGGCTCGTAAGGAAGAAAAGAGTATTATACTAATAGATGGTTCTCCTGGGATTGCATGTAATGTAATTAGTGCAATTACAGGTGTTTCTAAAGCAATAATAGTCACAGAATCAAGTGTTTCAGGGCTTCATGACTTAAAAAGAGTAGTTAAATTAGTTAAAACTTTTAGTGTAGATGCAAAAGTTATAATAAATAAGTATGATTTAGAGCTAGATTTAGCAAAACAAATCAAAGATTACTGTGAATTAGAAGAAATAGAAGTGATACTTGAGGTTCCATTTGATAAAAACATGGTTTTAAGTATCTCAGATCTTAAAATTCCGTCAATAAACAATATACCATTTTTTGAGTCACAAAAATGGCATGATTTTATCTCATATTTAATACAAAATTAAAGCTCAAAAATTGAGCTTTCTTTTTTTGCCCTATATAGTTATTATATATATATATTAATATAGTACATTTAGAGGTAATTTATTCGAGGTATAAGTATTAGTATTTATTCATAATAATAGTCACCAGATTTCTGGTGACTATATTTGTCTTATTTCTTCTTATTTATTACTATTTTTATCTGTTTATTTCGATCTTTTAACGCTCTTTCGTATTTTCCTGTCTCTTTTCCATCATAATAAGTATTATTTTTAAGTTCATCAGGTAAATATTGTTGGTAAACAAGGGCATCTTTATAACTATGTGGATACAAATACTTCTTTTTATCCTCAAAATTAGCGATATTAATTAAATGATTAGGAATTTTTGGTGTTACACCACTCATTATTTCATCTAATACCTTATCTATAGCGCTTACTGCGCTATTTGATTTAGGACTTAATGCCATATCAATTGTTAACATACTTAGTAAAATACGTGCTTCAGGGAACCCAACTCTCTCGCATCCTCTAGCACAAGCGTCCATTCTAGATACTATTTGTGGGTTAGCTAAGCCAATATCTTCATAAGCAATAACAGTCATTCTTCTTAGAATACTTGTTAAATCTTCCATCGCTATTAGTCTTCCTAAGTAGTGGAGGGCAGCATCAACATCTGATCCTCTTATTGATTTTTGGAAAGCGCTTAGTATATTAAAATAGTTATCCTCATTCTTATCAAATGATAAACTTGGCTTTAGTAAGACCTTTTTAGCCATATCTAAAGTAATATTTGTATTTGGATAAGTCATATTTAGTATTTCCATACTATTTAAGGCATTCCTAATTTCATGATTTGCTCCTTGAGCTATGTATTTATAGACATTTTCTTCTAAAGTACTAGTTAAATCCTTTTTGTACTTTAAAATTACCTGTTTAAGACGATAAATTATGTCTTCATTAGAAATACTCTCAAGCTTTAAGACGTGCGCTCTAGAGCGTACAGCAGGGTTCACAGAGTGATATGGATTACTAGTTGTAAGTCCAACCATAATTATATTTCCTTCTTCAACATGTGGAAGTAAAAAATCTTGAATATCTTTGTTCATTCGGTGAATTTCATCAATAATTACGAGTGCTCCATAGTTTATGCTAACCTCGATTATCTCTCTTAGTTGAGCCTTCTTATCAGTTGAGGCGTTGAATTTAAACGTATTTAAGCCGAAATTATTAGCTATAACGCTCGCAATAGTTGTTTTTCCTACTCCAGGAGGTCCATAAAGTATTAAACTGAACATTTGATCGTTAGAAATCATTTTTCTAATAATACCATTTTTACCAACTAAATGTTTTTGTCCAACTATCTCATCAATAGTCTTTGGTCTAGCCCTATAGGCAAGCGGTCTTTCAATTTCCATAGATATCACTCCTTGTATAGTAAATTATAGCATGGATTGCTTACTTATTGTGATATAATGTGAATATTAGGAGGGATAATATGACATTTATAGGAATAGGAATATATATATTCAACTCATTACTTGCAATGTTTGCTTTTAACGTTGTTGTTAAGCAAAAGAAGATGGATTTTATAATATTTGGTGTAGGGTACTTTATAGTAGCAATATTGGGAGTTTATATTTTTATGGAAGAATATTTATATGAATCAATTTTTATGACAATAGTATTTGGGACTCCTGGGGTATTCGTAGACAATACTTTACCTAAATTTATGAAAAACAATCTAAGTATTTTAAGAATTATGACTTTAGTACCAGGAATTAGTATGCTTTTGATAGTGTTCTTATAAAAATATTAAAATAATAATATGAGGGGTATAAAATGTATAAATATTTACTAATACCTTCAGTAATTCTATTAATTTCAATGATTTCTTTCACAATTTACAATGGAAGTATATATATTGATGGAGTAGATGGTCTTACTACAAATATTTTAGTATTACATATTGAACTTGGAATACTAAATTATTTCATTGCAATGTTTATTAACTGGATTATGCATAGAAGTAAGTAATTACACACTAAATAGACCAAAAACTAGTATAAATCACTAGTTTTTTTATTTGCTTTAACATTGAAGAATACAACTATAAATGTTAAAATGTATGCGAGGTGATATTTTATGGAAAAATCATTGATGATTAAAGAGATAAAACGTCTAAAAAAAGAGAAAAACGCAGTTATATTAGCCCATTTTTATCAAGAAGGTGACGTTCAAGACATTGCTGATTTTACAGGTGATAGTTTGTATTTAAGCCAAGTTGCTGCTGAAACTGACGCAGACATTATCGTTTTTGCGGGAGTTCACTTTATGGCAGAGACTGCTAAGATACTTAGTCCTAGTAAAAAAGTACTATTACCAGTCGCAGAAGCTGGTTGCCCTATGGCTGATATGGTTACTGAGGTTAGATTACGTAAATATAAAGAAGAAAACCCTGATAGAGTAATAGTTTGTTATGTTAATTCAACAGCTAAAGTAAAGGCTATGAGTGATATATGTGTTACTAGTAGTAACGCTGAAACAATTATTAAACACTATAAGGATCAAAAACTAATGTATGTACCTGATAAGAACTTAGGAACTTATATGAGAGAAAAATTTGACCTAGATATGGAAGTATGGCCTGGATTCTGTTGTATTCATAACGATTTAACAATATTTGATGTAATGGACATGAGAAAAGAATATCCAAATGCACAGTTTATCGTTCATCCAGAAGCAAAACTTGATGTGATTAAGGTATCAGACTATGTTGGAAGTACTAAAGGACTCTTAGACTACGTTATTGATAGTGAACATAATGAATTTATCGTTGGTACTGAGGAAGGAATCCTTCATACAATGAAAAAAGCATGTCCTGATAAAATATTCCATATTTTATCTAAAGACTTAAGATGTTACGATATGAAAATGACTCACCTAAGCGATGTATACCTTGCGCTTAAAGAAGAACAATATGAAATAGAAGTGCCTGAAGATATAAGAATTAAAGCATTTCATGCTGTAGATAAAATGTTAAAACTAAGTTAGGTGATGCGTTATGAAACAAATATCAACTGATATTGTTATTGTAGGTGCTGGACTTGCTGGTCTTTATACAGCGCTAAACATTGATTCTAGTAAAAGAATTGATGTTATTGTTAAGGAATTATTAATTGATACAAACAGTAATCTAGCTCAAGGCGGAATCGCCGGTGAGTTAGATTTTGTACGTGAAAATTTAGATGCCCATATTGAAGATACTATGAAGGCAGGAAGCTATTTAAACAATGCTGAGGCCGTAGAGATATTAGTAACTGAAGCTGGGGATAACATTAAGAGATTAATGGCTTTCAAAGTAGATTTTGATCGTGATAACGAAGGGAAAATCCTTTTAACTAAAGAAGGTGGCCATTCTACACGTCGTATTTTACATAGTGGAGGCGACTCAACTGGTAAAGATATCATGTTTGCATTAAAACAAGAGTGTTATTCAAGAGATAATATTCATATCCATGAAAATATGATGGCTATAGATTTAATATATAGCGATAATACATGTTTTGGTGTAAGTTGTTTAAACAAAAATAATGAAATAGTAGATTTTGTAGCTAAAAACACAGTATTAGCTACTGGTGGAATAGGAAATATCTACGGAAGTACTACAAATTCACCTGTAGCAACAGCTGACGCTATAGGTATGGCCTTTAGAGCTGATGTTAATATTGAAAAAATGGAGTTTGTTCAGTTCCATCCAACCGCATTTCACAATGGAAACGGTGTTCATAGACAAAAATTCCTTATAAGTGAAGCAGTTCGTGGTGAAGGAGCTTATTTAATTAACTCAGAAAAAGAAAGATTTATGAATAAATATAGTGATTTACTAGAACTTGCGCCTAGAGACAAGGTTTCTCAAGCTATATATCGTGAAATGTATGATACTTGGACAGATCATGTATACCTAGATACAAGACATATGAGTACTAATTACCTTGAAAAAAGGTTCCCAACAATCTTTAGAACACTTAAAAGAGAAGGTTTAACAATGGGGAAAGACTTAATAAACGTTAGTCCTGTCCAACATTTCAATGTTGGTGGTATCAAAGTTGATGTTGATGGTAAAACAAACATGGCTTGTTTATATGCTAATGGTGAATGTGCTAGTAATGGAGTCCATGGAGCAAACAGATTAGCTTCTAATTCTCTATTAGAGTGTGTTGTCTTTGGGAATAGAATCGCAATAGATATTAATAAACAAATCACTGAAAAGGTGAGTTTTGATAGTAAATTAACGAGTTTTAGTAGTTATCAGTATAATTATAAACCTATAAAAAAGAAATTAGGTACTATAATGGATGAATACGTAGGTATCGTCCGTACTAAAGATGGTCTTAGTTTTGCTAAAAATGAAGTAGAAAAGATTGAAAGCAACCTAGAGAAGTACCCAAATAACTCAAAATACTACTTTGAGGCATTAAATATGGTACAAACAGCGTTACTTATTATCAACTCTGCAATAACTAGAAAGGAAAGTATCGGTTGTCATTACCGAATTAACTAACTATGAAGAGAAATTACCATACACATCATTACTTATGCAACCACGCAACTGGTAATACAGAAGAATATGTTTTAGAAGCAATTAGAAATAACTTTGATATCCTTGGAATGAGTGATCATGCCCCTAATAATAGGGTAGGTGACTATAATGTAAGAATGGATGAAAGTGAATTTGATATATATTTAAGAGATATAGAGGAGTCACAAGCTAAATATGGAGATAAAATAACAATATTAAAGGGCTTAGAAGTAGAATACTTTAATGATCACGAAGATTATTATAAGAATTTACGTAAAAAAGTTGATTATTTAATACATGGACAGCATTATATATCAATGACAGACAGTATGAATGATCTATTTTCTGGATTTGGACTAAGAACTAAAGAAGAAATACTTAAATATGCTGAAATTTTAACAAAAGCGATGGAATCAAACTACTTCGATATCATGGCACATCCTGATTTATATATGTGTGGATATAAGAATTTTGATGAAACTGCAGAAAAAGTAGCACACCTAATATGTCAAGCAGCTATAGATAATGATATGGTACTAGAATTTAACGCAAACGGATTTAGAAGAGGAAGAGCTAACACTCCTCAAGGAATATTACAACCATATCCAAGAATGGAGTTTTGGGAAATAGCAAAAACATACAATGTTAAAACAATCCTAAATAGTGATTGTCATAGTCCCAAAATATTATATGATGATGTGATAAAAGAAGCAGAAGAAGTATACTTAAAATTAGGGTTAAATGATATAGGTATTTTGAAATTAAAACATAAACAAAAGGGTGTTATTTGATACCCCTTTTTTTATGCCTAATTTACGCTGTAATCGTTTTTTAGAAATAGATGTAAAAGTGTAAGTTTGAAAGTGAAAGACACACCATAGAGTATATTTCACATTCAAATTTCACCTCGTTTATAATGTAAGAAGCATAGTAAATTAAATATACTCATTGAATATATTTGAATATGATTACGG
Organism: Mycoplasmatota bacterium; assembly: GCA_030595255.1. GTDB lineage: Bacteria > Bacillota_I > Bacilli_A > Izemoplasmatales > Izemoplasmataceae > JAFGXW01. The sequence continues at coordinate 908 of JAUVDP010000039.1, read as the reverse complement.
AAGTAAAATGAAGAGAACAGGGTGAATATACGTTATAAAGAGAGGGTATCAATACTCTTTCATTTAAAAAAAGCCTTGTTTGGTCATTTCTATTTTACTTCCTATAATATATATTATGTTAACTAATGTGTATCAGCACCAGTAAGGGAAATGATTTAAGAATGTGGATAATGGGTATAACTATATTGCTACCTCTTCTAGCCTCTCTTCACTTAATATTTGAAATCAAAATAAAAGCACACTTCAAGTTTCCATTTTTAAATCAGTAATATCCATATTTTAGAATTATCTCATTATTTCTATATTTATTGATATTCAATGATCACTATTTAGTTGTTAATATTACGGATTATGTTAACTAATATTTTCTATCATATATTTAATTTAACTTCCACATTTCAACTCCACTTCTAACTACTCCTTTATTAAAATTTCTATACTAATAATATAGCCTTTATGATATGATATTTACGAGGTGATTTTATGAGTAAAGTTGCACTGATTTTTACCGGTGGTACAATCGCTATGAAAGTCGATAAAGAATTACATGGAGCAATACCAAGTTTATCTCCAAGTGAAATTATTGGAGCTTTAAGTGGAATTGATGAATTTCAGAATTTAGAAGTTTATGAATTTTCAAGAAAACCTTCTCCTTCGATTACTCCAAGAGATATGAAAGAGATTGCTGATATTGTTGAAGACTTTTTAAAAAAAGATGAAATTCTTGGAGCTGTTATAATTCATGGGACTGATGTTTTAGAAGAAACTGCATTTTATATGAATTCTGTTATCAAGTCCAAAAAGCCAGTGGTTTTAACTGGGTCCATGAAGAATGCAAGTGAACTTGGATATGACGGTCTAACTAATTTGGTATCAAGTGTTAAGGTTTGTTTATCTTTTTACTCTAT
>JAUVDP010000041.1 GCA_030595255.1 Mycoplasmatota bacterium | reverse complement strand
TCATTTCAAAAAAACAGATGAAAAAGGAGATAAAAAAATACGTCCAGTGGTATAACACTGAACGTATTCAAAAGTCTTTAAATTGGCTATCTCCTATCAAATTCGCTTTACAAAATTAGTTTTTATTTATAATGTCTCCTTGACAGGGTGTAGTATCATTTGGCCTTTTTCTTTTATATAGTATTATCCTTACTATTTAGATTTTTTTATTGGCATAAAGAGTTCAGTTTGATATTTATTTGGATTTCCTTTAAATAGCATCCCGGGACCTTTTAAGTATTCTTCTCTGGTAGGCAAATCCAGTTTTAATCCTTTATCTTTTGCATAGTCACTAAGCGCTTGGTAAGCATTCCCTATTTTTTCATATGGTCCTACGTGGATAGTTGAAATCCCCTCCACATCTGGGAGTTCTTTTAATGAAATATCCTTTTTTACCTTTATCTCTTTTTTTACTGGTACACAAACTTCAATACTAGCATTTACCTTATATTCTGCATCATAATACAAATTAATAGGTGCTCCTGAAGCATGTTGTTTTGCTATTTTATATAATATCCCCATGTATTTTCCACAATCTTCATATTTACCAATATATTTTGTTGATATTACCATTTGTTTTTCCGTTTTTTTCTTTGTAACTTTATAACTACACATTATTTCACCTCTATTTTTATTTGATTGACTTAGAAGTTTCATTTTAATTTCATTTACTTTTTTAACATCTTTTAAGATTGAAGTAATCTTTTCATCTAGATAAAATGGAATATCTTCTAAATCATTACTATGATTAATGATTTCTTTAACTTCTTTAATCGAAAAATCACAATCTCTAAGCAACTTAATCTTCTTTGCTTGCCCAATTTGGTTTGCATTATAATAACGATAACTAGTTAAAGAGCCTATCTCAAATGGCACTAGCAAGCCTTCTTCATGATAGTGTCTTAAAGCTTTTACAGTTAATTCAGTAATTCTTGAGAACTCTCCAATTTTATACATAAATCTACCTCCAATCTCTTTTTTTACTAGTTATAACTTGATAATAACTCCTCCTCTAGGTGGAGAGTCAAGAAATAATTAGTAATTCCTCAATAACCTTTTCATACTATTAAATTTACTTCCTAATTAAATCATTCAAAAATAGATACTTATATACTAAATTTAGTATATCACAATTTATTAGTATATTTTTAGTAAGAAAAAGATGTTAGTGTAATTCACTAACATCTTTATTATTATTTTATCCAACGATTAAATCAATTTCAGGATATTTAAGACTTGATACTTGTTTGTCTCCTTTAAACATTAGTAGTAGTGATAAGATACCAACTCTACCAATAAACATTACAACTATAATTACTAGTTTACCAGTAAGTGATAAACTACTTGTAATACCTAAACTAAGGCCTGTGGTACCAAATGCACTAGCTATTTCAAAGAATAACTCATGGGCAGTGAACGGCTCTGAATATGTCATTATTAATAATGCAAATAATATTAACGCCCCAGCACCAATAACAACCATTAGTGATTTATATACAGTATCAAATTTAATTGATTTTCTTCTAATTACTATTTGATCTTTACCTCTAGCGAATGCAACAATTCCCATTATAGTTAAAAGGAATGTAGTAGTTCTAATCCCACCACCTGCACTATTAGGAGAAGATCCAATAAACATTAATACACCAAACAATACTTGAACTGTAGCACTCATATCAGTCATGCTCATAGTTGCAAATCCTGCATTACGCGTTGTTAGAGACATAAACAAGGAATAATATATTCCTTCAATAAAACCTTTATCTGCAAGGAATCCATTGAACTCTACACCATATACAATAATTGCACTAGCTAACCATAACCCTAAATGCATTATTACTAATATTTTTGTGAATAATGTAAATTTAAATGTTTCTTTTCTTCTTTTTGCTCCGTACCAATTTTTAAGTTCAGCCAAAGGCCAGAACCCTATTGCTCCAAGTAACATTAATCCCATAGCTAAAGTCTGCATGAAATAATCAGTATTATACATCATTAAACTATTTCCGCCAGGACTTATATCAAATCCAGCATTTGTAAACATCGATATAGTTAAGAAGAATGCTTGGAAGTATGCTTCTGATAAGCTAAATACATCACTATATGCAATTGCTAAATATGTTCCCATTATAGCAAATCCAATAATTTCTATTATAACAATCATAATTAATACACTCTTAACAAATCTTACTATTCCAGATCTACCAATTTGGTTTTGATCTGTCATTATCATAGTTCTTTCTCTAAAACTAATTTTCTTACGCATAACAAGCCAGAAGATAGAAACAAGCATAATAAGACCAATACCACCAAACTGTAGTATAAAGGCAAGTACTGTTTGTCCAAACACTGTGAGTACATCTTTAACAACCACAGTAGTAAGTCCAGTAGTACTCATTCCACTAACACTAACAAATATAGCATCAATCCAGCTTAATGATTGCCCATCTTGTATAGAGATAGGTAATTTAAGCATTATTGCACCTGTCATTAGAAAGATAAAATATGATACAACAAATCCTCTAACATAAGTTCCAAAAAATAGTTTCTTAATTTTTTTCATAATTTCCACAACCTTTTAAAAATCTTAATAATTATAGCATATTCCCACAAAATTACAAATTTTTGTCAAATCTATCTAAAATCATATAATATGTCATATTTTTATTATATTTACTATATTCAGTATTTACATGTTTAAATCCAGATTTTCTATAAGCTTTAATTGCAATCACATTTTCTACTTCAGGATCAATTCCTGCAAATCTTATAGACTCGTCATTAAAAATATAGTTAATTACAAAATTATCTATAATATCTTTTCCATATCCTTTATGAACGTAATCAACTTCTCCAATATACAAATCAATACCTTTTATTTTGTCTTTTACCATAAAAGCAGTCGGTTCATCAATAATATAGGTCTGAATGAAGCCAATATCTTTCCCATTTTTTTGAATAATATATAGTTCTACAGTGCCTTCTTTAAGGCGTTTACTATACTTTTTACATATCTCCTCATAAGTAAATGATTCAGTTTGATACCAATATTCCTTTACATGTGGTACTTTGAGCCAATTGTGAAGAGTGATAAAATCATCTTCAACTACATTTCTAAATGAAATCATATCATAACCTCACTTTTTATTCTTAATACCATTATAACATATATAAGAAATTCATTTACTCAAAAAGTGTTCGATATAGTTTTATAATTTTTCCACGTCTTTGTCTTATTATACTATTGAATTCTGTATAGACTTCTTTTTCTAAAAGATTTTTTTGAATTTGTGCGAAAAATGCATCAATGGAAATAAATGAATCTACAATGCTGAGTTTCTTTTCTGGATTTTTTCGTAGGTTTTCAAAAAACAAATTCTTCGTTGTTGTTTCAAGTCCATTTAGACTTTTACTAAGTGCATCAGGAAGGTAAGGTAAATCTTTATAAGCACGTGATAAAAATGATTCATTTTGAATTAGAACATCAATATAATTTTTTAAGAATAATTCTTTACTATAATTTGGAATGCAATTTTTTTTCAAATCAATTTCAAATTTTGTAATATTGCTGGAAAGTATTGTGTTCAGTAGGTTTTCTTTGGTTTCAAAATGTAGAAATATAGATCCTTGAGACAAGTTGCATTCTCTCGCAATCTCTTTAGAAGACACTTTTAAAAAACCCTTATTGTGAAGTAATAGAGCCGTTTTAGTTAGTATTAATTCTCGTGTTTTTTGCTTTGATTCGCTTCGTATACCTATAATGACCACCCACTCACTGACTATATACTCATTATAATACATCTTTTTACGCCTGTCAATAAAATTCAATTGATGAATCCCATAATGACTTACGTCACATATTATCGATTTAAATTAGACTGTGGATAACTTGTGTGGATAACTATAGTTCTTCGCTTTATAAAATGATATGGTGAGATCTATGTAGTTTTAAACTTATTTAAATTTGATACAATTTTAGCCATTTACTCTTTGTTATTTTAACAGAATTTATGATTTACTATTTTTTTTCATAAAAAAAATCACTAAAATTTTTAGTGACTTTTTATTATATTTTAACTTTTAGCTCTTAAAACATTAATACTTTCAATATGAGAAGTATGAGGGAACATATCTAGTGGAGTTACTTCTTCTAAAATATATCCTTTAGATAATATTTTTATGTTCTTAGCTAATGTACTTGGATTACATGAAATATATATGATTTTCTTTACCTTTTTGTTTAATAACAAATCAAGTGTTTGATTATCCAATCCACTTCTAGGTGGATCAAAGATAATTACATCTGGATTGAATCCTTTTTTATAATAATCTCTTAATACATCTTTAACAGCACCTTGTTCAAAAGTTATATTATCAACTTTATTCAATTTAAGATTATGTTTTGCACTATAAATTGATTCTTTTGCAATATCAATACCTAGTACTTTATCCACGTATTTAGCCAAATAGAAGCTTATTGCTCCTGAACCCGCATACGCATCTACTATTACTCGATCAGTACTAAAATCTAAATGACTTTTAACTTCACTATATAGTTTAATTGCTTGATTAGGGTTTAGTTGATAGAATGCTTTAGGTTTAAGAGCATATCTAATATCTCCAATTCCTTCATGAATTGTATTTTCACCTTCAAGTATTTCAACTTCTTCACCAAAGATTTCATGATTTTGAATATCTTTATTTTTTGAGATCCCGACACTCTTAACACCAGGTATCTTAATTATCTCTTTAGCGGCGTCTTTTAGCGCTTTATTATATATTGTAATTACTAGAGTTACTTGAACATCATCATTAAAATTAGATGCTCTAACAACAATATATCTTAGTAATCCTCTCATTATTTGGGGATCAAAAGCAAAGATTTCATACTTATCACAAATTTCTAATATTTTCTGATTTACCCTATTTATGCTCTCAGTTTGAACAGGACAATCTAAAATATCAACAAGATCATTTGACTCTTTCTTGTATAATCCAGTTGTAAGGCCAGTCTTTGTATTTCTTACTGGCATTTGTGCTTTATATCTATAATGCGTATGATTATTCATACCAATCATCTTATTAAATTTTGTTTCAGATAAGTCTAAGTTGGTATATCTATCAAGTGTTTGCATTAACATTTCTTCTTTTAAAGCTAATTGTTCAGAATATTCAATATGCTGAATTTGACATCCACCACATTCCTTAAAGTGAGCACAGAAAGGTTTTACTCTTTTCTTTGCTTTAACTTTTATTCTAATAGCTTCACCTTTAGCATGTCCTCTATTAACCTCAGTAATTCGCACCACTACTTGCTCAGGGGGGAATACACCATCAACAAAAACAGCTAATTTTTTATAAAATCCAATACCTTCACCATTTATTCCAAGACGTCTAATAGTTATTAGAATCTCTTGATCTTTCACTAATTTAACTTCCATATTACACCAACTTTCAACATATTATAACACAGTCTTAAATATATTCTATACTTTTATTCAGGAAAGCCAATTCCAAATGCAGTACCTAAAGAAATTACTGCACAATTTTGTTCATTTTCAAAATTTAGAGCCATTGCAGAAGTATCATGATATAGTAAAACATTAATTTCTCTTCCTAATTTTTTTGATAATACGTTAGATATGTATGATTGATAGTTATCATCAACATATGCTAACTTACCATATCCTCCTCTAGCACTATAAATCTTACCTTTACTAATATAATTTGCGATTCCAATAATAAAATTGTTTCCTTTAAAATCAACAATATTAATAGTATCTAAAACTATACTAATAATATACATATCTAGTCTATAAGCTAGTTCTTTTATTTCTTCTTTACTTCTCTCTTTATAAAATAAATATTTCGACTTAACCGCAGGTAAAATAGTATCTATTACAGTATAGTTATTATCTTTTATATGGTGTCTTCTCTTTATAAATGATTGTCCAAAATCAAACAATAAATATTCTCCATTTTGAACTAAATTTGCTAGTCCTTTTGTCCCTAATTCGCTAGATCCTTCTATGAAAGAAACCTTGAAATTATTTATATTATTTTCCTTTAGTGAATCATTAATTATATTATAAAATATATTAGTTAATATCGGTGAAGTAAGCCCTCCAACCAGGAATACCTTTTCAATATTTTTCCAGTAATCCCAATGTTCTTTTGCCCAATTAGTTCTATTACTAATTGATAAATCCGAAGGTTTTTTTAGTGTTAAAATAACACTTGCTAACTTCCTCCCAAATGATACTGCTATTTCATTAGATAATTTATTAATTCTTTCATCTTCACTACATAATTTCTTATTAAATATTGAAAATATTTCATTATAGTTTACACTGTCTAAAATACCTAACAAATCAGCGTTTCTTTTTATCTCTTCAATTATTATATTAGGTCTAAATAGATCACTTGCTAAAACACCATCAACATAGACACTATTGATTGATGCTTTTGGAATTATTTCATTATTAATCTTAAAAGGATTCATGTAATCACTCCAATCTAATAATCAGAACAAAAAAGCACTGTTTTAGTGCTTTTTATTATTATCTTTCAAGTAATCTAAGTTTAGTAACAGATTCAATATGACTAGTTTGTGGGAACATATCATATGGAGTAACTTCAACAACTTCATAATTGTTTGCTTGTAAGAAGTTTAAATCTCTAGCTAACGTCGAAACATTACATGATATATATATAACTCTAGGTATTTGCATCTTAACTACAGTTTCTAAAAATGATTTATCTACACCTTTTCTAGGTGGATCCACAAATAATACATCTACATTTTTAGATTTCCAATTTTTAATAACATCTTCAGCTTTACCTACAACAAATGTTGCATTACTAATACCGTTAATATGTGCATTAATTTTTGCATCTTCAATAGCTTATTTTACTACTTCAACACCATATACTTCTTTAACTTTATTAGCTACACTAAGGCCTATAGTACCAATACCACAGAATGCATCAATAACTACATGATTTTCTTCAACTTCAGCGTATTCTATTGCTTTTTTATACAACTCTTCAGTTTGTGTAGGATTAACTTGATAGAAAGATCTATGTGAAATTTTAAATTTAACATCATTAATTTCATCCAAAATGAAGTCTTCTCCAAATAGAATTCTAGATTTTTTACCAAGGATAATATTTGTATTATCTGGATTATAATTTTGTATGATTGAAACTACTCTATCAAACTTATTTGTTAACTTCTTAATAATAATTTCCTTTTTAGGAAGCTTAGGAGTTAATGTTGTTAATGTAACAGAGATATCATTATATTTATGAGAATTCCTTACAATAACATGTCTAATTACACCAGTACCTGTAACTTCGTTATAAGCAGGTATATTTAACTCAACAAATACATTCTTAAGAAACTTCACAATATCAGTAGTGATTTTTGGTATTATATAACATTTTTTCATATCAATAATATCGTGTGATCTACTTTTATATAAACCAGCAATCATTTTACCATTTTCTTCACCAAAAGGAATTACCGCTTTATTACGGTAATAGTACGGATTTACCATACCTACAGTTTCGTGAACTATCGTGTTAATTTTCCCAAGTTTCTTTAATGTTTCTTTAGTTCTATACTTTTTAAAATCTAATTGCATTTGGTAGTTCATATGCATAATATTACAACCACCACACTCATTAAAATGATCGCAAATAGGCTCTTTTCTAAAAGGAGAATCATCAGTAATTTCTACAAGTCTACCAAAGCCAAAACTTTTATTTACTTTAGTAATTTTGATTTTACCTTTTTCACCTTTTAAAGCATTTGCGACAAATACAGGGAAACCTTCTACCTTACATACTCCCATTCCATCATGAGTCATATCCATAAAAACAACATCATAATACTCGTTCTTTTCTACCATGTTAACACCTTCTTGTTTTTGAGTAAGATTTGTTTTTTTAAAGCAGGAAAAATACCTACTTGACCTAAAAATGAAATCTATCTACATCTATTATATCATACTTACATTGAATATAAAAAAAAGAGCCATAAAATGGCTCAGAGAGAAGATTTTTATTCAATTATAATTTCGACAATGTCCCCATCTGCTGACTCAACATCTACAATTTTACCTAGTGTACCAGCATCAATCATATCAAGGATTAATTCTAAATCTAAATCTAGTCCATCTATTTGATCAATTTTCATGAATCCTTTACCACTTTTTAAAGCTACTCTTGCAAATTCTAATGGAATTTGAACATTTACTTTGTCACCTTCTGCTGATAATACTTTTATTTTAAACATTTTAAACGCTTGTTTTATTGGCTTAGCTACTTCAGATGATGGATTATCATCTATTGCTTTTAATAAATCTGCTCCTTCTGCTGCAGTTATTGTTTTACTTGCTATCATTTCTAAAATTCTTAATCTATCGTCACTCATATAAGTCACCCTTTCGTTTTCTTTTATTTTGTTTTTCTATTATAGCGTCTGTTTCTAGATTCTTCTAGGAACATTTTATCAATTAAGTTCTTGTAGTTTTCTTTAATAAATAATGTTTCATATTCATTCATAATGCTACCTCCTATTTTATTAACTTAGCAGCTTCTGATGCAGTTATTTCGCCATTTTCAAGCTTTTTAAATATTTCTTCTTTATTTGCTTTTTCTTCACTAGATACTTCATAACCTAAACTTACGATTACTTCATCTAAATTTCTTTTAACAGTAGGATATGAAATACCAAGTTCTTTTTCTATTTGTTTGATATTCCCTTTATTTTTGATGAATACCTCAATAAAGTATAAATGTTCCTTTGATAAATAACTAAACTTTGATAATTGGAATTCTCCACTGATCTCTGTATTACAGCTTGTACATTGTAATTTTGTAACTTTTAAATCACTTTGGCAAATTGGACATTCACCGATAACATTTCTTAACATATAAATCCTCCTATATAACCTTAATTTGTATTTGTGCGTCTTTTGAATCAACATTAATAACTGAATTTTTTGAATATTTTAACATTTTAATAACTTCTGAAAGATCTATATTATCATCTTTGATAAATCTTCCACCTATTCTAAGTCCTATAGTAGCTAGGATCATTGGGACAGGTATTGCGAATAATATTCTTAAGAATGTATTTACTCCTTTTCCTTCTTCTGGAATAACAACCTTTAATTTCACAAAGTAAGCTTTTTTACCAGTTCGTTGTTTCCTTTCTGGATATAGTTGCTTTAAAGCTTCTTCAGGAGTAATTTCATTATTTTCAAGTTTTTTAAGTACTGAATCATATTTCATCTGTTAATCACACCCTTTTATTAATTATATTGATTTTTGCATTAACTTTCTTAAGTACAACCTTATATTATATTAATTAAATTAATTTGTCAACACTTTTAATAAAAAAATATTAATTATCTTAATATAGACATTAAAAAAATCAATTTTATCATTAATATAATGAATAAAATTGATTTAGTTATTAATTAGATTGTAATTTATCTATTAGTTCCTTACATTTAATTGTGTAGTCTAATTTAAAATCTCTTTTAACTACAAACTCTAATACTGCAATAGCATCATTCTCTTTACCAAGCTCTATATAAGCAAGAGAAAGATAATACTCCAATTCGATAACTCTAAATCTATTTTTCTGCAAAGGTATAAGTTCAAACATTGTTTCTACAACTAGTTCATATTGTTCATTCATTAAATATAGTGGAGTTTTTAATACTAATAGTTCATTAGCATATACTTTATTAAATTCACCATTTGTGATTTCTATTAATTTATTTCTATATCCATCTATATCTTTATTATTATATATAAGCTTTAACTTAATTTCTTCATACATAAATCTTTCTTTTTTACTTAACTTAGTAGTATCTACTCTATTAATATCACTTTCAATAGTACTTAAATCACCATTATATAAGTTCCCATAAGCTCTATAAAGTAATAAGTAAGTTTCATCTTTATTCTTTAGTTTAGCGTTAATATTCTCTAAATACTTAGGTGCATCACATAATGATTCAAGATTAAACCCATAACTTTTTCTTCCTGTATATCCATAACCTACTATTAATAGTGCGAGTGAAACAAAGCCTACTAATAAAACAATATCACTAACATACTCACTTAATATCATATATGCCCCAAAGACAAATATAATTTGTATCAATAACTTAACATATTTTTTTAACATAATTATTCCTCTATTCTATTTATTGCTTCTAATCTAGCACTAATTGGTGGATGTGAATATTTCAGCTTCACATACATAGGATGTGGTGTTAAATTAGCAAAATTCTCTTTTGCTAATGTTTTAAGCGCAGAAATCATTGCTTCTTTATATCCACGAGTTGCTGCAAATTTATCAGCTTGATACTCATGTTTTCTAGAAATTCCTGATGTAATAGCACCAAAGATAATTGAAATAGGTGCAATTAAAGCGCTAAAGATAATAATCGCAAATCCGAAATGAACATCATCGAATCCAAAAGCAATACTTAAATCAGGTGATTTTAAAGTAAATAATAAAGCTCCCAAATTAATAGATATCATAATAGCCGATTGAAATATCATAGAATTAATATGTTTATGTTTACTATGTCCTATTTCATGTGCTAAAACAGCCACAACTGCGTCCACAGACATTTTCTCAATTAAAGTGTCATATAACACCACTTGTTTCATTTTGCCAAGACCGCTAAAGAATGCGTTTAATTTAGTAGATCTCTTAGAAGCATCCATTACACTAATTTTACTTACTTCATATCCTGCTTCTATCGCAAAAGCATTAATCTTATCTTTAAGTTCTCCATCCTCTAAAGGTGTTAACTTATTAAAGATAGGTACTATTAACTTAACACTGAACATCATAACAAATACTAAAATAGACATTATACTAATCCAAGCTGTAATAAAGAACCAATCTCCAACACTATAGAATAATGTAGAAAGTAAGTAAATTATTCCCCCACCAAATATAATTGTTAAGATTAACCCTTTTATCTTATCTTTAATAAATGTTTTCTTAGTTGATTTATTAAATCCGTATCTTTCTTCAATACTAAATTTTGCATAGTAAGAGAAAAAGATATTAAAGAAAAATGATATTAAATAATAGATTCCTAAAAAGATAAGTATTTGAAGATCAAGATTAGTTACTAAATCTTCAGAAATATCTTTAATTACTACAAATAGTCCTGATAGTAATAATACCACTAATAAGATAATATCAAATAGTGATTCAATCAATCCAAATCTATAGTTTTCCATACTATAGTTAAGCCATTTCTTATACTCTTTATCATCATAAATATCACTTACTACTTCAGGGATAGGTGCCGTTCTATTTTTATAATTTAAAATAGAAAGCCATAAATTAAACCCAAATGTTCCTAAAATTAATGCAATTATTATTGTTACTATATAATTTTCCATAAATTACCTCCTAATATTAATACCTATATAGTATATTTCTAATCTAACCAAAAGTAAAGTTCCAAATCATCAACACTAAATCCCATATTACCTAAAGCCTCTTCAGTAACAAATACATAAGAACCTGTAAATTCTAATTCTATTTCAATATGTCCTCCAGCTTTAATAGTTTCATTAATATCAAAACCAGCCCCAGCAACCTCTGTATCATTACCTATTGGAAAAATACCAAACTCCATATATCCAACATATAATTCTTCATCAAATCCATTTGTTATGTAAGTATCAATATAAAAATTACCATTTTCATAACGTGGATTCTCATATATTACATTCAATGTATCAGGTAATATTTCTACCTTACTATCACATCCTACTAATAAAGTAACTGAAAGTAATAAAGTAATAACTAATAATATTCTCTTCATAATTCCCTCCGTTATAAACTCGCTTTTATTTCAAACATAATATCTCTTAACTCTGCGGCTCTCTCAAAATCAAGTTTACCTGCAGCACTTCTCATTTGTTTCTGTAAATCTTTTAATACTACTTCTTTTTCTTTCTTAGTTAATTCACTAAACTTTTTATGTTCCTCATTAACTTCTAGTTTAACAGAAATAGATTCTCTAACATCTTTAGTGATAGTAGTAGGTATAATATTGTTAACTATATTATACTCTTCTTGTATTTCTCTTCTTCTTTTAGTCTCTTCAATAGCTTTAATCATGGCATCAGTCATTTTATCAGCATACATAATAACTAATCCATCACTATTTCTAGCTGCTCTACCAATCGTTTGAATTAAGCTTCTAGCACTTCTTAAGAACCCTTGTTTATCCGCATCCAACATACAGATTAAACTAACTTCAGGGATATCTAACCCTTCTCTAAGTAAGTTAATTCCTACAAGTACATCATAAGTACCTAATCTTAACTCTCTAATTATTTCAATTCTATCTAAGGATTTAATTTCTGAATGAAGATAAGTTACTTTAATACCTATCTCTTTTAAATACGCCGTTAAATCTTCACTCATCTTAATAGTTAATGTAGTAATTAAAGTTCTTTGATTCTTTTCAATTCTTTTTAAAATTTCTTCAACTATATTATCTATCTGTCCTTTTTTAGGTCTAACATCAATTAAAGGATCTAGTAACCCTGTGGGTCTAATTATTTGTTCAACAACATAATCAGTTTGTTCAAACTCATAATCTCCAGGAGTAGCACTTAAATACACTATTTGACTTGTTTTACCTTTAAACTCTTCAAAGTTTAAAGGTCTATTATCAATAGCACTAGGTAATCTAAACCCATAATCAACTAAAGTAGATTTTCTACTAAAATCTCCTTTATACATCCCTCTAACTTGAGGTAATGATACATGTGATTCATCCACTATTAATAAATAATCATCTCCAAAGAAATCCATTAACGTTGAAGGAGTTTCTCCTTCAGCTCGGAGTGATAAATGTCTTGAGTAATTTTCAACTCCAGGACAACTACCTATTTCTTTAAGCATCTCTAGATCATAATTAGTTCTTTGTTTAATTCTTTCGGCTTCTAGTAAATTTTCATTTTTCTTAAAGTAATTAATTCTTTCTTCTAATTCTTTTTCGATTCTTTCAATTCCTTCTTCAATCTTATCTTTATTAGTAACAAACTGCGTAGCTGGGAAGATAGATATAACTTTATATTCATGAAGAACTTCACCAGTAACAATATCAAATTCTCTTATTCTTTCAATTTCATCATCAAATAATTCAATTCTAATTCCTATAGTTCTAGCGTAAGTGGGTAATACTTCAATTACGTCTCCCTTTACTCTAAAAGTACCTCTATTAAAATCATAATCATTTCTAGTAAATAACATATCTACTAATGTTCTAAGTAAATTATTTCTTCCAAACTCTTCACCAACTCTTAAAGTTAACATCGAGTTTTTATAATCTTCAGGATCTCCAATACCGTAAATACAAGATACAGAAGCAACAACAATAACATCTTTTCTTTCAAGTAGTGAAGCCGTTGCACTATGTCTCATCTCGTCAATTTCATCATTTGTTTGAGCGTCTTTCTCAATAAATAAATCACGGCTTGGTACATAAGCCTCAGGTTGATAATAATCATAATATGATATAAAGTATTCTACTCTATTATTAGGAAAATACTGTTTAAGTTCGCTATATAATTGTCCAGCTAATGTTTTATTATGAGCGAGGACAAGAGTGGGTTTATTGATTTCATTAATAACATTACTCATAGTAAAAGTCTTACCAGTCGCTGTTGCTCCAAGTAATACTTGTTCTTTAACTCCGTTATTAATATTTTCAACAATGTAATCAATTGCATTAATTTGATCACCCATTGGTTTGTAATTTGCGACTAACTCAAATTTGTCCATAAAATCACCGCCATATATGTGTTATATTTATATTCAATATTCCTTCATCTTCAGATATTGATTAAGAAGATGAAACAACATATTTTATACAATACTAGATAGGTATGATTTTAACATATTATCATTGAAAAAAGTAGTGTCAAATGATATAATAAATGTATAAATGATTAATAATATTACGTTGTGCCGAGAATATAACCTGTGAGCCTAATCATAGATTAAAAATTCTTTTTGGTGCAACTTTTTTAATAGAAAGGGAGTGATTAGAAGTGAAAGAGATAAGACGAAAAGGATATAAATATAGAATATACCCAAATAGTGAACAAACACTTTTAATCAACAAGACTTTTGGTTCAACTCGTAAGATTCATAATCTATATCTACATGAAAGAAATGTGATATATGAATTATTTAGGGATTTCCCTATTTTACTTAAATCTCATAAATATAGAACGCCAGCTATATATAAACCATCTTTACAATATTTAAAAGAAGTTGATTCACAAGCTTTATCAACTGAATGTCAAATAGTTGATGAGTCTTTTAGAAATTTCTTTAAAGGAACTCATAAGC
>JAUVDP010000015.1 GCA_030595255.1 Mycoplasmatota bacterium | reverse complement strand
TCATTTCAAAAAAACAGATGAAAAAGGAGATAAAAAAATACGTCCAGTGGTATAACACTGAACGTATTCAAAAGTCTTTAAATTGGCTATCTCCTATCAAATTCGCTTTACAAAATTAGTTTTTATTTATAATGTCTCCTTTAGAGGTATTATAATCAATGGCTCTTTTTTTTATACTTCTTGTTTTTCTTTCAGTGCTCTTTCTTCTCTCATTTTTTTAACAGCATCCATTGCATATACAATCTCAGTTTTTGGTTTTTCTTTTCTACTAAAATTATGTTTAAATAGAATTTTAATTGCCATAAGCTCAACAAACATGACTGCAATGTGTAACCAAAATACAATCCAAAAAAACAATAAACCTCCAAAATATGCAGAAAACATATAAATAGTGAATACTCCTATTCCTGATTCAATTATCATATAAAAAGCACTTATAAAAAGCATTGCTTTTGGAAACTTCTTATCATATTCATCTAAAATCATCATCCTGAAGGCTAGTATTATCGAGCCAATAACTGCTAATGATGAAAATGCTATAAGTACTTTATTTACTCCGTTATTAATTTCAGTTATTCGCATTGCTACGTTAATATTCATGAATACTCTACTAACAAGTACTAATATTGAAAAATATACTAAATTCTTATCTTTATTAAAATACATTAGTATTATAATGAAAAATGGTATTGTAAACATTAACTGTAAAAACAACTTTAATACTCTTAATATATTGCTAATATTCGCAGTAGTAACACTAATCTCAATTGAATTAATTATTATATTAATACTGAGTAAAGACACTAAATTCAATACAAAACCAATTATAATTACTATAAAAAACAAATCCCTTTTATGCATAATAAATCCCTCCTGTTCTTAAACTTTATACCATATAAAAAGCATATTCAAAATTTTGAATATGCTTTATTATTACATCTCAAATAAGTTCAATTGAGAATTATCTGGTAAATCTTTAAAGACATCTAACATATCTAATTTATTAAATAATGTTTTTGATGCACCAGTTCTTTCTTTAACATCATCTTTACTTTTAAATTCAGATTCATTTCTAGCAACAACTATACTATTTGCTACTTTTAACCCAAGTCCATCAACTGTTATAAATGGTAATATTAAGGATTTATTATCTTCACCAATTTTAAAGTTTCTAGCTTCAGATAAATTAATATCTATCGGACTAAAAGTGTATCCACGTTTCATCATTTCATTTGCTATTTCCAAAACAGTATATAATCTTTTCTCAGTTTCAGATACATTTCTTTCTCTAATTTTAGTTTCTATTTCATTCATTTTCTTAACTATTGTATACTCTCCACCTGTGAAAGCATAAACATCAAAGTCACTTGCACGTTTACTAAAGTATGCGCTATAGAATAAAATTGGTTTATATAGTTTGAACCAAGCAATACGAAGAGCCATCATAACATATGCTGTAGCATGTGCTTTAGGGAACATGTATTTTATCTTACCGCAACTCCAAATATACCATTCAGGTATTTTAGCTTCTCTCATAATTAATTTATATCCATCCCAATGTGCTTTATCTTTAGAAGGTTTTCCTCTTCTTACAAACTCAGCAATTTCAAAAGCAACAGCTTGATCCATTCCGTTTTCAATTAAGTAAACTAAGATATCATCACGACACCCAATAACTTCTTTAAATGGAATTTTACCGTATTTAGCATTTCTACCAAGTACTAGGTCTTTTGCGTTATTAAGCCATACATCTGTACCATGTGATAATCCAGATATTTTAACAATATCTGCGAATGTGCGAGGACGAGAGTCCTTTAACATTCCTCTAACAAAATTAGTTCCCATTTCAGGAATACCAAAACTAGCAACATCACTATTTAAATCTTCTCTTGATAAACCAATAACATCAGTTCCATTTAACAATCTATAAACTTCAGGATCATCCATTGGAATATCAACTGCTTTACTAAATGGGAATTCTATAGGATTCAAAGCAACATAATCCATTAAATATCTAATCATTGTAGGATCATCATGTCCTAGTACATCTAGTTTGAATAAGTTATCTTCAAACGAGTGATAATCAAAATGTGTTGTTCTCCAACTTGATTGAGTATCATCAGCCGGATATTGAACAGGAGTTACATCAATAATATCTTTATAGTTAGGCACAACAACAATCCCTCCGGGATGTTGTCCTGTTGAACGTTTAACACCTGTAATATTAGAAGCAATTCTTTCAATTTCTGCTTTTCTCATATCAAGTTTTTTCTTTTCTAAATATCCTTTAACATATCCAAACGCAGTTCTAGCTGCGACAGTTGAAATAGTACCAGCTCTAAATGCTCTATCAACTCCAAATATTTCACGGATATATTCATGAACTATAGGTTGATAATCTCCTGAAAAGTTAAGATCGATATCAGGAACTTTATCTCCTTTAAATCCTAAGAAAGTTTCAAAGGGAATTGAGTGTCCATCTTTTCTCATTTCGTGATTACATTTGGGACAATTCTCATTTGGTAAATCAAATCCTGAATCTGCTTTATCTAAAATAGATTGAAGTTTAATTTCATCATTACTCATTCCGTATTTTGTCTTTTCTTCATTTGTCATTTTAAATGAACTAAAGAAACATTTAGGACATACATAATGAGGTGCAAGTGGATTAACCTCAGTTATATCCATTAAAGTAGCTACGAAGCTACTCCCAACACTCCCTCTACTACCTACTAAGTATCCTTCATCTAGTGATTTCTTAACTAGCAAATGAGAAATATAATAAACAGTTGAGAATTTATTTTCAGTAATACTTTTTATTTCTTTATTAATTCTTTCTTGAACTATTAGTGGTAAGTCATTACCATATAATTCTTTTGATCTATCAGTAACCATTTTGATTAACTTATTCTCAATTGAAGGAATTCCTTCAAGAGCTAAGAAATCATCAGTTGGTGCATATAAATCAGGTTTAAATGCTTTTACGAATTCGACCATATCATTAATTCTATTAGTATTTTTAACAACAATCTCAAATGCAGTATCTTCATCTAAGAAAGAAAACTCTTCTAACATTTCAGATGTTGTTCTAAAGTACTGACTTGGTATATCAGAATATCTTGATAAAGGATGTAATCCTCCACCAACTACAGGTGTAGCTACATATATCTCACGATATCTTTTATCTGATTTTAATAAATGATGAACATCTCCAGTTGCAACAACTGGAATGTTTAATTCTTTACCAACAGCAATAATTCTTAACATTGTACTCTTAATATTCTCTAACGCATTATCTTGATCTTCCTCTAAATGAGCAAAATCAGATATTGGTTGAATTTCTAAATAATCATAGTATTTAGCTTTTTCTAATAAGTCATCATATTCTTTATTTAACGCAGTTTCAAAGAAACTACTGTTCATACAACCACTACCTACTAAAATACCTTCCCTATTCTTATCAAGAACTGATTTTAATAATCTAGCTTCCTTAAAGAAGTTAGTTGTATTTGCAATACTCACTATATTATATAAATTACGAAGTCCTACTTCGTTTTTAACGATTAAGTTAATGTGTTTACTAATACTATATTTATATGCATCACTATTATTAGATAACTTATTAAAGTCTTTAACATTAGTAACACCTAATTTTCTAGCGTCTCTTAACATATGTAAAAATATATCCGCAGTTGCTCTTGTATCATAAATAGCTCTATGATGTTGTACTAAATCGACTTTAAAATAGCGTGCAACAGCTTTTAAATTAAAACGCTTAAGTTTATCTCCGTAACAGCTTCTAGCTAATGCAAGTGTATCTACGCTAGTTATAGGTCCACCATCTAAATTATATTCTTTTAATAGCTTATTAATGAATCCCATATCAAATTGAGCATTATGTGCTACAGTAATTGTACCTTTAAAGAATTTATTAAATTCAACTATTGCTTCTCCTATTTTAGGAGCAAGTGCTACATCATTATTTTTAATTGATGTAATTTTAGTAGTTAATTCTGAAATTGGTATTTCAGGATTAACGTATGTTTGGTATTCAGCTATAACTTGATTATTTTTAATCTTAACCGCAGCTATTTCTATTATTTTATCAAAGTTAACACTTAGTCCTGTAGTCTCAATATCAAATACTGTATAAACAGCATCTTCAAAAGGAATATCTACTGGATTATTTACTATTTCTAAATCAGATTCATTAATAAAGGTAAACTCAGCTCCGTATATTGGTTTAATAGATTCATCTTTTGTAGCTTTATAAAAATCAGGGAATGCTTGAACATTTGAATGATCAGTTAAAGCAATTGCTTTATGTCCCCATTTTTTTGCAGTTTCAACATAATCAGATATTGAACTTATACCATCAAGTGTAGACATCTTAGTATGAAGATGTAGTTCTACTCTTTTTTCTTTTTCTAAGTCTTTTCTCATATCTTTTTGAACAGGAAATTTAGTTCTTTGAATTGAGATAGCAGTTATACTAACTTCTCCCATGAACTTATCATATACTGCAGCTCCAGCTACTTTCATATGCATTCCTACTTTAGTTTTGTCTAAGAATACTTTTTCTGATTTATCTTTAACGAATTTCTTAACATAAACACTATCAAATTCATCACTAACAATAAACGTGAACAAACTAGTAGTTCCGTTTATTCCTCTAAAATCAACACTAACAACTTCACCTTCAAAAGTAAAAAAGGCTTTTTCATTTGCTGATTTTAATTCTAGTAACTGATTCTCAGTCACAGGAATATCAGAAATTTTACTAGCTAATTTACGTACTACATTATTATTGTAAGTTTCAAAAATGTTTTCTTCATCCGTTAGTTCAAAATTTTGAAGAACTTCATTTTGAAAATCTTTTGCCTTTTTAACTATCTTCTCTTTTATTAAAGGTTTTTCAACGCTCATTCTAGTAGCTAAGATACAGTTGAATCCAATATTAGTAAGTTCAACCCTAAGTTCATATAATAATTCAGTTACAAATGTAGCATCTTTAGGGCAAATAACTTCTATTCTATTTTTTAAGATGTCTATTTCAAAATCTAAAATCGAAGTAAATCTTGGTTTCTTTTTAGATAACTTTCTTAAAACAAAATCATAGTACTCTTCTATTTTTTCATAATCTGGTTTTTTATACTTTATTTTATAAGCAGTTTTTTTAATTGACTTTACTTTTCTTGGTAATAATTCAATTCTTCTAGTAAACAAATCAAAATTATCTATATCTAAAGGATATGGAAATTCAATATCAAAAAACCAACATTTGTCGGCATCTTTTACTATTATCTCCTTAATTTCTCCATTAAGTATGTCTTTTTTGTCTAGTAAATCTAGCATTTCAAGTAACTTTAAAAATTTGTCATTCATGAGGCTCACTCCATTACTTTTTCTAGTAATTATTATAACATATATTACGGTAATAATTAGGGTATAATTAAAAAAAGTAGACTAAGTCTACTTTTTTTCTTCAAAGTCAATGTGTACTTTTCCCTCTAAAATTTCCTCTAAGGCAACCCCAACAGGTTTACTGCATTTCGGGTCAACTGCGACATACTCTTCTTCTTTAATAATTTTAGCTCTTTTAGCAGAAGCATATGCTAGCTTGTATTTAGAATCTATTTTCGTTAGTAAGTTATCAATTGATGGATAACGTAATCCGTCATTATTTTTCATATATTATTTTACCTCCAACATTTCTCTATATTTATATATTGATCTTTCTGTTTTTGCATGTTCCGCACGAATAATAGCCATTATTCTATCAGCGGCATTTCTTACTTCATCATTAACTACTATATAATCATATTTATGAGCAAGCGGAAATTCTCTATCGGCTTTATCCATTCTTTTTTGAATAGTTTTAGTACCTTCTGTTCCTCTTCTAAGTAATCTTCTGTATAAAGCTTCTTTATTAGGTGGTGCGATAAAGATAAATACACCGTCTCTGGCTTTTTCTCTTACTTGAGCAGCACCTTGAACTTCAATTTCAAGAACTACTTCTTTTCCAATAGCCATCTGTTCATCTACTTTATCTTTAGGAGTTCCGTAGTAATGTCCTACGAACTTTGCATACTCTAAAAACCTATCATCTTTAATTCTTTGCTCAAACTCTTCTTTTGTTACGAAGTAGTAATCAATACCATCTATTTCTCCTTCTCGAGGAGACCTAGTTGTCATTGAAGTTGAGTAAACTAAATCATGACCTTCCATTTCAAATAATGCTTTCCTAACAGTACCCTTCCCTACACCGGAAGGACCACTTATAACTATTAATAAACCGCGTTCATTGAGTTTCATTTATCAATGTCCCTCCTTATTTATAGATTATATATTTAATTAATATATATAATAACACTTTTAGTTACTAAATGTAAGTATTTAAAAACATTTTTTTAATTATTTTAAATTATGTTATAATTAACGCGGTGATAACTATGAGCTTTGATGGAAATATTTTAAGAAAAGTAACCAAAGAATTGAATGAAACTTTATTGACTGGTAGAATTAACAAAATCTATCAGCTTTCGAAGTACGATTTATTATTTGTGATTAATTCTAAATCATCAAAAAAACAATTATTAATTAGTAGTTCACCTAGTTATTCTCGTATCCACCTTTCAGAAATGATATATGAGAAACCAGATACACCCCCAACTTTCTGTATGTTTTTAAGAAAACATTTAGAAGGTGGAATCATTGAAAAGATATCTCAGATATCGAATGACCGAATCATTATTTTTGATATTAGAAAACGTAATGAACTTGGAGATATGACTATTAAAAAATTAGTGTTTGAAGTCATGGGTAGACACTCAAATCTAATCATTACAGATGACTCATTTAAGATTTTAGATGCTATTAAAAAAGTTATGCCATTTGATGGTAAAGAAAGAACTATTTTCCCTGGTGCTATTTATAGAATTCCTAGTTCAGATAAAATAGATCCTTATAATGAAATAAAAAGGAATGAATTCCTATCAAAACCTGACAACATTAATGAAGTTTCATTCCTAAATAACTTCATTGGATTCTCTCCATTGATTGCTAGAGAAATAATGTATCGCTTTGATAATTCTAAAACACCCATAAAAGAAATCTTTAGTACTATTTTAGCAGAATCAAATCCTCAAATAGTTTTATCTAAGAGAGTAAAATTCTATTATGCCTCTCTTACCCATTTAGATGCACCAATAAAAACATTTAGTACGGTTAATGAATTACTAGATAGATTCTATTATGAAAGAGACACTATTGATATTATTAAACAAAAATCAAAAGATATTGTTAAGTTTATTAAAAACCACATTAATAAAGCTAAAACTAAAATAGAAAAATTAAATAAAGAACTAATTAATACATCTAAAAGAGATATCTTAAAAGTTAAAGGTGAACTTATCCAAGCAAACATGTATAACATGCCAAAAGGAGATAGTGTTCTTGTATGTATTAACTATTATGATAATAAGGAAATAAGAATAGATTTAGATGTTAAAAAAACTCCTATTCAAAATAGTGAAAAATACTTTAAAAAATATAAAAAACTAAAAACAAGTATTCCTTATATAAATAATCAAATAAAAGATGCTAAACAAGAGATGCGTTATTTTGAAGAACTACTTCATCAAGTTGAAAATGCTTCTTTAAAAGATATTGAAGAAATTAAAGATGAACTAATAGACAAAAAATATTTGAAACAAAAACTTCTTAAACCTAAAAGGAAAAAGAAGCCTAACTATGAAACTTATTACGATGAAGATGGTATTGAAATCTTGGTAGGTAAAAACAATATTCAAAATGAGTATATCACTCATAAACTCGCTAAACATAATGAAGTATGGTTTCATGTGAAAGAGGCTCCAGGTAGCCATGTTATAGTAAGAAAAACTTTACCTCTAAGTGAAACAACAATAAGAACAGCATCACAACTTGCTTCATACTTTTCTAAACTAAGAACCTCAAATAGTGTTCCTGTAGATTATGTTGAAGTTAGATATATTAAAAAAGTACCTGGTAGAATAAATAGTTTTGTAACTTATAAGAATAATAAAACTATTTATATTGATCCAGATAAAGATTTCATCTTAAAAATGAAAAGAAAATAATAAAAACCGAACTTATGAAAGTTCGGTTTTTATATTGATAGGAGAGTATAACAAAATATATTATAGTTTTGCTTTAAAATCTTCCTTTTATTACTTCTTCTTCAGTTAATATACCAGCTGCTACTAATGCTCTTTGGAAAGATGTACTTTCTCTCGACATTCTTACTGTAGCTCCAGCAATTAAATCAGCTGAATCTTGTGCAGTTTTAGTTGCTCCTGCTTCTAAATCAATTCCAAAGAAGTTATCATCATTTACTGCTCCATCCCATTTTTCAACAGACCAATCAACTAACGATGTAATATCATTTACATTCTTACCAATTAAATACTCAGCAATTGCTTCATAATTTCCTTGCCATCCACCCATTGAGTGACGACCATAAGCAACTTCCATTTCATTTGGTACTGATCCTGTAAATATAACCCCAATACTTTCAAGTAATTCTTTAATAGTTGATGAAGCACTTAAACCATCAAAAACACCCATATCAGTCATTACATGGTCAAAGTAAGAAATAGATAATAAATTATCTCCATCTAACTCAGTCCAAGCCTCAGGTTTCATAAGTCCAGAACTAGATGTTCTAACAGTAGGAATGAATCCTCCTGGAGTACCATCAACTGTAACTTCACTTATTAATGTAGTGTAATCATACCCTGATGGTAATTTGATTTCAAATTGATATCTAGTAACAGGTTCTACAATTAACAAACCAACAGTTCCATCAGCTCCGACAGCAACTGAATACAGTGACATCATATCATGTGTATCAACTTCAAACATAGATGTACCTTTAGCGTATGATGTACCTGGAGTTGCAGCTATTGGATCTACTCCTAAATCAACACTAATTCTTGAAGTACTATCTTGTCTAGTGTACCAAGCACCATCACTTAATTTCCAAAATAACATTTGTGCGTCAGTAATCAAACCATTATTATCGATAGTAAGAATTGTTTCTACTTTTTGAGTTGCATCCTCAAGTAAAACTCCTGAACTTTCACCTTTCCATGAATAACCAATGTAAGTTCCTGCAAGTGATTCTACTTCAACTTCAACTTCTACTTCAACCTCAACTTCTACTTCAATAATCTCTGGTTCTGCTGTACAAGCACTAAGTGCAAATACTAGTGTAAACGCAATAATTAAAACTAAAATTTTCTTCATAATTTCCTCCTGTAAATTGACTATTTTTATGCTATAAATAGTTCGACATAAAAAGTATAACAACTTAATATTTATTTAGCAAACGATAACTAACCAGTTTGTAATACTTTCTAATTAAGCTATAAATTGAGCCATTTTAGGTGATGACCAATTATAAATAAGCTAAATATGTGTACATTTTTTATAATTAAAGATAGTTCGCCAGTTAACTAATTTAACAAAATTTATGACTAATTTTTACATCGAATAAATAGTTGTTTGGCGAACTAATTATAGTTGATTAACGAACTATATTTTATAAGTAAATTAAAAGAGCACTCAATAATTTGAGTGCTCTTTACATATTTTACCATTTTCTATTTCTTTTATCAAAGATTCCAGTTGAAGATGCTACTACTATGAAGAATATAACAATAGTATAGGAATCAAGTTCAACATCAAATACATATTCAGCTAAATTTAATACAAAATAGAATGCAAAAAATATTAGTAGTATTTTAACAAATATTTTTATGAATCTTAACATTATTTTCCTTTAGCAATAATTTCTTTTTGGACCATTGAAATAAAGTCATCTACAAGTACTGTAACTTGTTCTTTAGAACCATGTTTTCTATATGTAACTTTGTCATCGTTCACTTCATTATCTCCTACTACTAATTGATAAGGAATTTTAAGAGTTTGTGCATCTCTAATTTTATATCCTAGTTTCTCTTCTCTCATATCAAGTTCACTACGTAAATCATAATCAATAAATAAATCATTTAGTTTTTTAGCATATTCTCCATGAGCTTCAAGTGAAACAGGAATTACTTTAATTTGCACTGGTGCAAGCCATGTTGGAAATGCTCCTTTATATTGCTCTAAAAGGATAGACATTAATCTCTCCCAAGTAGAGATTAATCCTCTATGAATTACAACTGGTCGATGTTTTTCACCATCACTACCTATGTAGTTTAAATCGAATCTTTCAGGTAGTAAGAAATCAAGTTGAACTGTACTCATTGTAATTACATGTCCCATTGCTGTACGGACTTGAATATCAATTTTCGGACCGTAAAATGCAGCTTCTCCAACCATTACTGTATGTTCGATATTTTCTTCAGCTAATAATTCTATTAATAATTTTTCTGACATTTCCCATAATTTATCATCATTATGGAATTTCCCTTTTGATTTATCACGTAAGGCAAGTTCTATATATTCGATTTTCAATCCTAAATCGTCTATTGCTTGAAGAATTAAATTATAAGCATCTAATACTTCTTTTTTAATTTGATCTTCTCTTACAAATATATGTGCATCAGTTAATGTCATTGCTCGTACTCTTTCAAGTCCACTTAATGATCCACTTGCCTCATATCTATGTTGTGTAACTATTTCCGCATATCTAATTGGTAAATCTCTATAACTTCTTAATGATGATTTATAAACAATCATATGATGAGGACAACTCATTGGACGTAAAACAAATGTTTCTCCGTCTCTTTCCATTACTGGGAACATATTTTCTCTATAGTGATCCCAATGTCCACTTATTTCATATAGTTTCTTAGTCCCAAGCATTGGTGTAGAAATATGTAAATATCCTGCTTTTTTCTCTAGTTTATATACATAATCTTCTAGTACTTTTCTAACAGTATAACCCGCAGGAAGCCATAATGCTAACCCTTGTCCAGCATCAGCACTAAGTTCAAATATTTTTAACTCTCTACCAAGTTTACGGTGATCTCTTTCTTTTCTTTCAGATAAAACTTGAAGATGTCTTTTTAAATCGTCTTCACTAAACCACGCAGTACCATAAATTCGTTGAAGCATATCTCTATCACTATCACCACGCCAGTAAGCACCAGCTAATGATAATAATTTAAAGAATCGAATATTCTTAGTACTACCAATATGTCCACCACGACATAAATCAGTAAATTCACCTTGGTTATACAAACTAATAACTTCGCCTTCAGGTAAATCACTAATTAATTCTACTTTATATTTATCATCTTTAAAGAACTCAAGAGCTTCTTTTTTGGGAAGTTCACTTCTAGTAATAACTGTTTGTTCTTGAGAAATTCTTTTCATCATTTTTTCAATCTTAACTAAGTCTTCTTCTTTTATAACTTCACCAGCATCTATATCGTAATAGAATCCTTCTCTAATATCTGGTCCTACACCAAATTTAGCATTAGGATATATTCTTTTAACAGCCTGAGCTAGTAAATGCGCAGCACTATGATTTAAAACACTAAAAGCTTCTTGATCTTTTTTAGTAATAATTTTAATAGTACCATCATTTTCAATTGGTCTATTAAGATCATATAACTCTCCGTTAACATATCCAGCAACACTTTGTTTTCTAAGTCCTGAAGAAATACTTCCAGCTATTTCTTCAATAGTAATCCCTTTATTAAACTCTTTTACTGATCCATCAGGAAATGTAATTTTAATCATAATTTTTCCTCTTTTCTTATATTCTTTTATATTATTTTTATAAAAATAAAAAAATCGTCCTTAAAAATAAGGACGAAATATAATTTCCGTGGTACCACCTATGTTCTAGAATAAATCTAGCACTCAAACTTTTAACGCGAGATCGCGGGATACTCTTTCGAGTCCTACTCAAAGGGAGTAATTAATAAGTTATAAATAGTAGCTCACACCATCTCTACTTCGCTTGATTTATGTACCTAAATAATCATGTCCTTATCACAGTAATTAATATAATTATAATACTTTTAATTATATTGTCAAACCTTATTACATATTAAACTCTTCAGTTAGTGATTCAATTCTTGCAAAGATTCTAAATGCTTTCATTAATTCTGCTTTTTGTTTATTCCCAACCATATATGTTGGTAAGTCATTTCTTGTAACATTTGATGAAAAGAATGTAGGTTTCTTATCTAGTAATCTATGTTGTAAAACAGGACCTAGTACTTCATCTCTAACCCATGAACTTTGTGCTTCTCCACCAATATCATCTAACATTAATATATCAACAACTTTTAACTTGTTAATTAATACTTCTAATCCTCCATTACCAATCGTTGATTTAACTTCTCTTGATAAATCAGGATAATAAGCAAGGATAACACTATATCCTCTTTTTGTTAATTCTTTAGCAAGTGCAGCCAAAGTATATGTTTTACCTTCTTGATACTTTCCAGTTAGATACATACCTTTCATGAAATCACCTCTACTGAGTAAGTTTAGGAATTTCATCATATATCTGTATATTTCCATTCTGTTTTTTGTATCATTACGATAATCTTCTAAATCAGCTTTTAAAACCATTTCTGGCATATACATTGCATTTATCAACTGATTCTTCTTTTCTTTATTTTTCTTATCCAATACAAAATTACATTCTTTATAAAAAATTCTAATATTATCATCTTCAGATATAATATTAGGTTTCAATCCAACGTTATCTTGCTTACACTGTGCTAATCCCTCGCACTCTAAACAATTATCATTCTCAGTTTTAAAACTAAGAAGTTTAGGTAAATTATTTTCTATAATTTCATTATTAAGATCATTTTCAATAAAGAAGTTACTTAAAACAGGATCTTCAAATAATCCTTCAATTATTTCTTCTTTATCAATTTTTTCTCCAGTAAATCTAAATTTTTCCATAATTATCACCTTGTACTTTTAATATAGTCATCTAGCCAATCAGATTCAATATCTTTAGGGAGTAAGTTTCTACCTTTAAATTGCTTATTCTCAATTTTTTCTTTACGTGCTTTATTGTATTTAATTGCTTGATCAATACTAGTAATCTTATTTCTAGCCCAATCAGTCGCAATTTTTTCAAAGAAGTTATAATTAGGAATTTGTCCCTCTGTATAACCAATTACATAAACAAATAAGAAGTTAATTAAAGATTCTCCTAATAATTCACTATCTAATAGTTTATCAATTATTTTTAATTCAGCGGTAGCTGGTTTAACACCAAATAACGCTTCTAACAATTCCACAGGTTTTAAGTTTTTACACATTTCAATAATTTCATTATTTGTATTAACACCTGTAATTTCTTCTTTTTTCACACCTTTAGTTGGTAAAGATTTCTTCTCAAATTGATACCAGTTTCTAGCAGCATTGTTCAATTTATCTAAATCAACAGAACGATCTTTTTTAACTGAATCCATAAATGCTTTTTGCATTGTTATTTCATCAAGTCCGTAAATATATGATAATCTCTCGATTTTTTCTCTAACTTTAGAAGTGATTTTTCTATGATCAACAAAATTCTTAGATAGTCCTTCAAAGAATAACTCAAAATCAAAGTTATGATTTAATGATATCTTAGATTTAGATCTAGACATATAATTATCATTAGTTTCTATTGGACTAGGTAAACTATCAAATACTTCATCAAAGTTAGTAGTGATATTTTTAAATCCATCTTTTTCAATATTACTAATTCTAAATAAACTAACTAATTCATCAAAATTACTTTTACCAATTTCTTTAAATAAATAAGCACCTAAATTACCATCTTTAATGAACTCTTCAGCTGTAAGAGGAGCCTTTAACTCATATAAAAACATTTCTTCATTTTGATAAACAACTAATAATCCAATAGCTTCTAGTTTCTTTCTAGCATCACTAAATGCCTTAGGTTTTAAAGAAAGAATATCGTATAACTTTTTATGTAAATAAATAGGAGTTTTTAATCTTGAACGATCAATTAAAGACCATAACGTTAAATATAAACTAAATGCTTTACATCCAATAAGTGGTTGATAAAGTAACGTAACCACGTTACGCTCATCTATATCAATATTTTGATATGTAATTAGTTTAAATTTATCAAGTCTTGGTAACTCCATAGTACCCTCCTAAGGATGCAGTCCTTTTCCTTTTAATTCCGCTTTTGTATCAATGTGATTATATAAAGTAAATATTAATTTCATTGGTTTATATAATCCTAAAATTCTATAAGTTTGTACTTTAAGATCTACTGCTGTTTCAAGTGGTGTAACCTGAACAATAGATACAATTATGTGGTATCCACTTGCTTGAAGAAATATCTCTCCATGACGGTCATCTTCACTTTTAATATTTATTTTTTTAGATTTAGCGTAAGCAATTACTATTTCTTTAATATTGTTATATCTAGATTTATAGTAATGTGTTCTTAAATATTGATTTGAATGTAATTCTTTTGTTTCTTCTAAGTTACTAGCAAAATCAAATAATGCCATCTACAACACCTCAAGTTCTTTAATTATTTTGTTAAATTCTTTTCTAGTAGTAAGTACAGATGAAGAATTATCAATAACATAATCTGCGAGCTTAACTTTGTCTTCAATTGGCATTTGTGATTCAATCTTAAGTAATGCGTATTCTTTTTTAATAGAATCTCTGCCAATTAATCTTTCAATTTGTAATTTTGGTGTAGTATATACAACTATTGTTTTATCAACTAATCTCATAAAATTAGTCTCAAAAAGCAACGGAACATCAATTACTATAATATTTGCCCCTAATTCTTCGTGTTTTTTAACTTCAGATAACGTAATAGATCTAACTCTTGGATGAATAATGTTATTTAATTTTTTTCTTTTAACATTATCATTAAAAATAGCTCTTCCTAATTTCTTACGATTAATATCGCTATTTGTAAGAAGAATTTCTTTACCAAATAATGCTAAAACTTCATTATAAGCATTACATCCTTTTCTAAGTAAATCAAATGAAATTTTATCAGTGTCTACTACAGGAATTCCGTAGTTTTTAAACATACCTGCGACAGTTGATTTACCTGTAGCTATTCCCCCCGTTAATCCTATAATTAGTGCCATAATTACCACTCCTTAAAGGTATTATACCCTCGAAAAGATTATAACATAAGTTCTTTGAAGTAAAAAGAAGTCTTTCTTTAAAATATCAATTAATTTGTTGACATTTTGGACAATAATAACTTCCTCTTCCATTGACCTTTTTCTTTTCAATTATAGTAGAGCACTTTGGACAATGCTCTCCTTTTTTCATATGAACATTAAGTTCATTTTGAAATCTTCCTGTAACCCCTAAACTTGATGTATAACTTCTAATAGTAGTTCCACCTAGTTCAATGGCTTTATACAACACATTTGTTGCATTCTTTATGATATTCTTAAGATCATTATCGTTTAAAGTGTTAGGTTTTCTCTCAGGATGAAGATTAGATAAAAATAACACTTCATCAACATATATATTTCCTAGACCAGTCATAATAGTTTGATCTAGTAAACAAGTTTTAATAGCTGTCCCTTTATTTTTGAGTTTTCCTCTTAAATGCTTAACAGTCATTAGTTTATCATAAGGTTCATACCCTAGTTTACTAATAGGATATGTCGTATAAATTTCATCTAAATTTCTTAAATCCATTGTTCCGAATTTTCTAACATCATGGTATCTAAGAGTTGATCCATCTGTGAAATTAAAAACTATATGTTCGTGTTTCTCTAATCTATCAGATTTATCTTTAATAAAATATTTACCTTCCATTCTTAAGTGAGAAATTAATGCAATATCTTCAAATATAATAATTAGATATTTACCATATCTGTTTATTTCTTTTAATGTTTGTCCAACTAAGCTATTTCTAAACTCAGAAATGGATACATCTTTTATAATTTTAGAATAGTGAATATCAATTGATTCAATAGTTCTACCTAAAATCATATTGTTTAAGGTTCTTCTTACCGTTTCTACCTCTGGAAGTTCTGGCATATTATTTCCCCCATTTATTATAATGAACTTTAGATTCATCATACCTTTTAACAATAGGTCTTTGATTTTTAGGATAACCAATTGCTATTATACAAAACGGATGAATATCACCTGTAATATTCAATATCTTCTCTATATATTTATATCTAATTGGATCCGGATATACTCCTATCCAAACTCCACCAAGACCTAAATTAGTAGCTTCTAACAATATATTCTCAGTTGCAGCACTTAAATCTTGAATATTAAATAACGGAGATTTATCCCCTGGTTTAATCATTGGTATTATACATAAAGTAGCTGTATTAAGCGGTCTAGCTCCACCACTTGTTTTCACAAGTTCATCTAATATTTCTCTATCATCAACCACAATGAATTCCCATGGTTGTTGATTGTTAGCTGACGGTGCTTGCATTCCTGATTCAAGTAATTTAGTAACTAAATCACTTGGAACTGGTTTATCTATAAAGTTTCTTACACTGTTTCTTTTCATAATTAAACTCATAATTTTTCTCCCGGATTTACATGTATAACGACATGACATACTTTTTCATCGCTATATAATAATTCTGAAACTTTATCAGCTATATCATGACCTTCTTTAATACTCATATTTCCATCAACTTTAATATCAACTAATGCTTGATAATAAGGACCATAAGCAATCATATCAATATTATCAACATCCATTACTCCTTTAACATCTACAATCTTAACTTTATATTCACCACATATCTCAGGATGAACTGCTTTACCTTGTAACGCAGTTATTGCTTCATAAATAATTCTAACCCCGATATTAATAATGAATAAAGCAATAATAATAGATGCTATCTTATCACCTTTCAGCAATATAGAAATCTCTAACTTTTCACCAATTAATACACTTAATATCCCGATAAATACAACAATACTACTAAATACATCAGTTAGAGATTCTTTACCTGAAGCTTTAATAATTAAGCTGTCTTGTTCTTCACCTTTTTTAATTAAATATCTAGCTAAGAATAATTTAATAATTACAACAAAAACAACTACTATTAATGTAATAAACCCAGGTATAACAACCGGATCATTATAATTAACAATAACCTCTTTACCAAGACCATAAGCAATTATTAATATGAATACTCCTAACATTAAACTTAGAACGTATTCAAATTTACCATGACCAAAAGGATGCTCATCATCAGCCGGCTTTAAAGAATGTCTAATTCCTAGTATTACGAATACATCACTTAGTAAATCACTAATACTGTGAATACCATCTGCAATTAAAGCTACACTGTTAAATAGAAATCCTGTAATAATCTTTATAACAACTAAAAATATATTAACAAGAAAACTTCTCTTCATAATTGATTCTAACTTCATAAACTCACCTCTATTTAGTTTCAAATAAGTTTTTACCCATTGATTCATCTACCTTTAAAGGTACTTTTAAACTAATACAATTTTCCATTACTTCTACTACTAGTTTTTCCATTAAATCAATTTCATCTTTATCTACTTCAAATACAAGTTCATCATGTATTTGAAGTAATAATTTAGACTTAAGTTTTAATTTATTCATTTCATCATAAATCTTAATCATTGCTATTTTTATAATATCCGCAGCACTACCTTGAATAGGCGCATTCATTGCATTTCTTTTTCCAGCTTCCCTCTGCATATAAACACTACTATTAAGTTCAGGAATATATCTTCTGCGATTATAAATAGTTTCAGCATATCCTAATCTTTTAGTATCGCTAACTACTTTATCCATAAATACTTTTATACCATTAAATCTTTCATAGTACTTAGTAATAAACTTTTCCGCATCTTTAGGATTAATGTTAATCTCTTCACTAAGTCCCCAAGCTGATTGCCCATATATAATTCCAAAGTTTACAGCTTTTGCTTGTCTTCTTTCTAAAGATGAAATCTCATCTTTATCAAAGATTTGCTTCGCAGTCATAGTGTGAATATCTTCATTATTATTAAACGCTTTAATTAAAGTTTCTTCATTAGCCATATCAGCAAGAACTCTTAATTCAATTTGAGAGTAATCACTAGCTAATAAAAGATTCCCTTTTTGAGGAATAAATACTTTTCTTATTTCTCTACCTTCAGCGTATCTTATCGGTATATTTTGTAAATTAGGTTCAACACTACTAAGTCTACCTGTACTAGTAAATGCTTGTCTATAAATAGTATGAATCTTACCATCTGATAAAACCGAGTTTTCAAGACCAACTATATAAGTACTATACAATTTAGATAAAGTACGATAAGTCATAACCTTTTCAATAATTGGATGGTGATATCTTAATTTATTTAAAATATCAACATTAGTAGAATATCCTGTTTTAGTTTTTTTAGCGTAAGGTAAGTTAAGTTTATCAAATAAAACTTCACCTAACTGTTTAGGACTACTAACATTAAACTCAACACCCGCAAGAGAATGAATTTCTAAAACTAATTTATCAATTTTTTCTTTATTTTCATAATTTAACTTATGAAGTAAATCCAAATCAACATTTATTCCAGTACTTTCCATACTAGCTAGAACACTTGATAAAGGTAATTCTATATTATAAAACAAATCATATTGATTATTTGCCTTTAACTCTTTAACCATCTCTTTTTTTAACTCTTTAATAGCTTTTGCTTTCTTAACTGCGTATAAACTGTATTTATCGATACTAGGAACACTATATTTAACTCCTTTTTGATATACTTCCTCTAAATATGAAACATCGTCATATTCAAAATTAGATACAATAACTCTAAAATCTTCTTTAGTGTTATTAGGATTTAAAATGTATGCTGCGAGTAATAGATCAAATTCAACACCATTTAACTCATAACCATCTCTTTTTAATACTACTTCCATCATCTTAGCATTAAAGACATTTTTCTTTATTGCTTTATCACTTAAATACATTTGCATAGCGAGGGATTGATGAACAACATCATAAGGTATAAAGAAGTTACCAAATTTATTAACTAATCCAAAACCTAGAGTTGTTGCTTCATGGTAATAAGGATTAAATGTTTCTAATGTTAAATATGAATCGTTTATAAGTATCTTATCTAACTCATAAACATCACTAATAATTTTATATTCTAGTTCTTCTAATATTTTATTGTTTTTTTTATTAAATTTCTTGATTAAAGAATGAAGTTCTAACTCTTTAAAGAACTCCATCATTTCATCTTCTAATACACCTTTATATTCAACATCTTCTAATTTATATTCAAAAGGAACATCATATTTAAGAGTCGCAATTTCCTTACAAAGAATTGCGTCTTCATAAAACTCATTAATTCTTTCCCCAAGTTTTCCTTTAATTTCACTTTTATGTTCTAAAACTCCTTCAAGAGTTTGATATTGTTTTAAAAGTTTAACCGCTGTTTTCTCTCCAACCCCAGGTATACCAGTTAAATTATCACTAGCGTCTCCCATTAATCCTTTTAAATCAGTAATTTGACTTGGGCTTACTCCCATAGTCTCATTTAAATAAGCTATATCATATATAACATTTTTACCTTTTTTACTAGTTCTCATTGTTACTTTATCATTAATTAGTTGAAGTAAATCTTTATCATTTGATAATACTTCAATCTTATCGAATTGATCATAATATTCTTCAGCATATGTACCAATAATATCATCAGCTTCAATTAATTCAATTTCACGTTGTTTAACACCAAGAACGTCTAGGCTTTTCTTAATTAAATCAATCTGAGATCTAAATTCATCAGGCATTTTAGAACGCCCTGCTTTATATGATTCTAATTTTTCATGTCTAAAAGTCATTTTACCTTTATCAAATGCAACTAATATATGAGTAAAATCTTCCTTTAAAATAGCATTCATCATATTAACAAAACCAAAAATAGCATTTGTATACTGTCCTTTAGAGTTTTGCATTAAATTACCTGAATAAGCAGTACCGTAGTACGCTCTAAACATTAAGTTAGATCCATCAATTAAGATTAATTTTTTCATTTTACTCCACCTCGTTCTTAAGTTCTATTTTACCATAAATAACTCCCGAATAAAAAAAAATACTCTATTATCGAGTATTATTTTCCAGCTTCTTCTAAAAGTCTAACCATATCTGAGACTAATTTAATTTTTGCTGCATCACTATCAGAAATCTCTAAATCAAATTTTTCTTCAATTGCCATAATTAATTCTATTGCATCTAAAGAATCTGCCCCAAGATCATCACCTAAACTTGCTTCCATTGTAACTAAATCTGCTTCTATTCCTAATTCTTCACAAATAATCTCTTTTACTTTATCAAAAATCATTGTTATTCCCCCTAGGATTTATTACTTGTAATTATAATTGTAAACGCTTAGTTTGTCAATTAGATAAGCTATAAATGAAATAAAAAAAGGTGTTTTTTTCAAAATACCTTTAATTTAACTGTTTTTTTGATAAATACTAACTAATCCTTTTAGTAATAATAAGTTATCAAATATAAAAGAATCATCGAATAAATCTTTAATAAACCTTGATGCGCCACCAGTAATAATTACTTGGTAATCACATTTGTTTTGTAAGACCATATTTCTTTTCTGTGATTTGTCTAGACACAGGTACTATTGGTGGAGTTGATGGTACTCTGCAGGGACCCTCGTCCTGAACAAAAAACATTTAATTTCGTATGTGCTAATCGTCAACTAAATCTGAAGTGTGACTTCTAGCTTCTTCTTCCAAGGAAGAATTATAATCATATTCATTCTGAGATGCTTCAACCCACTTCACAATGATATCTTTCTCAATTCCTCTTACTTCTGATTGAGTGTTATCATCATTAAATTCATCAATTACAATATGCTGAAATGCATGATACAATTCATGAATAACTACTTCTTCAATATATGAATACTTTTTAGTTACTGCATTCATTGCTAACTTGGTCAAATTAAAAGCTATAACACTTTCAAATTGTATGTTTATATCTATTCCATCAAATTCAATATAGTACTCATCAGGGTACGAGTGTATGTATGCTCCCCCAATAACTTCATTTCCTGTTTTTAATTTATCAAAGTCTATATCACTTAAAAATATACTGTATATATCAAAGCCAGATATTCCCAAATTATTTGCTTCAATTTGAAAATAACTTTCAGCTAATTCTATTGCTAACTCACCTGCATTCATAATACTCTCCTACCTTAATTTTAAATAGTAAAGAGAACATAATACACTAACATAGTATATAAAACACTAAATAGAGTGCCTAATAAAAAGTACTCACCAAATTGTGTTTTAGATAGTTTCTCAAACCTTGCTACAGATTTAGCTGCAATTACAAATCCTATCGTTGCAAAATTCCCACTTAGTAAACAAATCAATATAAGTATTCTTTCCATCGAGCCTATTAAAGCCCCTGCGTTTTTATGTCCATTTTCAATACTTACTTTAGAGTTATCTTCATCCTCAGGTTTGAAATTCTCAAAAACCATCTTAAAAATTACATTTGCTATTTTGGAAACTAGTAATAACGCTATTAAATAATCAAAATATATTAAATCAATATTCAGTTCATATGCTACAAAAAAGTTAGTATCAATAAAGTTAACTATTAAAAATAATATTATAATATGTATTAGTTGATCAATAAAAAATAACTGTGTATTTTTACTTTTATATTTATTTTTAAAATATATTTTTATATAATCTATCAATCCATGAGATAAAAATAGTAATATTACAATAGTATAATTGAGTATCTCATTTGATGCAAAAAATATTAATACTATTGAAGAAAGAACAGCATATAATAAAGAATGCTTCAACAAATTATTTTTATAAAACTTCTTTAATCCAAACTTTTGATTTTCCTTTAACTCTACTTTTTCATCATTTTGAGTGTAAAAATCTACCTAAATATGTACTAAAAATATAAACCTAAACACCATTTTCATCATTACCTTCCTCAAATAAATTTCTAAAACTATTCATAACAGCAACATAATTATAATACTTTGAAGTATTAAATTTATCATGAACTGTAGAAACACTTTGACCAAACTCGACAGCTAAATCTATCATAACAAATTCAGTGCTGAGACCAAATTTCTTAATTGTATAATTTATAAGAATCCTCTGTTTCTTTGTCCAACTGTCATTAATTGAATAACTTAAATTGAGTACTGAATTTAAGTGTTTATTAAGAAACTCATTGCTTGTAACAATATTTATGTTAGAAAAATCAAGTATCTTATTCTTAGATTTATTTATTTTTATTCCATCAATTGCTTTTCTTGCGTTCCACCATACTTCTCCATCACTTTGAAATGGTGAATTTTCTGATCCAAAATCAAACGAAATGTTTCCCACACCAATTCCAAAACGCAATTTTATTGGCCACATTTCAGCTTCAATTTTATGAATAATTTCTAATAAACTATTAAATGAAGTGAATAAACCTTGAAACTCATCTCCCAATGTCACAGATAATTTCTTATTTATTTCATCTTTATATTTATTATTTAAGATTAATAGATACTTTTCTAATTTATTTTGAATCTCTTTACGTTCTTCTAACGACTTTGAAGAAATAATATCACCAATAATTGTATAATACATATTACACCTCCTACTAGAATTATATAGTATCCTTTTTCGTATTGCAAGGCGAAAATTATATTTTTCCGCTCCTAGGCACGGAAATTATCGTTTTTCGTATTTTAAGGCGAAAATTATCAATTTGATAAATATTTAGCCTTCACAGAAACATTTCTTATAATTCCTCTATCTTTTAAAATTCCAACCAAAACTCAAGAATCAATATGCAGCTTTATAAAGCCATTAAAACTCTTAGATAGGAATACTCTTAGTGGAGTCGAGTACAAGTAACTTCCTTTCCAACTATGAAACTCACTACAAATAGTAACTACTTCTTCAGACTTTAGTTTAAAAATCCTATGTTTTCTATTAAAACCCTCTCAAATCGAAGCAAATAAAAAAGGTGTTTTTTTCAAAACACCTTTAATTTAACTGTTTTTTTGATAAATACTAACTAATCCTTTTAGTAATAATAAATCATCAAATACATAATAATCATCAAATAAATCTTTAATAAACCTTGATGCACCACCAGTAATAATTACTTGGTAATCACATTTGTTTTGTTTCTTTATTTCTTCAACAACTCCTTTTACCATAAAGGAATGTCCATATAATAGTCCTGAATTAAGACAATCAATTGTATTAGTCGCTATAACTTTAGTTGGAGTTTTAAACTCAAACTGACTAATTTGTGAAGCTTTTCCTACAAGTGCGTCTCTTGAAGTAACAAGGCCTGTCGTAATTGATACACCTTTAATTACTTTTTTCTCAATTAATGTAAAAGTAGTCGCAGTACCCATATCAACAACTATTGCGTTATCACCGTATTCACCAATTACTGCGGCTGCGCTAGCTACTAAATCAGATCCTACTTCTTTAGGATTATCTACAATAATTTTTACTCCTGTTTTAACACCTGGACCTATAAACATAGGTTCAATATTTAAATACTTAATACTTAAGTTTTTAAATATTACATTTAACTCAGGAACAACACTAGATATAATCATACCTCGTGCTTCTTTAATAACATCTTTAAATATTACATAATATTCATCTATTGATTTAGATGAATCTGTTTTATATCTGTATGTTTGATTTATTTTCCCGTCATATTTAGATAAAACAATATTCGAATTTCCAATATCAACTAAAACTATCATAGTAATACCCTCCTATTATTTATCTATATCTTTTCTTGATCTTTAAATTCTTTTATTCTAAGCCCTATTGGTGTACCAACTAGTACAGCTAAAGTGATTTCTATTACAGCATTAAGCCCTAATATTATCAACATAAATTCAATAACTGTTGAACTTCCAAAGTACTCTAAATATACTGCACTATTAAAACTAAATAGATACAACATTGTAAGTACCATTATTGAATGTGCGAATGTAGATAATCCCATTGATAATACCATTGAGATATATGCATTCTTTACTAATTTGTTTATATTTGTATAGAACAAATATATGAAATATCCAAATAGTACTCTTGGTAAAATTGAAACTAGTGGATTATAGAAGAAAGGTGCAAATATTCCTCCGTATATTAAAGCTGCGAGTAAACTACCAACTCCAAATATTGCTCCTAAAGTTATTGCTACTCTTTTACCACCAAAGATTCCACCAATTATTACAGGAATATGAATTATTGTAATTTCAATTCCTCCAGTAATTCTAATAAATCCCCATGTTAATCCCCATGGTGCAGGTACAAGACTCATAAATAATATGATTGCCCCAAATACACCTGCTGTTGTCATTTCTTTAACTCTTAAATCTCTCATAATTCTCTCCTTTTTAGGCCTCAAAGAGGTCCCATAATTTGATTTATATGTTTAATTCCTAAACATTACTCCTAATTTCTTCTACTAAAGCTGTATTCATCATTTTAATAATTGTATACACCATTTTTTTAACTTCTTTATAATCATCAATACTAATCATTGAAGTAGTTGAATGAATATATCTAGCAGGCATTCCAATAGTAGCTACAAGCACACCGTCATTTGCCAGTTGCACTTTAGCTGCGTCAGTTCCACCCATTGATTTATAATACTGGAATTTAATTCCATTTGCTTCAGCTGTTTCTCTTATAAATTTTTTCATTCCCTGGTGCATTATAGCACTAGGGTCATAAAATCTCAATAAGAATCCTTTACCAATACTTCCTCCAACTTCATCTCCACCAAATGAATCTTGACAAGGTGAACAATCAACCGCAAGGAATACATCAGGATTTATCATATTAGCCGCAGTTCCTGCGCCTCTTAACCCTACTTCTTCTTGAACTGTTGCTCCTATATATAATTCACAATCCAAATCACTAGCTTTAATATCTCTAGCTACTTCTAAACTAATCCCACAACCAAATCTATTATCCCATGCTTTACTAAAGAACTTCTTACCATCTTTAGATACAGTATAATCATTTCTAGGTATAACTTGCATCGCAATTTTAACACCTAGTTCTATTGCGTGTTCTTTTGAATCCGCTCCTATATCAATTAATAAATCAGTAAAAGCGAGGGGTTTAGGTGTTTCATTTTTACCTCTACTTAAATGAGGAGGTTTAGATGCAGTAACTCCAGGAATCTTTTCTAAATCGTCAGTAATTAAGTCAAAGTGTTGAGATAAAAATACATCACCTTTAACTCCACCTAAATTAGAAATCTTAATTAACCCTGATTTCTCAATTCCAGTAACAATAGCTCCAACTTCATCCATATGTCCAGCAAGCATTAATTTAGGTCCTTTAGATCCTTTATTAATAACTCCGAATATACTTCCTAACTTATCTTCCATTATTTCTTCAACATAAGGTTCTAAATTCTTTCTCATATAATCTCTAACAGGTTTCTCAAAACTTGGTGCACCTGGTAAATCTACTAAATCTCTATAAAGTTTTTCCATAATATCATATTGTATAATAATTAAATATTATACTTCCTCTCTGTTAATTTATCTATATGTACTAAAAACTCATTTTTTTTATCTTGATAAAATTGAATTCCATCTTGATTAAATATTACTAATAGAATAATAAAAATCACCAAAGTAAGTAACATTTGGGAAAATGAATAATAAGTAATCACTTCACCATCATAATAATCAAACCTATCAGTTCTTATTAAATATTCAATAATACTTAATCTACTTATTAATACTTGCACAAACATTAGAATTAAATAGATCCTAATTAGTATTCTCTCTTTTCTAGCAATTGCTATAACTAATAATACAAAAAACATAATTAAATTAATATTTATAACAAATTGATAATATAATGAATGTGGATCTCCTAGTGAATTAACCCCCGAAAATATATTCATTAATCCTATCAAAAACATAATAATACCAAAATATAATAATGTCTTAAATATTATACTTTCTCTAAGAGTATACGAAATATACGTAATTCCAATAAAACTTGGTATTCCAGTTATAAATGTTATAACATAGTAAGTTTCTACCGAATCTATTAGGTTAAAATCATATAATCTACTATATATAGTTGATCCATAAATACTAAATATAACCGCAAAAATAATTGCTACATTAATTCCTATCTTCTTCCAGTCAAACATGTATCCCACCATTTATCCCTCTAAAATATTGCTGTTAGCTTATATATCTTATTCCCTAACCTACTAAACTTTTCTTCAAACTCAGTCATTATATTTCCTTTAAAATCACTATTATGTAAATCTAATTCCATATAAGTAATATTCATTGGATACTTAGTTAATTCTTCAAATGAGAATTGAAATAAATCCTTGTTATCTGTTTTAAAATGTAATTCACAATTATCCTTTAATAAATCTTTATATATATTAAGGAAATTCTTATGAGTTAACCTTCTTTTCGCATGTCTATCTTTAGGCCATGGATCAGAGAAATTTAAATATACTCTTTCAATAGTTTTATTACCAAATATTTCTCTTAAATCAGAAGCATCAGTTCTAAGTAACATTAAGTTACTAAGTGGTTCTTCTATTGCTTTTTCAAGTGCTCTAACAATCACACTATCAAATCTTTCAATACCAATAAAATTAATATTCGGATTTTGTTTAGCTTTTGTATAAACAAACTTTCCTTTACCCATTCCTATCTCTATATGAATAGGGAAATCATTATTAAATAATTTATCTAAATCAATAAATTCATTATTAATATT
The DNA here is from genome assembly GCA_030595255.1 of Mycoplasmatota bacterium. Lineage (GTDB taxonomy): Bacteria > Bacillota_I > Bacilli_A > Izemoplasmatales > Izemoplasmataceae > JAFGXW01. The sequence continues at coordinate 5,182 of JAUVDP010000015.1, read as the reverse complement.
ATCTATAATTAATTCAGGTTTTGAAGCTATTAATTCTTTAGCTCCTTTAACATATCTTAGTCTCATTATATCACCACCCATATTATAACAAATAAATCATTTATTTATAAACTATTTAACATATTTTTTAAAATAAAAAAAGCTTTATTAGGTTTATCCCTAGTAAAGCTTTTAATTATTTAGTTAATTCAAACAGTGCATCCATGTAAATCGCAGTAGCCTTTAAAATATCATCAATGTAGACATGTTCATCAACTTGATGAGCTACATCTTTTCTACCAGGCATTGAAGCTCCGAATGCTACAGCTTTAGTTAAAGCTCTAGAATAAGTTCCCCCACCGATTGTCATTAACGGTGTTTCAGTATCACCTGTATGTTTTATATATGCCGCATGTAATGTTTTAACAAGTGGATCATTTTTATCTACATAGTGAACTGGATTATCTGAAATTTTTGTGTATTCAAATTTACTTTTCTTAATAATATTCTCAATTTTTGAAATTGATTTTTCTTTATTCCAACCTTTTGGATAACGACAGTTAATTCCAATTCTAAATTCATTATTATCATATTCAAATACAGCTGGGTTAATTGTGAATTCTTTCATTTCTTTATCATTATGATCAATTTTAAATTTTTCACCTAAATGATCAAACGATAAATATTTAGATATAAACTTAGTAAATTCATTATCAATATGTTCATTTAAGAAATCAGCTAAAATGAAAGCTGCATTAATTCCTAAATTAGGTTGCATAGCATGCGCTCTTTTACCGTGAACAATATATTTATCTTTCTTAACTTCACCATGAAGTCCGTTATATGATAAAAACTTTTTGAAATCATCTTTTAAATCAATACTTAATGTACATTCTGCGTAATCAGGAACAACGTTATATCTATCTCCTGCGTTAAATGTAAGTAATGTATCATCTTTTGCTTTACCATTTATATCAAAAGTATAAATACCTTTTTCTGCGTATATTAACGGAAAACTAGCATCAGGTGCAAATCCAACAGTGGGCATTTCTTCGGTTTTAAAATATTCTTTAATTCCACGCCATCCTGTTTCTTCGTCAGTTCCAAGTATAATTCTTATTCTTTTGTTAGGTTTAATGCCAAGTTCTTTTAAGAATCTAACTGCAAAATAAGCAGCCATTGTAGGTCCTTTATCATCGTCAGAACCTCTTGCATATATTTTTCCATCTTTAATAAGTGGAGAAAATGGTGGATGTGTCCAATTGTCACCTTCGGGTACAACATCTAAATGACATAATACACCAACAATTTCTTTACCTTTACCAAATTCAATATGCGCAGCATAGTTTTTAACGTTCTTAGTTACGAATCCATCACTATGAGCTAAATCAAGCATATAATGTAGACTGTTATTAATTTCTTCTCCAAAAGGAAACTCACTTTCTGGAATAAATTCTGTAAGTACGCTAGGTATTTTTAATAACTCTTTTAATTTTTCAATAATTAAACTTTTGTTGTCTAAGACATATTCATAAAAATCCATTTCAACACCTCTTCTAATATAAAATATCATTTTACCACATAATAATCAATATGTTTTCGCAATTATAATATAATTTACAAGAATCTTCATTTAATCATTACCAATATTAGTCTATTTAATGGTATAATATGCATAATAACTATCAATTTACAATATTTTTATTACTTTTCGCTTGACATATGAGTACACACTCATATAAAATGTAAGGGTGCATTTTAATAAGAAGGTGACATAAATGATCAGAAAAATAGTTATGAAGAATTTAATATGTTCTAATTGTGCAGGTAAAATAGAGAAAGCTCTAGGAAATCTGCCTTACATAAACTCGGCAAGCTTTAATTTCCCTAATCAAATAATGCTGATTGATGCTACAGATGAATACGAAGAAGACTCTGCAGTTATTGATATCAGAGCAATTGTTAATTCAATTGAAGATGGTGTTGATACATATGCTTACGATAAAAGACATCTTGTAGTTAATAAAAAAACAATTGAAAAATATAATTCCTTTTTTATAGGAATCAGTATTTATGTAATAGGTTTTATTGCTTTACTCATCTATATGGGTAATGATGCTTTCGGAATGTTACTAGAACACATTGTTGAAGATTTTAATATGCCTAATGGATTTGTTCCAGTTTTTTGGATTGGTTATTTGTTTGTAGCATATAAAATATTCATGAAAACAATAAAAGGAATTAAACGTAAAGAATTATTCAATGAAAATACTTTAATGTTCATAGCAACAGTTGCTGCTATGAGTTTAGAATATTACTTTGAAGCAATCCTTGTTATTATCTTTTATACTTTAGGAGAGTTCTTACAACATAAAGCTGTTCATAGAAGTAAACAAGAAGTATCGAGTTTAATGGATTTAAAAATAGAGTATGCTAATTTAATGGTTGATGGAAAAGTAATTATCGTGGATCCATTAACAATTAAAAAAGGTGATGTACTCGTTGTTAAAAATGGTGAAAAAATACCGGTTGATGGAAGAGTAATTAAAGGGTCTACTTCTTTAAATACAAGTGCATTAACAGGTGAAGCTAAACTAACTTCTGCTAAACTAGGTGATTACATCTTAAGTGGTAACTTAAATGTAGGTAGTGTAATAGAAATTCAAGCATCAAAAGAATATAATGAATCAACTATAGCTAAAGTAATTGATTTAATTGAAAACTCAACAAATCATAAAGCTAAAACTGAGAACTTCATTACTAAATTCGCTCGTTACTATACACCATTTGTAACGATAGCAGCATTCTTAATGTTCCTAATACCAACATTACTAGATCCAAACCCAGCTCATACATCTGATTATATTTATAGAGCTGCGACATTCTTAGTAATTAGTTGTCCTTGTGCTTTAGTACTTTCAATACCACTATCATATTTCTCAGGTATTGGTGCTGCTGCTAGACAAGGTATCTTATTTAAAGGAAGTGCATTCTTACATTCAATTACAAATGTTGATACAATCGGAATAGATAAAACTGGTACATTAACTCATGGTAACTTTATGGTTGGTGAATTCACTGATTTAGAAACATTAAAAATAGCTGCAAGTGCTGATAGATTCAGTTCACACCCTATAGCTATTTCAATAGTTGATTTCTATGAAGGTGAATATTACGAATATGAAAACATTGAAGAAGTTCCAGGTCTTGGTCTTGTAATCAAAACTGATAAAGGAACAATACTTGTAGGTAACCGTAAACTACTTGGTAAACATAATGTAAAAGTTAATGATAAAAAAACAATGGTAGGATCAAATGTATTTGTTAGTAAATACGGTAAATACATTGGTAAAGTAGTTGTTAAAGATGAAATAAAAGAATCTTCAATGAATGTTATTAGAAGATTAAGTAGAAAATATAAAATTACAATGTTAACTGGTGATAACGAATTTATTGCTAAAGACGTTGCAGGATCACTTGGTGGAATTAATTATGAAAGCGGACTACTCCCTGAAGAAAAAATTACAATATTTAATAATCTAAAAACAAAAAATCCAAAAATGTATGTTGGTGATGGTATAAACGATGCACCATTACTTAGAAATGCTGATATTGGTGTAGCAATGGGTGGCGGAAGTGAAATAGCACTTGATGTTGCTGATGTTATTATTATGAATGATGATTTAGCTTTACTAGAAAAAGCTCTAGAAATAGCTAAAAAGACAAAAAGAATCGTGTTCCAAAACATTACATTCAGTTTAGGTATTAAGGTTACATTCTTAGTACTAGCTGGATTTGGATATAGTACCATGTTAATGGCAATATTTGCAGATGTAGGGATAACATTAATAGCCGTTATGAATAGTTTAAGAATAATTTATTCAAGGGGGAAAAAATAATGCATGATCATAAACACGACAAGTTAGTAGATATTCAAGAAACAGTAAAATTATTTAAAATATTCAGTGATTATACTAGACTAAGAATTATTGAATTACTTTATTCAGGAGAAAAATGTGTTCAAGATATCGCAGATAGTTTAGAAACAAGCCAATCAGCAATATCTCATCAACTAAAACTATTACGTGATATGAACGTAGTAAGTGCTAGAAAAGATGGAAAACAAGTAATCTATAATTTACAAGATAACCATATTAAAGAAATATTCTTAATTGGTTATTCACATGCAACTGAATGCAAAATATAAAGCTGATTAATTTCAGCTTTTTTTGTATCAATTCTATTAAAAAAAGTTTGTCAATTGACAAACTTTTTCTTTTTATTAATGTTTAATTAAAGCGTATTTTTTCTTACCTCTTCTTAAAACTGTAAATTCATTATCTATAGCGTGCTCTTTACTGACCATGAATTCTAGGTCTTTAACTTTTTCACCGTTAACACTTACTGCATTATTTTTTGTAAACTCTCTAGCTTCTCTTTTACTAGATGCAAGTTCACTAATAATTAAAGCATCAACTATATTCATATCTTCTTCAATTGTTACTGAAGGAACATCTTTAAATCCTTCACCAATCTCATCTTTGGTTAGTGATTTTATATCTCCACTAAACAAAGCTTTTGAAATTCTAACAGCTGATTCATAAGCTTCTTTACCATGAACTAATACTGTTAACTCTTCAGCAATTTTCTTTTGAGCTAAACGTTGATGTGGTGCCGCTTCAAACTCTTTAATCACACTTTCTGTTTCTTCAACAGTCATGAAAGTGAATTTCTTAAGATGACTCACTGCGTCACTATCAGGTGTATTAATCCAGTATTGGTAGAACTCGTAAGTACTCGTTCTATTTTTATCAAGCCAAATAGCTCCACTTGCTGATTTACCAAATTTAGATCCATCAGCTTTAGTTAATAATGGCCATGTTAATCCATAACCTTTACTCTCATGTCCTAGTGTCTTTCTAATTAATTCAAGACCTGCAGTTATATTACCCCATTGGTCTTGACCACCAATTTGCATTTTACAATCATAATCTCTATATAAATGCATAAAATCAAGTGATTGAATTATTTGGTAACTAAATTCTGTGAAACTAATTCCATTATCCATTCTTGATTTTACACTATCTTTATTTATCATGTTATTGATATTAAAATGTTTACCAATATCACGCAAGAAAGTAATGATATCATACTTAGATATCCAGTCATAATTATTAACTATTTTCGCAGTTGGTAATATTTT
>JAUVDP010000058.1 GCA_030595255.1 Mycoplasmatota bacterium | reverse complement strand
ATTTTTAATGTCTAACCCACGTGCAGCAACATCAGTTGCAACTAAGATGTCTAAGACACCTCTATGGAATTTGTTTAAAACATCAAGTCTTGTTGTTTGAGGTAAGTCACCGTGAATCTTATCGACGTTATATCCTTTTGATATAAGTCTTTGAGTAACATCATCAACTTTTCTTTTTGTATTACAGAACACTAATGTAAGTTTTGAATTATAAATTGTAAGAAGTCTTCCTACTGCTTCAACTTTATTTGATTCACTTACATTGTAATATGTTTGTGTAATATCTTTGTTTGATTCATCTCCACTAACTACTGAGACATGAATCGGGTTTTTCATATATCTTTTAGTAATATTTAGTATTGGTTTCGGCATTGTTGCTGAAAACATTACAGTTTGACGGTCTTGATTAGCTGCTCCAAGAATGGTTTCAATATCTTCTTTGAATCCCATCTTAAGCATTTCATCTGCTTCATCTAGTACTAAGAATTTTATATCGTGAAGTTTTATTAACTTACGATTAATATGATCGATTGTTCTACCAGGAGTACCTACTATGATTTGTGGTTTTTTCTTTAAACTGTATATTTGATTAGAGATCGCTTCTCCACCGTAAACGGCTACAGTTTTTAATTTAGGTACATATTTTCCGATTTTGTCAATTTCTCTTTTTACTTGTACTGCTAACTCTCGCGTCGGGCATAAAATAATTGCCTGAATATTTTTGTTGTCGAAATCTATACCATCTAATATTGGAAGTGCAAATGCTGCTGTTTTTCCCGTTCCTGTTTGGGAATGTCCAATAACATCTTTTCCTTCTTTTATTAGTGGAATTGTTCTTTCTTGAATTTCAGTGAAATTCTCAAATCCCATTTCCAGTAATGATTTCTCTATTTGTTTATTTTCGTATAACATAAATCCTCCTATACCACAAAACATCTAATGATACCACAGTGAGCACAAAAGTAAAGAACTAAATGCTTTATTATTTATAATTATTAAATATGAGTTTATTTTAGATTTTCAATAGTCTATAATTAAACTAGAAGGTGATAATATGTTAAATAAAGAGAGGTTCCCATTTTTCAAACAAATAATGAAATTCTTGTTACTTTGGAACAACTTATTTTTAATGATCGCAGTACTAATTTTTTCATTTATTTTACTTAAATTTAATATATTAAGTGAAAATTCTACTAACTATACTTGGATATATAGTGCTTCAATGCAAACATTAGCAGCATTAATTGCGTTACTTCCAATCTCATTTAGTTTTTACTTAAGAAAGGTAGAAGATCAAAAGAGTAAAGAGTTTGATAGTTACATCTTAAAGAAATTAGAAAAAGATGTATATTATGAAATGATGTTTGTAATTATTTTTAGTTTATTATCAATAATTATAAATCTAGGAGCTCTTTTCTTTGAGTTTTATTTTGTTTATGCTGTATTAGCTACTTTATTCACATTACTAAGTGTCGAGTTTGTAGTAATATATATCTGGAGATTATTTGACCCTGATAGAATATTTGAAGTTCTAAAAGAGTTTGATACTAAAACAAAAAGTTCTTTAGAACCAAGTCAAACTGTAATTACACTTGATGGATTTATTACAAAATATTTGACATTAGAAACATCAATTAAAGATTACTTATCTAATGAAAATGATAATTCACTAGTAAATGAATTACCATTATATGATATCGTAGATAATCTTTCAAAAGACTTCCCAGTCTTAGAACAATACTATAAAGACTTTAAAGAAATCATTTTCCATCGTAATAACTTAATTCATAACTACAACGAAGTAATTGTAGATTACAATAAGTATCTAAAAATAATTGAATTAACTAATCTATTTGATAAATATAATAATCAGTTTATTAGTGAAAGAATATTTAGTAATGTATCACAAGTTAAGACTTTAATATCTCAAGCCTTATCTGAATACTTAAGTGATTATCGTATAAAAGCTAAATCAGCTGACAAAATTCCAATTGAAAGCTACGAAGAAAATATTACTGCTTTATTAAAATCTCACTTTACTAATGATTACTATGAAACACTTGATTATGATATTAAAAGTGAAGCTGATTTTGAAGTAATTCAAAACAATTATTCAAATAGAAAACTTGTAGGTATAGACTTAAGAATGACTGATACTACCAGTTTTAAAACCCTTTGTAAAGCCAATCTAGGGAAACTAACTAAAAAATATTTATATGTATTCATTATTAATTATGATGTAATAGGTAATCAATTTGAAATAAACTATCAAACTAAAGATAAGAAAATCAAATATGATACAATAAGTTTATAATTTAAACACCACAAATTGTTGTGGTGTTTTTTTAAATCTACATTGTTTTTTAATGAGTTATAGATGTGCTATAATTATTTATGTGAAAAATTAATATAAAAGGATATGAAAACTATGAAAAATATTAGTGCGATCATCTTAGCTGGAGGTAAATCCTCTAGAATGAAATTTAATAAGGAATATATAAAAAATAAAGAAGAATTTTTAGTTCATAAACAAATTAATGAACTAAAGAATTTTTTTGATGAAATTATTGTAGTTAGTGATAACTTAAACCATTATAAAGGATTTGACGTACATGTTGTCTCTGATATTTTAAATGGTAACACTCCTTTAATAGGTTTACACGCAGGATTAACTCATTCAACAAATGAATATAGTTATGTTATTGCTTGTGATATGCCTTTTATCAACTTTGAATTTATTAAGTATTTAGAATCATTAATAGGTGAACATGATGCATATGTATCTAAATACCATAACTATATAGAACCATTTAATGCTATATATAGTTCTAATATAGTTAATACTATTGAAGAGTTTATTAGTACTGGAAATTATGGATTCCAAAAGATGGTTAGATTATTAAATACAAAATATATTCCAGAAAAAACAGTATCTTTTTACCAACAAGAATTTGATATGTTTAGAAACATAAATAATGAGTCTGAATTATATAATGATTATAATAGTGTAACATCAAACTATCAAAACTTTGATGTTACTAAAGTAATAGGTGAAGAATCATTTCATGTAACTGATAAAGTAATCACAGAATATCCAGTAAACATATATGTGAATAATCATCACTATTCAACAATGATGATTACTCCAGAAAATATAGAGTTCTTAGTTATCGGAGCACTTCATAGTGAAATGATTATTAAAGATATAAATGAAATAAAAGAATTTAGTTTAGACTTAGAAACTCACAAATGTGATGTTTTAATTAACCATGATGTTAACTTTAAGAATTTTGAAAGATTAAATATCTTATCAAGTGCTTGTGGTAGTTCAAGTAAGCCACAAATTGATGAATCTAAATTACCTAAAGTAAATAATAATTATCAATTTAACTTAAAAACAATCTTTGAACAAGTATCAGTTTTTAATAAAGAATCAGTATTGTTTAAGGAGACTGGTGGAGTTCATTCAGTTGAATTGGTATATAGTGATAAGAAGTTGTTATTTGAAGATATTGGTAGACATAACGCAGTTGATAAAATAGTGGGATACTTACTTAAAAACCAAATAAAAAGAGATGATGTTTACATCATCACTAGTGGTAGAATATCATCTGATATATTATTAAAATCTGCTCTTATAAATATTGGATTAGTAGTATCAAGAAGTGCACCTACAAGTTTAGCTGTAAAACTCGCTGATAAACTAGGTATTACAATAATAGGATTTGCGAGAGGAAATAAATTAAATATATACACTCACTCTAATAGAGTAATAAAGGATTAACAATGTTAGTAGCTAACAAGAAGAATATACAACAATATTCAAAAGATATAAATAAACTAAATATTGATAAGAACTTACTACTTTCTTTACTTAGGATATCTCATAATATGTTTGGATTTATTCCAAATGATGTTCAAGAAATCATTGAAGATAAAACAGGTTTATCACATTCATATATCGTAGGAGTATCATCTTTTTACGAAATGTTCCAAATGATTCCAACTGGAAAATATCAAATAGGAGTCTGTTCAGGAATTAACTGTGATGATTTTCATCATTACAGATTACTAGAAGAACTAGAACACGAACTAGGAATTAAAAAAGGATATACAACTGATGATAAACAGTTTACTATTATCCCACAACAATGTATTGGTAATTGCGCTAGCGCACCAAATGTAACTGTGAATGATAAGATATACGAAAAAGCTACTAAAGATGATATAAAGAATATAGTAAATGAATATATAAGCAAATAAAAAAGAGGAAAAATTTCTCTTTTTTATTTATACACCGCATTCAGTATCTATTAATTTTAAAATCTTTAATCCATGATTTAAAACATCACCTAAAAACGATAAGTTTTCCTTCACTGCTTTTAAACTACCAGGAAGATTTATAATAAGTGTTCTATTTCTTATCCCAGAAACTCCTCTTGAAAGATAAGCTCTAGGAGTAACCTTATAACTTTCAGCTCTAAGCATTTCTCCTATACCAGGAACATCTCTATAAATTACTTCTTTAGTTGCTTCAGGAGTATTATCTCTAGGACTAAACCCTGTCCCACCAGTTGATATAATTAAATCTACTTTCATTTCATCAGCGAAATATATTAGTTTCTCTTTAATTGTATTAATATCATCAGTAATAATAACTTTCTCAATTACATTAAATTTCTTTTCTTGTAAGAACTCTCTAATATATTCACCTGAAGTATCAACTCTTTCACCCCTAGCACCTTTATCACTACATACTACTACAGCTGCATTAAATACCATATCTATCATCCTTTACCATTTTTTTTAATTAACTATTACTATTTCATCACCAGGATAAATAATTCCTTCTTCAAGTACGATAGTAAAAATTCCTTCTTGAGGCATTACACATTTCCCAACAAGTTGAGAAATAGCACAACCTGTATGACATTTTTTACCAATTTGAGTCATTTCAAGTAATACTTCTTTTCCAATTCTAAATTTAGTCCCAATAGGAAGAGTAAATAATTCAATTCCTTCAGTAGTTAAGTTTTCAGCGAAAGATCCCATTGGTAATTCACCATTAGTCATTTCCATTCTAGCAAAGCTTTCAATCCCAAGCATACTAACTTGTCTATGCCAATCACCTGCGTGAGCATCTCCTTCTATTCCGTAATCAAGTTTAAATGATGCTTGTTTCACTGCTTCCTTAATTACTCCCTTTGTTTTACTTGTATTTAATTGTAGTACTTTTGCCATTATAATTCTCTCCTCTTGTATTCTCCGCTTTTACCGCCAGATTTAGATATTAACATTATGTTTTTTATTACTATACCTTTATCAATTGCTTTACACATATCATAAACAGTTAAAGCAGCAATACTTACTGAAGTTAATGCTTCCATCTCAATTCCTGTTTTACCTGTTAAAGCAACTGTCGCTTCTATATATAATTCACTTTTACTTACATCATGACTAAAACTAATGTCTGCATGCGTTATTAATAACGGATGACACATAGGAATTAATTCTGATGTTTTTTTCGCAGCCATTATTCCTGCGACTTGCGCAACAGAAAGAACATCTCCTTTTTTCATTCCACCAGTTAATATTCTTTCTAAAGTACTAGGTTCCATTACCACAGTACCTCTAGCTACTGCTTTTCTATATGTATCAGATTTATCTGTTACATCTACCATTTTTGCTCTACCTTCTTCATTTAAGTGAGTTAAATCCATAATTTATCCTCCTATCTTATTCATTGGTCTATCAGATCTATTTTCTTTAGATTCATCAAGAGTATGACTTATTGGTTTCGCATGTATTGCTTCTCTTAATTTATTTAATAATGGTTCTCCTTGAATCTCTTTTATTAAGATTTCATTATTATTATGTAAACAAGGTTTTAAATGTCCGTCAGCTGTTAATCTAATTCTATTACAGTCACTACAGAATTTATGACTTATCGGATTAATAAATCCGATAAATCCTTTATTACCTTCTACTTTATAATATTCAGAAACACTATCTTTTCTAACAAACTTAAGTTCTTTATATCTTTCTAAAATTTCGTCTTTACTAATATAGTATTTATCATAATCAAAGTTTAAATGCCCTACAGTCATTAACTCAATAAGTCTAATACTTATATCATACTTATTAGCTAACTCAATAAACCCAGGAATTTCTGAATCATTAAATCCTTTAAGTAAAACTGCGTTTACTTTTATCGGTTGTAGATCATGTTCAATTAACTCTTCGATTAATGAAATATAATCTAACGTTAATGATGTATTTGATATAAACTTAAATTTCTCACTATCTAATGTATCTAAACTAAAGTTAACGCGTGATACTCCCGCTTCTTTTAATTTCTTTACATTACCAACTAGTAAAATAGCATTAGTTGTAATAGTAATCTCTTTTATCCCTTTTACATTCTTAATTTTTTTAATAAGCTCATATATCCCTTTTCTAAGTAAAGGTTCTCCCCCTGTAATACGGATTTTAGTAATCCCAATTTTCACAGATTCCTGAACTACATTAACAATCTCTTTATCACGCATAATTTCATCATGATCTTTTTTATCTTGTATACCATCAGGCATACAATAAAGACATCTTAAATTACATCTATCTGTGACAGATATTCTTAAGTAATCTATTTCTCTTTTAAATGCATCTTTCATACTTGCCACCTCTTTACTTTATTATTTCTCCAATATTATCAATTTCATACCCACCAAGCTTATCAAGTTCAAGCTTAAATTCATTACTTCTTAATACTTTAATAAACTCATTAAAGATTGGAGTATCAATTATCTCTTTTAAAACTAAAAAATCATAATGTTCTTTTCCTATCTCTACTATATCTAACTTATTCAAATTAGCTACACTAACAATACCCATACCCGTGTCAAATCTAGGATCTTTAACCGAAGACGCCACTAACATATGTGTACTAAGTTCAAAATCATATCCAGTAATCTTAGTTCCATCAATCTTTTCTTTATTAAGCATATAGTCAAGTAAGATTCTAGTCCCACTTCCTCGCTGTCTATTCACAAAAGTAATATCATTTTTTAATAAGTCATTTAAAGATTTAATATTTTTAGGATTACCCTTCTTAACCATTAGCCCTTGAATCCTTGAAACACCTCTAACTAAGGAATAATCACTGTTTAAATACTTATCTAAGATATTTTTATTATATGTACCATCATCATCTAAAACGTGTACAGGAGCAATATGGCATCCTTTTGATTTTATTGCCATAATTCCACCAAAACTACCTATATGTGAACTGGATAGATGATAATTACTATTACTCATTAAGTCATCAACCTTATCAAGTAAGATATCATGAGATCCAATTGATATTAAAGATTTTTCAATTTCTTTAATGTCTTTAAGTAGATACACTTCTACAATACTACCTGCGTTATATCCTTCTAAGTTCTTATCAATAATCATTATCCCATCAGCCTTAACAAGGCTCATAGTAACTCCCGCTCCTCTATCAAGTGGAGTTGCGATATATTCATTATTAATTACTCCTAGTTTAACTCTAATAAATTCATGATTTTTTAAAGATGAATAAATCTTTTTAGTAAGTTTTGCTTTAACAATCTTTTTAGCGGTTCCTTCTATATTTAAGAACATTCTAATTATCGGTTTGACTACTAAATCAAAAGATATAAATGTCGAAACTGGATATCCTGGAATGCCAATTACTGGAGTATTGTTAATCTCTCCTATAATGGTTGGTTTACCTGGTTTTATACTAATACCGTGAACATGGACAATCCCATTTTTTTCAATTATATTTTTAGCATAATCTTTACTTCCTGCGCTACTTCCTGCGCCAATTAATACAAGGTCATATTTGCTTGCTGCATCTAGTATTGCATTTTCTAATAAACTAAATTCATCAACTACAACATCAAAGATAGTTGATACAGCACCTAGTAACTCTAATTCATTCTTCATAAAGAAAGAATTAGAATCAATTATCTTTCCTTTTTTCAAATCTTTAACATCTCTTACTATTTCGTCACCTGTCGGTATAATAGCGACTTTGGGTTTTTTAATTACTTTAATCTCACCAATACCCGCACTTAATAATGCCGAAATATCAACTGGGCGAATTAAGTGATTCTTAGGAATAACCATATCCCCTTCAACTATATCTTCACCTATGGGTCTTATATCTTGATAAGGTCTAACACTTTTAATTAAAGAGATAGACCCATCATTATTATCATACACATCTTCAATCATAACTACTGCGTCATAGATATCTGGTATTTCATTTCCTGTATTAATATATACAATATCTTCTTTGTTAAGAATAACTGGAGTAGTTTCACTTGCTCCGTAAGTTAAACTTGCTTTTAAAGCAATCCCATCCATCGCCGAAGCACTGTAATATGGACTACTTACTTTTGCGTAAATTGCTTCTACTGTAATTCTATTTAAAGAATCCACTACACTAATTATTTCTTCTTTTAAAACATGTTTCAAAACAAGCATTTCAATTATCGGACTGATATCTTTTAAATCAGTACTTTTTAAATACACATTACGTTTCATATTAGTCCCCCAATCTATAAACTTTTACAAGTGAACCAGCTACATATCCTTCACTGAATTCATCAATTATTATATATCCACTAGCTTCTGCGAGTGAATTAATC
>JAUVDP010000078.1 GCA_030595255.1 Mycoplasmatota bacterium | reverse complement strand
ACATTTTAGACAAAAGTCATATAATTGTCAAGCTATATTTCAGTTTAATTTTACCATAATTTTTGTCCTTATTAAAATATATTTAATAATAAATATTCATATCATTCTTTAAAAAAACAATAAATAAAGTATAATAATATCTTGTAAAGGTGTGATTACTATGAAAGAAAAGTTTTTAAAATCTATGATATTATTTTCGTTTCTATTATTATCAATAATTTACTTAGAGATACTATTCAAAATTAGGATTCTCACTATTGATTTTGATATGAACTTATTCAGAGTAATTCTATTCTCATTATCATACTCTATATTGATAATGTTTTTTACCAGTTTCTTCAAAGAAAAGGCTGTTAAGAGAATGATTTTTACCCTAATTATTATTATAACTTTCTTATATATTAATCAAGAAATATATAATTCTTTCGTAGAAGGATTTTATTCAATAGCTGTTGCTGGTGATTTCACATTGGGATTATCGTTTTTTAGTGATTATCTCCAATCCTTTAGATTTTGCCATATCTTTTATATTATTCCTATAATTACGTTGTATTTCTTAAATAAATATAAACTTATTAGTTTTAATGTTGAATATTGCACATTAAAACAACCACTTATTGTTTTAATACTTGGTTTCTTAACTTTCTTCATTTCACTTCAAACAATAGATGAAACTGTTGAAGGAGCAAATAACAATATGATTACATATAGTGATATGGATTTATATACTTATATGTACAACTCTCAAGATGCTCTTAAGAAGTTCGGTCTTCTTACTTACACACAAAGAGATTTCTTTAGTTTATTTAGAACTAATCCATTAAGCAAATCTGAATATGAAGTATTATTAGATGACTATTTTGAAAATCAAGATCCCCATTATTATAATTCTTATTCAAGAATATTTGCCAATAAAAATTTAATATTAATTATGGCAGAGAGTTTAGACACATTCGCAATAAGCGAAGAATTAACACCTAATTTATATAATATTTATCACAATTATGCGTATTTTGAAAACTTTTATTCCCCTCTATATTACCGAAGTACTGCCGATTCTGAATTTTTAGTTCAAACATCTCTTTATCCAGATAAAAATGTTACCTTAAGTATGGATGCTTATTCTGACAATACTTTCCCTTATACACTACCTAGAATGTTTTCTAAAAAAGGTTATGTAACTTATTCGTTTCATAACTATACAGATTACTTCTATCCAAGAACAAAATTCCATACCCAAACATTAGGTTATGATGCTTATTATGGAAGTGAAGGATTGGGAATGTTAGATAATCCTGCTCCAAATGAAATAATTTTCAATCATGAATGGCAAAGTGATTTAGAAATGATGGAAAAATCATTAAACTGTCATACTTATTCTGAATTCGAAAATTGTACAAGTATTTTGGATGGAGATGATAATTTCTTCTTGAATTACGTTACTGTTTCAGGACACTTCGAATATTCATCTAATCATGAAATAGCAGTCAAAAATGCAGATTTAGTAACTCAATATGAAATAGATAAAGGCATTGATCTTCCTGATGATATCTTTTACTATTTAGCTGCGAATATTGAATTAGACAAAGCAATTGGTTACCTATTTAATGAATTAGATAGAACAGATCATCTAGATGATACTGTCATAATGATCTTTGGAGATCATTATCCCTATGGAATTGATAAAGAAGAAATATGGGCATATGATGATATAATTGAAGATGGTTCTGATATGGATATTCATAATATTCCATTACTTGTATACTCTAACTCTTATATATTAAATGGTACTATCGACAACTATATGTCTACTATTGATGTTATGCCTACTATTTCAAATTTATTTGGATTACCAATAGATTATGCAAAAGTATTTGGAGCAGATGCTTTAGGAACTGAAGACAATATTGTTAGATTTGCTGATATGAGTTTTGTGAGTAAATGGTTCAATTATGATTCATTATCTGAAGAATACACAATAATTAATGAACATGTTACACCAGAGTATTTATCAGAAATAAATTATAAAATTATTAATGACTACAAATATAATTTACTTGTATTACAATATGATTATTTTAAAGATGATGATGATTAAATTAAAAGGTATTTAGCAAGTTAGCTAAATACCTTTTCTATATAGGTTCTATAATCTTCTTAGGGGTGTAACAAAAAAAATAAAGACATTGGTAGATGTCATCACTTATAATTAAATCACCACAATCAACCTAAAGGAGGAATCTACCAATGCGTGAATATTTTATCAATGATTTAATAGAAATGAAAGACCATAATGTAATTATTACAAATTCTTTAACAGAAAAAGGTATTAAGAACATCTATATTGAAATGAACAAAAGAATTCATAGATGTCCTAGATGTGGGAAGGACACATCAAGAGTACATGATTATAGAGTAAGAAAGATAAAACATCAATATAGTTTAGGTAACAAGATAATTTTACACTATAAAAGACGAAGATATGTATGTTTAGGATGTCACAAAAGATTTCCTGAAGAGAATCAATTCGTAGAAAAGTATCAAAAGATATCAAATCACACATTAAAAGTAATACTCCAAGAATACCCAAAGAAACAATCAATAAAAGATTTAGGAGAAAGATTAAACATTTCATATCATACAGTTATGAGATACGTGAATAAACACATAACACCTTCAAGGGCAAGACTTCCTGAAGTACTATCAATAGATGAGTTTAAGAATTTAAGTAAGGGTGACGGGAAGTATGCATTTTTAATGGTAGACCCAGTAAATAAAAAACTAATAGATGTATTCCCAAATAGAAGAAAACATAATCTAGAAGCATATTTTATGAGAATTCCGCTTGAGGAAAGAAATAAAGTTAAAGTAGTAATATCAGACTTATGGGATCCATACAGAAAGCTAACACATAAAGTATTTCCAAAAGCGATTCTCATCGCAGATAGGTATCACTATATAAGACAACTTTATTGGGGGTTACAAGGAGTAAGGAAACGAATCATGAGCAAGCATAAAAAAGGAACATTAGAATATTACATATTAAAAAAATACTGGAAGTTCATCTTGAAATACACTCATAATCTATCATTAAAGCACTTTAAGCCAAGAAGATTAGGCTATCATATAACACCCAGAGAAATAGTAGATATGGCTAGAAATATTGATGATGAGCTAAAACTAGCAATCGATCTTAAAGATGAATTCTATGAATTACTACATACAGCATCATATGAGGAAGCACCAAAACTAATTGAAGAATTTATATACAAGTTAAAACAATCAAATATCCCAGAATACAAATACGTAGCTAAAACTTATACAAACTGGGGTACAGAAATAGCTAATTCATTCTATCAAGAAATAAAAGAAGAAACAGGTGAAGTTACAGATAAGAACTACACCAATGGATTTATTGAAGGACTAAACAACAAAATTAAAGTAATTAAGAGAGTATCTTTTGGTTATCGTAATTTCTCTCATTTTAGATCTAGAATCTTCGCTTGTACAAACAGTGATTTATCAATTTCTTTTACTAAATAAAAGAATAGGCAGCATATCCAAAGATATACTACCTATAATTTACTTATTTTTGTCCAATACCCCTATTCTTGACATTGAACCAAAATATTATGTAACAGATAGTAACCAAATCATAATGACTATATAATAACCGACAGTAATATATGACGGATGACGGTGGAATCACTTCATCCCATTTTTAACATTTCATCTACTTAACACTCACTATACGTTTTTATATACTCTTTAACTAACCTAACCGCAGTACCGTTATTTCCATTATAGAGCGCATGTCTTATTTCTTGAATTTCATTTAGTATTATTTCTTCTTCTTCAATACAGTTAGGTTCAATAAATATCTTATTATTATTAGTTTTAACAGTTTTTGAGTAATCCACAAGCAATTCTTCAAACATTTTCTCACCAGGACGTAGTCCTGTAAATTCTATTTCAATATCTCGATGTGGTTCTAACCCTGAAAGACGAATAAGTTTTTCAGCTAATTCAAGTATTC
>JAUVDP010000044.1 GCA_030595255.1 Mycoplasmatota bacterium | reverse complement strand
AAGAAGTAAAGTTAAGATGGCTTTTGAAAATAAAAGGGCAACTCGTGAGATAATATTAGAGGCCAAGAATTTAAGTATTGGATATGAAAAACCACTACTAACTGGTATTAATTTTACAATGAGAGGTTTTGACAAATTAGCTATTATTGGGCCTAATGGAACTGGTAAAACTACGTTGTTAAAAATTATAGAGAAAAAGCTAAAACCACTAGCCGGAAAAATAGACTTTTTAAGAGAGTATAAAGTGGGTTATTTTGATCAAAATCAAGAAGGTTTAAGTTACAATAAAACAATCTTTGAAGAAATACATGATTACTACCCAAGATTTACTAATAAAGAAGTTAGAAGTGTTGCTGCAAGATTCTTATTTATGAATGAGGATACATTAAAACCAATCAGCGTACTAAGCGGTGGAGAGAAAGTAAGGTTAGTTTTATTATTACTTATGTTATCTAATCCAGATTTGTTAATTTTAGATGAACCAACTAATCATTTAGATATTGAAACTAAGGATATAATTGAAGATGTTTTTAATGAATTTAGTGGACCAATTATTTTTGTGTCACATGATAGATATTTCATTAATAAAATCGGTACTAAAATTGTTCATTTATCTGATTCAGATGTTACAGAATTTGAAGGTTCATATGAAGAGTTTAAAGAGTTAAAAAAAGAAAAAGTTGTTAAAAAATCAAAACTAAAAAAAGAAAAAAATATAAAAATAGATTATGAGAAAGAAATTAAAAGTTTAGAAAAAGAAATTCATAAAATTGAAAAAAGAATTAAAGAGTTAGAACAAAAAACTTTTAAAGTTGAAGTGTATACTAATCATTTAGAAATAAAGAGAGTAAATGAGAAGATAGATTTGCTTAAGGGAGAGTTAATACTTTTAGAAAAACAATATTATGAACTACACGAACTTTAATGAAACAGAGGTGATATTATGAAGAGATTCCATCAGTTTTTTAAATGGATGAAAGGCAATAAAAGATACTATTTTATTGCAGCTACTATTTTGATTTTTTTACAATACTTCAGAACACTTACACCACTATTCGTTAGACATGCTATAGATATTGTCACAAATGGTGAAGATTCAGGATTACCTGGATTTCTAGTAGAACTAATAGCCGCAGATACAGTCGCAAAACAATTATTATTGTTAGCATTTGCGTATATTGCTTTTGCGCTATTTAGAGTTACATTAATGTTTATTAGAAGAATAATAAATGCGTTCTTTACTGAGCGTATTGCTTATAATATGAGAAACAAATTATATGGTACTTTACAAGATTTATCATATACATATCATTCAAATGCAGAAACGGGAGATTTAATTCAACGTTGTACAACTGATGTTGAGACATATAGAGTATTTGTTGGTGAACAGTTAATTGAGATTTTAAGATTAGTATTCTTAATTGGATTTACGATATACCAAATGCAAAGAATGGATTTAACATTAACGTTTATTTCATTAGCTATGACACCAGTAATATTCTTTGTAGCTTTATTGTACTTTGTTTACGTTAAGAGAATCTTCAAAGAAGTTGAAGAAGCAGAAGGTAAAATGACAACCACATTACAAGAAAGTATGACTGGTATAAGAGTTGTTAAAGCTTTTGCAAAAGAAGAATTTGAAATTAATAAGTTTAATAAACATTCAAAAGATTACATGAAAAAAGATACGAAATTATTAGTATTAATGGCAATATTTTGGGGTAGTACTGACTTTATGATTTTAGTTCAATATGGACTTACTGCTGGTTTTGGTGTTGTAATGGCAGTTAATGGTTATATTACTGCTGATGAATTTGTCGCATTCTTATACTATATTGGTATGATAGTTTGGCCAATGAGACAGCTTGGTAGAATTGTTGGAGACTTTGGGAAAACAACAGTTGCATTAGACCGTATTGATGAAATTATATTAAAAGAAAGTGAACATAAAGATGATAGTACTTTAAAACCAATAATCACTGGGCTAGTTGAATTTGATAATGTAGGATTCCAGTTTGATGATGATGATAAACCATTATTAAAAGGAATTTCATTTAGTGTTAATAAAGGAGAAAGTATTGCTATCGTTGGTAAAACAGGTAGCGGTAAATCTACTTTAATAAACCTTATGATTAGATTATTAGATAATCAAGTAGGTACTATTAAATTTGATGGTGTTGATATTAAAGATATGAATAAAAAACACTTAAGAAAAAATGTAGGAATAATTATGCAAGAACCATTCTTATATAGTAGAACTGTTTATGAAAACATTAGAATCATGAATAAGTCTGCAAATAAAGAACAAATTTATAAAGCTGCGTCAATCGCAAGCTTACATGATGATATTAATAAGTTTGAAGAAGGATATGAAACAATGGTAGGTGAAAGAGGAGTAACGTTATCAGGTGGACAAAAACAACGTGTTGCAATCGCTAGAATGTTACTTGATGATAAACCTGTTTTAATATTCGATGATAGCTTAAGCGCAGTAGATACAGAAACAGATATACAAATTAGATCTGCATTAGATAAACAATGGAAAAACACGACAGTGTTTATTATTACACATCGTATTACTACTGCAATGGAAGCAGATAAGATTATTGTATTAGATAAGGGAGAAATCGCAGAAATGGGCAACCATGATTCTCTCGTTAAAAAAGGTGGAATTTATGCACAACTTTGGGATATTCAATCAAATGTTGAGTATGATTTTAAAAGCCTAGATAAAGGAGTTGAGTAATATGAATTATTACGAAGAAGAAGAGTATACTAACTCCAAATTTGATTTAGTAGTATGGAAAAAAATATTTTCTTATATGAAAGAATTTAAGAAACATATTATAATTGGATTACTCGCAGTTACTTCACTTTCAATCACAGATATTTTATATCCGTTAATGAATGTATATGCACTTGAACAAATTATTGGAGCGGGAAATTTAGATAAGTTACCAATGTTTTTAGGATTTTACGCATTTTTCATTTTATTAACAGCATCAATGGTATATGTATTTATTATTAACGCTGGAACTATTCAACGTAAGTTATCATATGTTTTAAGAGAAAAAGCATTTAAAAGATTACATGAATTACCATTCTCTTATTACGATAAAACACCTGTTGGATGGATAATGGCAAGAATGACAAGTGATTCGAGAAATCTTAGTGAGATATTGTCATGGGGATTAATTGATTTAACTTGGGGTTTATTTATGATGATTGGAATTACAATTGTAATGTTTATAGTTAATGTTAAGTTAGCTTTAGTTACATTGTCTGTCCTTCCAATACTTATAATAGTTAGTATTTACTTTAGAAGAAAGATTTTGTTTGCTTATCGTAAAATAAGAAAAGAAAATTCAAAAATTACTGGATTATTTAATGAAGGTATTATGGGTGCTAAAACAACAAAAACTTTGGTGCTAGAAAAACAAAACTTTAATGATTTTGATCGTTTGACTAGTAATATGAAAAGACATTCAATTAGAGCTGCAATGTTTGCAGGATTATATTTCCCAACAATACTATTTATCGCATCAGTTGCAACAGGACTTGCAATTTACTATGGTGGACTTGAAGTAGTTAATGGGGTAATTAGTTTTTCTATTTTATATTTATTCTTAGCATATATTGGACAGTTTTTTGAACCAGTTATGCAGTTAGCTAATATCTTGGCTCGTTTTCAACAAGCTCAAGCTAGTGCTGAAAGATTAATCAGTTTAATTGAACAAGAGGCAGATATATTTGATACACCTGAAGTAATTGAAAAATATGGTGACTCAATATACTTTAAAAAAGAGAATTGGGAGGAATTAGTTGGAGCTGTCAAATTTGATAATGTAACATTTAAATACAATAAAGGTGAAGAAGTATTAACTAACTTTACTTTAGATGTTAAAGCTGGTGAAAGTATCGCCCTTGTAGGACAAACTGGAGCTGGTAAATCAACTATTGTTAATTTAATTTGTCGTTTCTATGAACCAACAACAGGAACAATTCTAATTGATGGAAAAGATTATAAAGATAGATCAATTGGATGGTTACATGATAACTTAGGATATGTTCTTCAATCACCACATTTATTCAGTGGTTCAATTTTTGATAATATCCGTTATGGAAAACCTGATGCAACATTAGAAGAAGTAATAGAAGCTGCTATACTAGTTGAAGCACATGATTTCATTATTAAATCAAAGGATGGATATGATACAGAAGTTGGTGAAGGCGGAGCAAAATTATCTGTAGGAGAAAAACAGTTAGTAAGTTTTGCAAGAGCTTTGATAGCAGATCCAAAAATATTAATATTAGACGAAGCAACATCAAGTGTTGATACTAAAACTGAGAAGAGTATTCAACGTGCAATTGAGATTGTATTAAAAGATAGAACAAGTTTTGTAATTGCTCATAGATTATCTACTATTACATCAAGTGATAGAATCTTAGTATTAGAAGATGGTAAGGTTATTGAATCAGGAACACATAGTGATTTAATTGCTTTAGAAAATAAGTACTTTAAGCTTTATACGAACCAGTTTAAGTCTAAAGTTATTGAAGAGTCTAAAAACGGGTAGATTTTACCCGTTTTTTTATACCCTATAAGGGTATATTTTTGTGCATATGCACTTGTTTAAATATAATCTTTATAATTATCTTATTTATAAAAAGTGTTTAAAGCGCTATGTATAACCATTTGCAAATATTGTTCGATTTTTAAACTAATTCGTATACAAAATAGGTCTTGTCGGATGTTTTTTACTTATATATAATATAAGTAGAAAAGGTGATGTTTATGAAGTTTATGGAGATCTTTAATCATGATTTAAACAACAGTTTAAATCAGGAAAATAAAGATATTGATGCTTTTCGCCTCCAAGTGGATTTAATATTAAAATCACTTGTAGAAAGATTAAACGACAATAAAATAGCTATAGTAATTGGTGCGGGGAAAATGAAAGATTTTTCCGCAACCTTTTTTGTGCGTAGATTTGATGAGGTCGTTTTAACAGATGTTGATATGAACACTGTTATTGAAGCGGAAGGTAAATTTAATTTAAGTGAAAAAGATAAGAAAAAGATTACTAAGATTAGAATTGAATATACAGGTTTTGAGAAAAATGCTTTTTTCCAAGACTTTAAAGAAAGAATTATTAACTGCAGAACTTTTGGAAAAATTGATCAAGTTATTTCTAGTAAATTACGAGGACTTGAAGATTATCGATTCTTAAGAGATTATGAAGGTTCTGGAGATTTAGTTTATGTTTCTCCAATTTATACACAGTTAGTTTATAATCAAATTTTAAGAGAATGCTCAGTTTTACGTGAAAATGGATATCCTGAACATATGCTTAAATATATTGAAAATACTATGTTAGATAAAATGGTTCAAATTATAGATACTTTTAATGACAATATAATTAGAACGTTAAAAGACGACGGATATTTAATTGTGCTTAGTGATGTTTTCCAACTTGATAAGAAAAGTAATTTCTATTTACGAGTTAAAAATGGAATAAGAAGTCACGAGGTAATGGAAGAGATGTATGAAGGATACAAGAAGAAGTATGGTATGGGAATTGGGGATTATGGACTTTTGAACCTTGATGAGAAATTGAAATCATATTTATCTAGATGGCTTATTTGGCCTTTTGATGAAGATAGTTCATTTGTTGTTAAGTTAAAAATATATAAAAAAAGATTAAAAGAATAGAAGGAGGAATTATTTATGAAGTATGTAGCAACTTTTTTAGTACTTTTTGTGAGTTATATAGCACTTGCAGGAATTAATGTACAAGAATTGTTACTCGGGGCAATCGTTAGTGCTATCTTAACTGTTATCTTAGCGAAACATGTTAATTACACAATTGATTATCGTTTCCCAGTGAAACTTCTAGTGTTTATTTTTGCTTATCTACCACTGTTCGTATGGCAATTAGTTTTATCGAATTTGGCTGTAGCAAGAATTGTTTTAAGTCCTAGGATTAAGAAACATTTGAATCCTGGTTTTGTAAAGATTAGCACGGACTTAAAAGGTGATTTTGCGAAGTTAACTCTAGCAAATTCAATTACACTAACACCTGGTACTTTATCTGTTGATATTGATGGTAATGATATTTATATCCATACCGTTTATATTAAAGGTGAAACACCAGAAGAAAACAGAAAAAATATTAGTGCCAAATTTGAAAAAGTGTTGGGAGTGGTTTTTAAATGATGGATATAATAGTCTTTTCTCTAATAGGACTTGGCGTTTTATTCGCAGTTTCTAGATTACTTATAGGGCCTACGCCTGCCGATAGAGTTGTATCGTTAGATACTTTTAACATTATTGTTATTGGAGTTATTGCTTTACTTGCTAATCAATTTGAAAATAGTTTATATCTAGATATCGCAATTGTTTATGGAATCTTAGCATTCATAGAAACAATCGTATTTGCTAGATACTTGGAGGGTCAACATGGAGATTGCTAGTTATATATTTATGACAATCGGTGGATTGTTCTACCTTCTAGGAGGACTTGGTATTTTAAGAATGCCAGACACATTTAACAGAATTCAAGCAGGTACAAAAGCAACAACTTTAGGAGCATTCACATTGTTAATTGGTATTGGATTTAATAACCCGGAATGGTTCCCTAAATTATTATTAATTATCGTATTTATAGCTTTTGCTAATCCTATTGGATCAAGTGCTTTAGCTAAAGCTTCATATAAGAGTTGTGATTTGCCAGACAACCTAGTACAAGATGATTTAATCGATTTGTTTGGAGGTAAAGAAGATGGACTTAATTAATATTGTTGAAATAATAGTTTCAGTATTGATGCTTATTCTTGCTTTCCTTGCAATTAATTCAAAATCTTTAGTTAAATCAGTTATGTTCTTATCAGCTTTAAGTATGTTAGCTGTTGTTGGCTTTGTTTTAATGAAAGCACCTGATGTTGCTGTAACTGAAGCAGTAATTGGGAGTGGACTTGTAACAAGTTTATTTATATTTACTTTACTATCTGCTAGAAAGGTAGGTAATAAATAATGAAAAACTTTTTAGCGTTTATTGCCGTGTTAGTTCTTGGATACATGATTGTTGTATCTTTAGATAATAATGAAGCTTTTCCAGCTTATGGAGAAGCAGATGTTAGTTCACGAGTTTCACAAGCTTTTATAGATAGAACTGTTACAGAAGATCCAGGAGATATTATATTTGGACAAGCCACTAATTTAGAAAGTGGTCCAGCTAATATCGTTACTGCGATTGTTGCTGATTACCGTAGTTTTGATACATTAGGAGAAGTTACTGTATTATTTGTAAGTTCACTTGGTGTTGCATTATTACTTGGTGGTAAAAAACAAAAACGTTTAGAACTTAACTTCCATCCTAACTTCATGTTAAGAGTTGGTAGTAGAGCATTGTTTGGTATTATTTTAATGACTGGGGTTTATATTGCTATTCATGGACATTTAACTCCTGGTGGTGGGTTCCCTGGTGGAGCTATGATTGCATCATCAATGTTGTTATTATATTTAGCTGATGATGAATTTAGAGCGAAAATAAAAGGATTCAAAATGTTAGAAAGTTTCGCAGGAACAGCTTATGTATTAATTGGTTTAACTGGTTTATTACTTGGTGGTTACTTCTTAGAAAACTTACTTGATAATGGTGTTATCGGTGATTTATTTAGTGCTGGTATTATCCCAATAGTTTATGTACTTATTGGATTAAAAGTTGGTAGTGAAATTTCTGGTATTATTGACAATTTCCTTACAGAGGAGGGTGTTTAATATGTTACAGTACGCTGCGATAGCAATGTTGATGTTAGGACTTTATGGTCTATTAACTCAAAGAAATATTATAAAAATTATTGTTTCAATAAACATTCTTGAAATAGGACTAAACTTATTTATTGTTAGTGTTGGTTATGTTGAAGGTGGAATTGCTCCAATCTTAACTAGTGACTTTAACAATAATGGATTAGTATTTGTTGATCCACTTCCTAGTGCTTTAGTACTTACTGCGATTGTTATCGGTGTTGGGACAACTGCTTTAGGACTTGCATTAGCTAAAAACATTTATCAAAAGTATGGAACTTTTGAAATAGATGAAATGGGGGAAGAATAAGATGAGTGCGATATTATTAATTGCAGTTCCCTTGTTAGCTGCCTTTATTTCAATATTATTTAAAAAGTATGCACATTACATCCTTGTATTTGTATCATTCGCTAGTGTGTTTGCTCTAGAGTATATGGATTTAGGAACAATTACTGTTGGTGGGTTTAATGCACCATTCGGTATTGTATTAATTTTAGATGATTATAGTTTGATTGCCCTTTATATAGTAAATACGTTGTTCTTCTTAGTAGCAATACTAAATTGTAACGAATTCAAAAAAGTTGGTTCTATTATGTTAGTAGCACTTGCTGGATTAAACGGATTATTACTTACTGGTGATTTATTCAACTTATTTGTATTTTTAGAAGTAGCAGGAATTGCTGCTTACTTAATTACTACTACAAATAAAAAACCACTTGCAACGTTCAATTATTTAATTCAAGGAACTGTTGGTAGTAGTTTATATTTACTTGGTTTAATTTTACTTTATGCAATGTTTGGAACTTTAAATATGGCAGACATGGCAAGTTCAATTGCAAGTAGTGGATATGGTGCAGGAGTTACTGCATTCCCATTCTTACTAATGTTTATTGGATTTGGTGTTGAAGCTAAGTTATTACCATTTAACTCATGGACTAAAGGAATTTTAGCTAATTCTAATAGATTAACTGGTCCAATGATTGCTTCAGTTTATGCTGCCGCAATTGGATTTGTATTTGGTAGATTATTAACTAATGTATTTGTTATTGAAGATACATTCTTAATTATTGTAACTATTATATTAATATTCAGTGTTGTTGCTGGTGAAGCAATGGCTTATGCATCAACTAAAGTAAGAGAAATCTTATTATATTCAAGTGTTGCTCAAGCAGCACTCGTAGTAGTTGTATTTATGAGTGGATTCACTGGTTGGGCTGTATATTTAATTATTGGAAATGCTGCTGCTAAGTTAGTATTATTCTTAATAACTAATACAGCAACTAAACAGTTAGGTAATGATGATGTTGAAACGTTTAAAGGATTATTTGTTAATAATAAAATAATTGGACTTTCGTTCACTGCTGTTACTTTAAGTGTTATTGGATTACCAATGTTTTTAGGGTTTGTTACTAAAATGAATATATTAGAAAATATGTTTGTATCTGGTGATTATATATGGCCAGCTATTATTCTTATTACTAGCGTTGTTGAAGGAATTTACTTTATTAGATTGTTACTTAACTTATGGTATAAAGAAAATGATTTACCAGAAGTTAAATTTGAATTTGTATTAAAATATGTTGTTGTAATTATTGCTCTATTAATAATGGTATTTGGTGTTTACACTGAACCTGTTCAAGAATCAGCTGATGATTTAGTAGCATATTCGTACATTGAAGGAGGGAACCTATAATGACTGTTGAGTTTCTTATACTAGTTGCACTAGCTTCTGGGATCCTTGCTTACTTTGTTGGAAGACTTAATAAAGTTTTAGGTGCTGTTGTTACAATTGTAGCAAGTATGTTTATCTTTATTATGATTGGTTACATGATGCAAGATATTAATGCTGGTACAACATTTAATTATAATGCTGTTGAATATATGCCAGACTTTGTAACGTTTATGGTTACATATTTAGGATTGTTCTTTGCAATTCTAGTTACATTTATCTTTGCAATGGTTTCATTCTTTAATCCGTTCTTTGTAGAAAAATATAAATACCCTGCTTTATATAGTATGCTTTACTTATTTAGTTTAGCAGGTGTACTTGGAGTATTCTTAACTGATAACTTCATGGTATTATTCTTCTTCTTTGAATTTATTGTTTGGAGTGGATTATTCTTAATCCCTCTAGGTAAAAATAATAAAGCTGCAATATCATATTATGCATTTAGTACTGCAGGAAGTTTTGCATTACTATACGCTATCTTCATTATGTTTGCTGAAACTGGAAGTTATAATCTTCATTTAGGACTTGCGACAGTTAGTGGAACTACTGAAGGTACTTATGTTCTTGCATTGTTAGCATTTGCTGCATTTGCAAAACTTGGGGCATTCCCACTTAATGTTTGGTTACCTCGAGCTTTAGGTAAAGCACCTGACCCTATTACTGCTGTGTTTAGTGGTGGACTTGAAAAGTTAGGAGCATTTGTTGCAGTCCTTGCTCTTGTTAAACTTGCACCTGTTGGTGATATAGCAGGTACTTTAGGAGGATTAACTGAGGCAACGTTCTTATTTGCTTCTCAGTATATCGTAGCGACTTTAGGAGCTATGACAATCATCTTTGGTACATTGATGGCTATTCGTCAAGATGACGCTAAAAAATTACTTGCTTATAGTTCTATGAGTAATGGTGGATATATCTTAGTTGCACTAAGCTTAGGTGGAACACTAGGTTTATCTGGTGGGTTATACCACATCGTAGCACATGCACTTGCTAGTGCTGCAGCATTCCTTGCTATAGGAGCTGTATCACGTGTTACTGGAACTACAAAAATGAGTGAACTTGGTGGGATGATTCATAAGATGCCAGTTACTTATATGGTTTACTTAATCGCAATTATCAGTATGGCTGGTATTCCTCCTATGGGTGGATTTATTAGTAAATGGCTTATATTCCAAGCTGTTATTGATAATGGATTAATCTTGATTGCTGTTGCAGTATTCTTTGGTAGTATAGGTAGTTTCTTATACGTGTTTAGACCACTTGCTGCATTGTTCTTAGGTCAAGAATTACCACAACATAGAGATAAAGCGAAAGAAGCTCCATTCTTTATGTTATTACCAATGTTAATCTTAAGTGGATTAATCGTGTTCACAGGAGTAATGCCTAACATCTTCTTAGATTTTATAAATGATGTTATTGCTGAACTTGGAGGAACTGGTTTATTACTTGGTGATTATACAATTACTGGAGTTAACGGTGTGTTACAACCTACATTAATTGCATCTGTATTTGGTGTTGGTGTGTTAATTGCATTTATAATCTTTATCCTTCTTAAGAAATCTAAAAAAGTTGGACTTATGGATACATATACTGCTGGTAACTTTATATATACTGAAGAGTTAATGCATTATAGTTTAGATTTTTATGCTCCGCTTGAAAGATTATATGAAAAACATATTAATATAACTAAAGACTTCTATAAAAAATTAGAAAATAAGGTAGTTGATTTTGGTAGAATGGTTAAGTATTTCTTCTTTACTAATAAACCTGAAATCACAGTCTTTTGGATAATTATTCTTATAGGATTCTTATTGTGGGGTGAATTATAATGATTGATATATTATTAATGATCTTAACTGGTATCGGTGTTGCTTTTTTCGGATTTGTTCTTCAAACTTCAATTGCCGGTGTTAACCGTAAAGTTGTTGCTAGAGTTCAAAAAAGATATGGACCAAAATGGTATCAAGAGTTTTTAGATATTTTCAAATTATTAAGTAAAAGAAGTGTAACACATGGTTGGATCTTTGACTTTGGTGTAATTATGGCTTTAGGTGTAATTATTGGAACGGCAATGTTTATGCCTCTTACAAGTTCATTTATGGCATTTGACGGTTATGATAACTTCTTTATCTTTGTATATTTAATTGCTGTAGGAATGTTAGGTATGGCTATGAGTGCTAGTGGTAGTGGTAATCCACTTGCTAGTATCGGGGTTATGCGTGCTCTTACAACAATGCTTGCTTATGAAGTTCCGTTTATGATTGTTGTTTTAACAATAATTAAATTAACTGGTACAAGTAGCTTATCAGAAATTGGACTATTCCAGCAAGTTGCTGGTAATAGTTGGTTCCTTATAGCTTTACCTATTGGTGGAATTGTTGCTGTAATGGCTTTAATGGGTATGCTTGGTAAGAAACCATTTGAAACTTATATAGCTCCTGCGGAAATCGCATCAGGGCCAATGGTTGAATATGGTGGAAAACAACTTGGTATGTTATTCATTATGCATGAAATTACAGTATTCATTGAAGTAAGTTTATTTGTACACTTATTCTTAGGTGGAGCTGAAAATATAGTATTATTTATAGTTAAATACTTTGTTGTTTATACTATCTTAAATATTATATCTAGTGTTTATGGTCGATTCAAAATTGATCAAGTAGTATTATTCTTCTATAAATGGCCATTAATTATGGCTATAACTCAAGCGTTTATCGCAATTTATTTAGGGTGGGTGATTTAAATGTTGTCAACTAAATTTTCGCCAATGTCTAAAGAAGAAGTAGACAGAAAATGGTGGGAAATCGGAGATTTCTTTAGAAGAAACTCTCTATGGATGTTAATGTATTGTACTGGATGTTGTGCTATCGAATTACCTCCTGCAATGACTTCTGCTTATGATATGGAAAGACTTGGTATGGGTCCTATGGCTACACCTCGTCAAGCAGATGTATTACTTGTAACTGGTTATTTATCTTTAAAAACGCTACGTCGTTTGATTTATACTTACGAACAAATGAGTGAACCTAAATATATTGTTGGGTTTGGTAGTTGTACTATAAACGGTGGAATCTATCATGATTCACATGCTGTAATTAATCAATTAAACAAATATGTTCCTGTTGATGTTTTTGTAGCTGGTTGTATGCCAAATACAGAAGCTGTAATGAATGGGTTTGTAGATTTAATGGATTTAATTAAAAATAAAAAAGCAAATGGTTGGAAAGATTATCATGAAAGATATGATTGGTACTTAGCTAACCAAAAAGCCGCTCTTGGGGAGGTTAGAGTCCATGACGAATTCCATGAGTAATATTGAATTTACTACTGATTTAGTAGAAAGTAAGTTTTCTGTACTAAGTACTGAAGTAGTTGATAAGTATCAAGTTAGTTTTGAAGTTAAAAAAGAAGATGTTCATAGTTTATTAAGTTTACTTAAATCTAGTGGATGGATTCAGTTATCTTATTTAAGTGCTGTTGACTGGCCACTTGATAATGAATTTGAAGTAGTTTATATCGTCTTTAACTGGGATAAAGCTGTTCATATTCAAATTAGAACAAGAGTAGATAGAGAAACACCAAGTATAAATAGTATTTTACCTATTTTTCCTGGATGTAAATATTATGAAAGAGAAGCACATGAATTCTTTGGAATTAAATTCCCTGGAAATCCAGATCATGAGAAACAACTTATCTTAGAAGAATGGGATGATCTTCCACCTTTAAGAAAAGACTTTGATCCTCGTGCTTATTCAGATAAAAAATTCAGCAAAATGGAATATAAAAATGACTTCGTTAATACAAATGGTGAAGTCAGTAAACAAGATGCTAGAACTAAGAGATATGATGATATCGATAAGTTAAGAACAGGAGGGAAAAAATAATGAAAGAGATGAAATTATTTTTAGGACCTCAGCATCCTGGTATGCATGGTAATGCTGCTGTACATATGTATGTAGATGGAGATATTATTAAAAGATCTTATTTACTTCCTGGTATGTTACATCGTGGATTTGAAAAAGGAATGGAACGTCATTCATGGGTAAATAATATTAGTTTAATTCCTCGTGTTTGCGTTGTTGAACCAGATACAAATGAAATGGCATTCGCAATGGCAGTAGAGATGCTTGCTAAATTAGATGTGCCTGAAAGAGCACACTGGATTAGAATGATTATTTTAGAGTTAGCTAGACTTAGTATCCATTTAATGGCATATGGTGGTTTAGGAAGTCCTACTGGACTTTACACTTTAATGTATCATGCTCATACAGATAGAAATACTATTCTTAATATCTTTGAAAAAATTACTGGACACCGTGTTTATCATCAATATATCGTTCCTGGTGGAGTTAGAAAAGACTTACCTATCGGAATTGAAAAAGATATCACTAGTTTCTTAGATGATTTAGAATCAAGATATGAAGAATATAGAGATCTAGGTATTAATAATCCTACTATTCAAGCTCGTATTAATGATACTATTCCACTTCCTGCTGAAGTTGTATGGGAACTTGGTGTTACTGGTATTGGTATGAGAAGTGCGGTTAATAAACCTTATGATTTAAGAAAAGTTAAACCTTA
>JAUVDP010000021.1 GCA_030595255.1 Mycoplasmatota bacterium | reverse complement strand
TCATTTTTACTGCTAATTTACTCAGTATTTATTGAAGTTGGAAGAAAGACTTATAAACTTAAAAACGAACATGCCCTTATCACTAATGGTACTTATGCACTTACAAGACATCCAGGTGTTTTATGGATGTTGTTATTATATATTTTTGGTGCAATTTTCTTTCAAAATTTACTTGCAATATACGCTGCACTGATTTGGACATTTGCTAATATAGTTTATGTAACAATTCAAGAGCGGTTTATTTTTCATAAAATATTTGATAATTATGATAAGTATCGTGAGTCTACACCGATGCTTTTACCTAATTATAATAGTATTGGAAAATTTATTACTACAACTAACTGGAGGAGAACATGAAAAAATTACGTGAAATGCTATTAGATGAGGATTACGACAAGATTTGGAAAGCCTATTGCGGCTTCTTGGATCTAACTCTTGACGAATTTATGGAAATTCAAAAGAGATTACTTTTAGAGCAAATTGATCTGTTAAGTAAGTGTAATCTAGGAAAAGAATTGCTTGGATCGGGGAAAATCCAAACAATTGAAGATTTTAGAAAAAAAGTTCCCTTAACAAGATATGAAGATTATGCAGATACACTTTTAAATAAGAGAAGTGAAGATTTACCAAGTGAACCATTACACTGGGTTCAAACAACTTGGAAAGGTGGAGACAAGCCTATTAAGCTAGCTCCTTACTCAAAAGTAATGGTAGAAGAACATACAAAAATGTTCTTATCGAGTTTAATTCTATCTACAAGTAAAAAAAGAGGGCATTTTACTCTTAGAAACTTTGACAAATTCTTGTACGGAATGGCACCTTTACCATATTTAACAGGTTTTGCACCATACATTTTAAAACATGAAGTAGATTTTAAGTATTTACCTAGCACTGATCAAGCAGAGAAACTTGGCTTCAAAGAAAGAAACTTAGTAGGATTTGACCTTGCAGTTAGAAAAGGTGCAGATCTATTTTTTGGTCTCTCTAGTGTTTTAGTTAAAATAGGAGAAGCATTTGAAAGTGGATCAAATAGTAATAGAAAACTTATTTGGCCATCAAATCCTAAACAAGCTGTTAAAATTTTAAAAGCTGGTTATAAAAAGAAAATTAAGAAAGAAAAATTACTTCCTAAGGACTTATTCGAATTTAAAGGAATTGTTTGTGGTGGTACAGATTCTGATACATATAAATCTCAAATAGAGCATTATTTTGGGATAACTCCGCTAGAGATATTTGGTGGTACGGAGTCAGCAGCTGTAGCGACAGAAACTTGGAGTCGTAATGGACTTACTTTCTTTCCAGATGTTAACTTCTTAGAGTTTATTCCTGAAGAGGAAATGAAAAAGGAACAAGAGGTTGACAATTACATACCAAAAACGTTACTATTTAATGAGATATTACCAGGTAATATTTACGAACTAGTCATTACAAAACTACGTGGGGGAGCTTTTGTAAGATATAGAATCGGGGATATTATGCGTTGTATTGGTCTAGAAAACAGAGAAGATAAAATTGCTTTACCACAAGTAAAATATATTGATCGAGTGAATAATATAATTGACTTATCAGGTTTTACTAGAATTACCAAACAGTTAATTGGAGACTCAATTAAACTATCTGGTTTAACTGTGGGAGGCTGGACCGCATATAAAGAAATTGGGGAAACAAGCCCATATTTGAATTTATTTATTGAAGGTGAATTTAATTTACCAAAAGAAGATATAAAGAAAATAATTAATGATCAAATGAAATTAATGGATACTGATTATAATGATGTCCATGCGTTGCTTGGTCATGAACCATTAAAATTAACAATCTTTAAGGAAGGAACATTTAGTAGATTTAAAGAGTTATATAAAAATGATATAGCTAAAATCAATCCAAATGGGGAAGATGTGCAAAAGCTAATACTATGTAGTGGAACAATTTGACATAATAAAGAAGAGGTGGCATAATGGTCGTTCTTAATGAATATACACTCATACCTTTAATATCTTTTGTATTGTATTTTTTCATTCTTATTATATTAGTAACTTCAAATAAGAATAAACTTTCTAATGCTTTTAGTTGGTATGTAATGGCAATGATAATATGGTCTTTAGGATCATTTATGATGAAAACAGACTTACCTCCTAGTTCATTATTTTGGCACCGTATATTATTTATAGGTTTTGCAACTGTACCTGTATTCTTATTAAGATTTAGTTATATGATGTCTGAAAATTACGCAAAGAAATGGGTAGTAAATTTTGGATATGTACTATCAATGTTCTTAATAATTTTATCTTTCACTGGACAAGTTACTTCTAATGTAAATTTTGATGGTGAATATTTTACATATGATGTTGAATATGGGGCATATATAACTGCAGTTATATTAATGACTTATAGTGTTCTAGCTTTAATAACAATAATTAATAAAGTTAGAAGAAAAGAAATGAGTATTAAAAAAGTTAGATTAGTTATTATTGGGATTACATTAGTTGTTATTGGTGGTGCTTTAAACTTAAATACATTCTTAGGACAATATGGAATTGATATCCTGTTTAACACTATTAATGCAGTGCTAATTACATATTCTATTTCAAGAAATAAGTTCTTAGAAATAAACTTAGTAGTTAAAAAAGGGTTGTCATTCTCACTTTATAACTTAATTTTATATATAGTATATGCAACTCTTGTAATAGTTTCTTATCAGGTTTTAACTTCTTATGGAATTACTAGAACTTCTTATATTATATTGTTTATGTCTCCAGTATTCTTGTTGTTAGAACCGATTAGAAATTTTCTTCAAAAAATTATTAATAATCTATTCTTTAGACAAGTTACAGATCAACAAATTATATTAAGAGATTTCAGTAGTATTATAAACTCAGCACTAAGCTTGAATATAATTACTGATTCATTAATAAAAGCCGTTGAAAATGGTCTTGATTCTAAAGATGTAACGATAATGCTTAAGAATTCAAATAAATATCATGTTGGTAATACAACAATTAACGGAATAAATAAAGCTACACATATATTTAAATTTAATCATCCTATTGTAACTTGGTTTAATAATGGAAATAAGTTGTTATTATCAACTCATATCTATAATCATGTATCTTTTAAAGGATTATGGGACCAAGAAAAAAGAGTTATTTCTGACTTAAACACAGAGGTTGTAGCTCCTATTAGGTATTTAGATGATTTAATTGGAATGGTTATCATTTCTGGTAGAAATGATGAAACTCCGTATAGTGTAAGTGAAACAGAGTTTTTAGAAACTCTAATTAATAACGCAGCAGCGATTATTGAAAACGCAAAAACAATTCAAAATATGAAAACTCAATCGATTACTGATGAGTTAACAAAATTATATAATCACCGCTATTTTCATGATACAGCTGGTAAATGGGTTAAAGATAAAAAATATGAAACATTTAGTGTAGCAATGATTGATATCGATCAATTCAAAATTTATAATGATTTATATGGACATTTAGCTGGAGATATTGTACTTAAAAAAATAGCTGAAATTATTAATGAAGCCACATCTAAAAATGACTTGGTAGTAAGATATGGTGGAGAAGAGTTCGTTATTTTTTATCCAAATATTGAAGGAAAAGCAGCTTTAAAAGAAATTGACAAAATAAGGGAAAAGGTAGAAGAAGATTTCTTATTATCTAGAGATATTAAAGAATTCTTAACTGTAACTGTTGGTGTATCTTCTTTTCCTAGAGATGGTAAAACACTAGAAGATATTATTTCTAAAGCTGATAGAGCAATGTATTACGGTAAAAAAATTGGTCGTAACAAATCAATTGTATTTAGAGAAGACGTTTCAACTAATAGAACAATTGATGATGAAGTTAGTGAGAAAATTAGAGATGCACATGTTGCAAGTATATATGCTTTAGCAGCGACTATTGATGCTAAGGATCATTATACATATGGTCATTCAAACAATGTTGCTATTCTTTCTGAAGCAATCGCAAAAGCTGCATCATTTGATGATGAAGATGTAGAAATAGTTAAAAATGCTGGATTACTTCATGATATTGGTAAAGTAGGAATACCTGAATCAGTATTATCTAAACCAGGTGTTTTAACTGTAGATGAGATGGAAATAATGAAATCTCATGTAGTTCAATCAATTAATATTATTAAACATATTCCTAATTTATTAGAAACTGTTCCTGTAATAATAAGTCATCATGAAAGATATGATGGATTTGGGTACCCAAGAGGTATTAGAGGAGAACAAATTCCAATACTAGGTAGAGTTATTTGTATAGCAGATGCATTTGATGCAATGACTACAGATAGACCTTATCGTAAAGGATTATCTTTAGAACAAGCTATTTATGAATTAAATAAAAATAAGGGGAAACAATTTGATCCTGACCTTGTAGATATATTCATAAATAAAATAATTAACAACGGAGTATTATCAACATTAACTCTTGAAAATAGACCATCTTTCTAGATAGGTCTATTTTTTCTAAATGACACTTTTTAAAATAGTGTATATTAAATGTTTGATAATCTATTATTTGTGATAAAATATATATTGAAGAATAATTTAAAATACAAAGATATAATATAAAGAGGAGGAAGATGATTTTGAATAAAAAATACAAAAGAATACAATTTTTACTAGCAAGTTTTGTTATTGTATTTTTATTAGTAGGATGTGGTCCTACTGAGGTAGAAGATATTGATACTACTGATACGGATACACCGGTTATTAGTGGGGCAGTTGATATTGAATTTGAACCTGGTGACGCTGATGAAATAGCGTATTTAGATGGTGTAACTGCACTTGATGAACTTGATGGTGATATCACTTCGTTAATTACAGTTGACACAGAAGAAGTAAATTTATTTACAGTTGGTATTTATGAAATAACTTATACTGTTACAGATACAGATGGTTTTACTGCATCTATAGCTGTAGATGTATATGTAGGTAAACAACTTGAAGCGGATACTACTGCAGACCTTGAAGAACTAAATTTTGATTATGCATGGAATTTCCCAACAGTTGGAACAAATGGAACTATCTTTTTCTGGAGTTCTAGTAATACAAGAGTAATGACTGATAAAGGGCTTGTAATTCCACCACCTATTGGATCTGGTCCTGAGACTATTACTATGACTGTTGATGCTTATAATGGTATATACTCAGATTCAATGACATTTGAATTTGTTGTTGAGGATAGAGATGAATCTACAGTAACACTTATGAAGACATTACCATTTGTTGGTACATCAGAGGAATATGTTGTAACTGATGATCCTGCAATTGATATATTTTATGTTGATTATGGGAATGTTCCTTATATAAATATAGAAACATATATTGATATGATTGATGGAGCTATTGATTCAGATATAATAGATTTTACTACAGAAGGTGACGATGTATTAATCGTATCTTATGAAGTTACTTATGATGATTTTGATGGAACAGAAGTAACTGATGAATTTATAGCAACTATTGATTTTACTGAAAATACTTTTACAGTAAATAATTATGGTTTCTTTGAAAATTATGTTGCTGAAACTTCAACTGATTATGGTGAAGGACTAGATTATGTAGATGCAGATTATGTTGATCCTAAAGAAGTTACAATTCCCTTAGGTGAATACTCTTTTGATTTAGTAGTCTATGAAAATGATGGTAATACTTATTACTTAATGCCATTCCATGTAGCAAATTTGTTATTTGCTGGTGGAGTATATTATGATGTTTATTATAATGGTGATTCATTATATGGTATCGATACATTTGGAATTAGTGGTGGATCAGAAGAAGACTTAGAAATACAAGAATTAGTTCGTACTAGTTCATATAATAGTGCATCAGCTCCAAAAGATGTTAAAGAAGCAACATATCACTTTATGGCTTTAGCACTAGATTATTTCTATGGTCTTAAAGAAGATCAAAAAGTAGATACATATTATGATTATCTTTCAAGTTATGCTTCGGCTTTAATTACTAAAAGTGATTATTCATTATACGAAGCTATGTTTGATATAGCATATGGATTAGATGATTTACATACATCTCATGTTTTCCCAGGGTATTACAACCCAGCTGATTCATCATTTGGATTAAGTATTAATGATTTAGGATCTAAATCAACTGCTTTCTATGAAGGATTATGGGATATTCAAGATGATATAGAAGAAATTTTTGGAACTGCAGGATTACCTGGATATGAACTTATTGATGATGATAAGACAGCTATTATTTATTTAGAAGGGTTTGACGTTGATACTCCTGATTCATTTAAGGCTATTTTAAATAGTTTACCTAGTAGTGTTGATAATGTTGTTATTGATTTAGCTTATAACACAGGTGGTAATTTAGGTGCGGTATTAAGAATCTTTGGTTATATGACTGAAGAAGATATTTTATTCCATTCTCAAAATCCAGCTGATGATAGTGCAGTAACTTGGTACGTTCAAAGTTCTTATAGAGCAAAGGATTATAACTGGTTTATTAAAACATCAAGTGTAACATTTAGCGCTGCTAACTTAATGGCAAGTATGGCTCAAGAAATGGGTATTGCGACTATTATAGGGCAAGACTCAACAGGCGGGGCTTCATCAATTGGTGTAATTATGGCACCTGATGGAACTACTTTATTGATTAGTACTAATAATGTATTAAGTACACGTATTGGAAATGAAACTGATGGATATAGATATAAGAGTATAGAATACGGAATAGAAGTAGATTACTATATGAGTAATGTGTATAGTGAAACATTATTAATTAGCGTTATTGAAAAAGCAAACGCTGCAAACGAATAATTAAGTTTAATTGAAAAGAGTATCTTAAAGATGCTCTTTTTTTTGATATATAGTATAATAAAGATGAAAGGAGAGATTATATGAAATATGAAGTTAAAGATTTTGAAGAAAGATATTTTGCTGGTATCGAATTTGAAGGTGGAGTAAAGTTAGGAAAGACTGATAAAATTCCTAAGCTTTGGGATAAGTTTTTAAATGATGTTTTAGAAACAATCCCTTCCAGAAAGAGTGGTTTTCCTGTGATTGGGCTTGAATGTTATCCACCTAATTTCATGGAAACAAAAGAGTTTGATTACTACACATTAGTTGAAACTGATGGATTAATAGAAAGCACAGAAACATATGTAACTAAGAAACTTCCTAAAGGGAAGTATATAAGTTTTGAAATTGGGTTTGATACTTTACATGAGGATATTAAAAAAGTGTATAGGTATATCAAGGAACACAATGTAAAAGTTCATAGAAGTTTTGATTTTGAAGAGTATTTAGAAGAGCAAAAATATTATGAAAGTGGAGCAATTTTAAATTTCTCATTTTTGTTAGATGAATAATGATTGATAATAATTTGATAAGAAATAAGATTCTACCAAAAGTAAAAGAAGAAGGTAGAATGCTTGATTATTACTTAGTAAAAGGTTTAATCGAAAATACTGATAAAGAAATTCTAAATGAACTTCTAAAATTTCAAAATGATGATAAAGGTTTTGGTCATGGACTAGAGCCAGATTTAAGAATGCCTAATTCAAGTGTAGCTTGTACAAATCACGCAGTTCATATATTAGATCAAGTTAAAGATAAGAGTTTAACTGAAGAACTTAGAAAACAAATTGTAGAGTATTATGAAAGCGTATATTTAGAAGATTTAGAAAGATGGAGAATGACAAGTGAAGTTGTAAATAATTTCCCTAGAGCTATATGGTGGAATTATGAAACAGTGGACGATTTCACTTACGGAAATCCCAATCCTGAAATTATTGGATTCTTATATCAAAATAAAAAGTACTTAAAAAAGATTGGAATCAATAAACAGATAAACAATGTATTAAAATATATTGATACTGACTTTGAAAAAGAAGCTAGCATGCATTCAGTGATGAGCATGTTACACTTTTATAGAAATGTTGATAAAGATGTTCGAAACTTAATAAAATCTAAACTTCAAAAAGTTGTGACATCCGAGCTAAATAAGTCTTATGGTAAATGGCATAAATATGGATTAGAGCCATATAAAATAGCTATAATCGATAAAAAATTCTTAAATACAAGACTAGAAGAGTTGGATGAAAATCTCCTACTAATTAAAGAAAATGTTGAAAAAGGATTGATAATTCCTAATTGGAGATGGTATCAATTTAAAGAAGTATTTGAAGAGTGTAAAATGGAGTGGAGTGGATATTTAACATTTAATGTCCTAAGAGCTTTAAGGTTGAATAGATTATAAAAATAGAAACCAAATTGGTTTCTATTTTTATATTAAAGAAAAAGAATAGTGATGAAAGTAATATGTTATTGAGGTGATAAAATGATAAAGAAAATAGGAATAACATTATTACTAATTTTAACGTTTGTTTTTACTAGTGTTAGTGCAACTACATTTACTAATCAATTACCAGGAGGTAAAAATTATATAGATACTAATAACCTAGTAATAGGGGAAAATTCTCTTAGTACAGTTAACGAATTCAAAGTTAAAGAAAACACTTTTTATACTTTTAGTATGCCTGGATACGATATGATTACTGGAGATTTATCAATTGAAATATGGGGTAATGATGTGTATTTAGGGGGATTAACTGAATATAATGAAGACTGTATTATGGAATTACAAGAAACAACATGTACATTTGAAACCGCAGTAGGAGAAAGTTATTTGAATATTGTAATAAACTCTCTTGATATTGAAAATTTTATTTATTACTACGGAATGAATGCATTTCAATTAGAGGAAGGGAATGTATACACATATTATGAAGATTATATTCCTCCACTTGAAGATACAACAGAACCATCATTTTCTGGGATTGGTGCTTATATAAAAAGTTATAGTAATTATGAAAGTATATTAAGTATTATTAATAATCATATTGTTGTAATAGATGAAGTTGATGGTGATATCACAAGTAATATAGTAATTATTAGTGACTTATATACAGGTAATGAGCAAAAAGTAGGTGAATATCTTGTAGAGTTAAGTGCGAGTGATTCTAGTGGAAATATAGCATATTTTAGTTTGAGTATTTTAGTTAAAGATGAAATAGATCCAATCATTACTGGACCTACTGATATTGATATTAGTATATCTGAGATAACTAATATCAATGAGATAATTACTAATTATTTTACAGTAAGTGATGGTTATGGAACAGTAACCACGAATATATTAATTGATAACTATACAGTAAATAAAGATTTACTTGGAATATATTTAGTTAAACTTGAAGCAGTAGATGAATCTTTGAATAGTGTATCTTTAGAATTTAATATTTCATTAGTAGATATTGATAGTCCTGTAGTTACATCAATTTTGAATGTGGATTCATACTTATCTAATCCACTTGATTTAACAGGTGTACTAGACACTATAATATTAACTGATAACTATGATGATATGAGTAATCCTAATATCATTGTAATTAGTAATCAATTTAACGGAAATGAAAGTATTCCTGGTACATATACAATTAATTTTGATGTAAGTGATGGACAAGGTAATACAATAAATGAGGATATAGTAGTTACTGTAATTGATGATGTAGCACCAGAAATCAGTGGACCTATTACTTATCAAGGGTCTTATGAAGAAGAACTATTAGCTAGTGATTTTTTGAATATGTTGAATGTTAGTGATAATAGTGATTCATTAAGTTTAATTGATATGTATGTTATTGAAGATACATATTCAAATAGAAGTGGTATTACTGGTAGTTATTTAATTACGTTTGGAGTAATTGACAGTAATAATAATGAAATTACTCATTCAATTAGTATTACTTTATTTGACGATATAGCTCCTATAATATATATAGATGACTATATTGTTACAGTTGATATGGAATCTACTTTTACAACTGATGATGCATTAACTTTATTGATTAATTCAAATGAGTTAACTGAAGGAAGTTATACTGTTAAAAAATTGTTTGATGGATATTCAGGTAATGAATTAAATGAAGGGACTTATGTATATTTACTTGAATTTACTAATAACTCAGGTGAGAGTTTCCAAAAAGAGTTTTTAGTAAAAGTAATAGATACTGATGATTCTTTGATTGATGAAGATTTAGTTATTAGAAATATAATTTTATATTCTTTTTCTATTGCATTCTTTGGGTATGTTGTGTATAAAAACAAAAAATAAAACGTATTCATTTCATTATGATTGACTTTCACCTTAATTTCTTATAAATTAAGGTTGAAAGCGGTGATTTAATATGGAATTATTACGTATATTAACTAGTATATTACCAGTGCTTGGACCGTTAGTGCTTTTAGTTGTATTTAGAATGAGTGCTAAAAAAGGAATGACAATAAGTATGATCTTAATGATGGTGCTTGCCTTAGTTATATGGCAAGTATCATTTGATGTTATATTTGCTTCTGTATTTGTAGGTATTCACAAGTCATTAACAATTATTTTAATATTGCTTGGAGCTTTGACTTTAGTGAATACTTTGAAAAATACAAAAGCTATTAAAAGAATTAATCAAGGATTTGAAACTATCTCAAAGGATAAAAGAATTTTAGCTGTAATAATTGCATTCTTATTTGGGGCTTTAATTGAAGGAGCTAGTGGATTTGGAACACCAGCTGCGATTACAGGACCATTACTTGTGGGTATGGGATTTGATCCTTTAACTGCTGTAGTTTTAGCACTTGTAGCTGATAGTACTCCTGTATCATTTGGGGCTGTAGGTACACCACTTGCTGTTGGACTTAGTGATATGAGTTTAGATTTAAATTTGATAGCTAGTAATGTTACTTTCATTGATTTGTTTAGTGGAATATTTATTCCTCTAATTGTAGTTACAATGTTTGTAGTAATGAATAAAGAGTATAAAGATAAGAAAATGAAGAGTATTATTGAAATTCTTCCATGGACTTTATTTGTTGGAGTTATATATGTATTAACTGCATATGGTACTGCTTCATTTATTGGTTTTGAATTTGTTTCTATTATTACTCCTATAATTACTTTGTTAGTAGTAACAATATCTACTAAGTATGGTTTCTTAGTTCCAAAGGATTTAGAAGAAGTAGAAAACGAAAAAACTGAGATGTCTTTATTTAAGGCATGGAGTCCATATTTAGTTGTTGTTGTCTTACTATTATTAACTAGAGTAGTTGAACCACTTAAGGAGTTATTATTATCAATTGACTTTTTATCTTTAAATAATGTTCTTGGAACATCTATTTCTTCATCATTCGCTATATTTTACTCCCCTGGAGCTGTTCTAATACTCGCAAGTGTATTTGCTTCTATATATCAGAAAAAGGGGCTAAAAGAGTTTAAAAACGCTATAAGAGATACTAAAAAAGTAATAATTGGTGCGAGTCTCGCATTAATACCTACCTTAATAATGGTAACTATTTACACTAATAGTCAGTCTAATGGCTTAGATTTAGAAAGCATGCCTACATATTTTGCGAATAATCTAGGAAGTATATTTGGTGGTATGTGGTCTGTGATGAGTCCGTTTCTTGGAATGTTAGGAAGTTTTGTTTCAGGAAGTGCAACCGTTTCTAATTTAACATTTGGGAATGTTCAATACTCAATCGCAAATACTGTGAATTTAGATACTAATGTAATAATGGCTGAACAAGTAATAGGGGCAGCTATAGGTAATATGATATGTGTTCATAACGTAGTTGCTGCGTCTAGTGTAGTTGGTCTTGAGAATAAAGAAGGAATAATAATTAAGAAAACTATTATCCCTGCACTTATATATGCAACACTAGTTGCAATTATTAGTTTCATAATACTATTTTGATAAAAGCTGAAGAAATTCAGCTTTTTTATTGACTAAATTCGAGGATGACTATATAATGATTAGGTAGAACCTAACTATTATGTATTAGGAGTTGAATAATATGGATAAAGAAGAATTAAGAAAATCTTTTAATAAATTTTTAAAAATGTACTTTGATTCTTGCAAAGAGGTTTATGAAGAGATAAACGCTAGTAGAATTACAGGTAGACAATTTAGATATTTAAGAGAGATTCATAAAAGAAAAGAAGCAACACTAACTGAACTTGCTGAACATTTTCAAATATCAAAACCTTCAATGAATGAGGTTTTGAATAAATTTGAAAATACGAAGATTATTAAGAAAAGAAAAAGTGAAATAGATAAACGATATAGTTATATTTCATTAACTGAAATCGGTATTACACTTGCTACTTCTAATGAACTTGAAAGTAAGAGAGCAGTTACTAAAATGTTTGAAACATTAAATGAAAATGAAATTCTTAATATTAAGAATTCTTTTGATAAGTTTGGAGATGAACATAAATGATTTTTGGTAAAGCAGTTAATAAATATTATTTAAAATATGCTCATCTTTTTATTATGGGACTAATCGCATTAGTTATTGTTGATTATGTTCAATTAGAAATTCC
This sequence comes from Mycoplasmatota bacterium, assembly GCA_030595255.1. Lineage (GTDB taxonomy): Bacteria > Bacillota_I > Bacilli_A > Izemoplasmatales > Izemoplasmataceae > JAFGXW01. The sequence continues at coordinate 14,065 of JAUVDP010000021.1, read as the reverse complement.
AATTTTAACAGGGCAATTAATAGATGGACTAGATCAAGGTACTATGGATAAGAGTGGTATCTTAGATCTAGTTAAACTAATAGGTATATATGTTTCAATGATAATTATAGGTAGATTCCTATGGAGAATGTTTATATTTGGAGCAAGTAGAAGAGTTGATTACGGTATAAGGAATGAAATGTTTGAACATTGTGAAAACTTATCAAATAGTTTTTATTCAGAAAATAAAGTTGGAGGATTAATGGCTCATTTTACTAATGATGTTGAATCAGTAAGACGTGCAATTGGTCCTGGAATGATTATGCTTGTAGATGCTTTATTCTTAGGAGGATTAGCATTTTATCATATGTTTAATTTAGATGTTACTATGACATTGTTTGCTGGTATTCCTTTAATAGTTATTGCTATTTTAGGTGCATACATGGGAAGAAAAATGCGTAATAAATTTAAAGAAGCTCAAAAAGCTTTTGAAGATTTAAGTGATTTTACTAATGAAAATTTATCGGGAATAAATGTTGTAAAAGCATTTGTTAAAGAAGAAACTGAAATTAATGAGTTTCTAAAAATTAATACTAGAGCTAAACGTAAAAATATTTCTTATGTAAAAAGTCAAACATTACTTCAAATGTCAATTAGAGCTATAACAGGAATTATATACGTTATTATTTTAGGTTATGGTGGATACTTAGTACATAGTACAGCTGGTACAACTGAAGAGTTTACTGTAGGATACCTAACTACTTTTATTTTGCTATTTGGATCATTGTTATGGCCTATGAGAGCTTTAGCAATGATAATTAACGTTAGAAGTAGAGGTAAAGGATCACTTCAAAGAATAGAAAGAATTCTTAATGAAGTACCTGATGTCTTTGATAGTGAAGACGTTATTAATGTAGAAGAGATTAACGGAAAACTTGAATTTAGAGATCTATCATTTAAATATCCAGACGGTAGTGATGATGCTTTAAGTAATATAAGTTTCAAAGTTAATATTGGTGATACTGTTGGAATTTTAGGTAGAACCGGGAGTGGTAAAACTAGTTTAGTTGATTTATTACTTAGATTATATAATATAAATGAAAATCAATTATTCATTGACGGAATAGATATTATGAAATTACCTATAAAAAAAGTAAGAGAAAGTATTGGATATGTACCACAAGACGGATTCTTATTTAGTGATTCAATTTCAAATAACATATCACTAGGACTTGAAAAGAAAAAGTCTTATTTCAACGATATTCAAGAAGCTGCGAAATTAAGTGATGTTCATGATAATATCACTGAGTTTAGTGAAGAATATGAAACGATTATTGGTGAAAGAGGAGTAACTCTTTCTGGTGGACAAAGACAAAGATTAAGTATAGCTCGTGCTTTAATAAAAGATCCAGCTATCTTAATATTAGATGATTCAGTTTCTGCGGTAGATACAAAAACTGAAGAAACTATTCTTAATAACTTAAACAAAGTAAGAAAAGGTAAAACTACTTTAATAATTGCACATAGAATTAGTACTATTAAAGACGCAGATAAAATTATTATTGTTGATGAAGGTAAAGTAATTGATGTTGGAACACATAGTGAGTTATTAAAAAGATGTACCTTCTACCTTGATATGGTTGAAAGACAAAAACTTGAAGATGAAGTAGAGGTGGACTAGATGAGTGCAGATAACTTAGATAAAAGACTTCATACAATGACAGATATGGATATCATTAAAAGATTATTAGGTTATGCAGTTCCGTATATCCCAAAATTTATTTTGACTTTAGGATTAATGATATTTAGTGTATTAGCTGGATTATTAGAACCTTATTTAACAGGTAAAAGTATCGATTTAATTAATGAAGATGTAATTGATTTACAAGTGTTATATATGTATTTAGGTGTATTTGTAGTAGCTATTTTAGTTGGTAACATTTTAAATTATGCACAAACACTTATTTTACAAAAAACTGGGCAAGCTATCATCTATAATATTCGAGAAGAGATATTTACACATCTTGAATATCATGATGTATCATATTTAAATAGTACACCTACAGGGGCTTTAGTTACTAGAGTTACAAATGATACTAATACATTAAGTGAAATGTATACTAGTGTAATAGTTAGTGTATTTAGAAATGTAATAATGGTAGTATTAATAATTGTTGCAATGTTATTTATTAACGTACAATTAACGTTATTAATCTTAATTGTAGTTCCATTTATTATATTCTTTTCATTCTTGTTTAGAAGATATTCCAGAAAAGCTTATAGAGCTGTAAGAGCAAACTTATCAAAAGTAAATGCATTCCTTGCTGAGCATTTATCTGGAATGAAAATTATTCAAATTTTCAATCAGGAAACTGAAAAATTTAATGAATTTGATTTAAGAAATAGTAAATTAAAAAGATCATATTATCGTCAAATATTTGTATTTGGATTATATCGACCTACAATGTATTTACTTTATATGATTGCATTAATGATAGTATTCTATTTTGGTGGTATTAGTGTTATAGAAGGTATTATCACTATTGGTGTTTTAATTACATTCCAAAGTTATATTGGTAGATTCTTCGAACCTATCCAACAGTTAGCTGAGCAGTTTAATATATTACAATCAGCATTTGCATCGGCAGAGAGATTGTTTAGTATTTTAGATAATAAACCACAAATTTCTAATATTGAAAACTCAATCGATTTAAAAGAAATGAAGGGTGATATTGAATTTAAAAATGTTTGGTTTGCCTATAATAATGAAGACTGGATTTTAAAGGATGTATCATTTAAAGTTAAAGAAAAAGAATCAGTAGCATTTATAGGAGCAACAGGTGCTGGTAAAACTACTATTCTTAGATTAATTACTAGAAACTATGATATTCAAAAAGGTCAAATATTTATTGATGGAATTGATATTAAAACTGTTTCAAAAAAGACATTAAGAAAATTTATTGGAGTTATGCTTCAAGATGTATTTATGTTTAGTGGAACAATCGAATCAAACATCAAACTTAGAGATGAATCAATAAGTGATGACAAAATGATTCAAGCATGTAAATATGTTAATGCAGATACTTTTATTAATAAATTAAAAGAAGGATATAGTGAAAAAGTAAAAGAAAGAGGAATAAACTTTAGTACAGGACAACGTCAATTATTATCATTTGCTAGAACTTTAGTTCATGACCCTAAGGTAATGATTTTAGATGAAGCAACAAGCAATATTGATACTGAGACTGAACAATTAATTCAAAAGTCTTTAGAAAAAATGATGAGTATTGGAACGATGTTAATTGTTGCACATAGATTATCTACTATACAACACGTCGATAATATCATTGTTTTTAGTAAAGGTGAGATTATAGAACAAGGTAATCATCAAGATTTACTTAGAAATAAAGATCATTATTACAGTTTATATAAACTTCAATATCAAGAAAAATAAAAAAGACATATTAGAAAAAAAATATCTAATATGTCAGTGGATATAATAAGAAATAAAGTAAAGGAATCAATGTTTACCAGTCAAAAATTTTTATATCTTTTTTAGTTGCAATTTTTTCAAATTTAAATGATATAAATTTATTACTGGTTCTTTCCAACAAACCTAAAGATTCAAGTTTTACTATGTGGTATATTTGAGGATCAACGTTAAATTGTAATCTACCTTTTTTCGTCATAAAATAAAAATAGTAGTTATTAACTTTTTTCTTTTTATTGTCACTTAAACTATCGTAAATTCCATATTTCATTTTAACAATGTTTACAGCATCATTAGGTTTTTTAGAACTAGTAACAATCTTTTTTTCTATTAGTATTGCTTTCTCAATTCTTATTTTTTTCCCAAACATTTTCCCACCCCATTATAAAAACTATTATAACATTGTTGCATATATTAGTAAATGGCTTCATTATTTGATAAAAATTGGGAATAAAGATGTTTAACTAATATCAAGAGAGTAGAAATACTATTGTTTAAGTAAAGGTTTAAAAATTTAAAGCAAACTAATATATTTAAAGAATTAAAATATATATAATAATTATGAGAGGTGAAAGATATGAAAAATGTAAAACTAAATAATGGAATAGAAATGCCGATAGTAGGACTAGGAACATTTAGAAGTAAAAGTGAAGATGTATATAATGCTGTACTAGATGCATTTGAAGCGGGGTATCGTCATATTGATACTGCGATGATTTATGGTAATGAAGAAGCTATTGGTAAAGCTATTAAGGATTCTAAAATACCTAGAGAAGAATTATTTATCACAACTAAATTATGGAATAGTGATCAAGGTTATGAAAGTGCAAAAGAAGCTTTTAATTTATCACTTAAGAAACTAGATTTAGAATATGTAGATTTATATTTAATTCACTGGTTTAAAGGTTATGAGTTAGCTCTTGATTCATATAGAGCAATGGAAGAATTATATAATGAAGGTAAAATAAAAGCACTTGGTGTAAGTAACTTTAATGTTCATCATATTATGAAAATATTAGAACATTGCACAGTTCCACCTACAGTAAACCAAGTAGAAACACATATTGCTCTTCAAAATGTATTCTTACAAGAATATTGTGAAAGTGTTGGAGTTAAATTAGAAGCTTATGCACCTTTGATGAGTCAACATATTAATGATTTATTAACTAATGAAACTATGATTGAAATAGCAAAAAAATATAATAAATCAGTACCTCAAATAGCTATTAAATGGTTAGTTACTAGAGGAGTAATTGTAATCCCTAAATCAATTAATAAAAATAGAATAGTTGAGAATTTTGATATCTTTGATTTTGAATTAAATGAAGAAGATATGGCTAATATAAAGAAATTAAATCAAGCTAGAAAGTTTTTCCCAGAGTTTGATAACGTACCGTTTTAATGATTAGATTTGGAATAGTAGGAGCAGGAGTAATTGCGCACACATTTGCGAAAGATATAAAACTTGTAGAAGGTGCTGTCCTTGTAGCTATTGCTTCTAGAAATATTGATAAAGCAAACGATTTTAGGGAAGAATACAATTTAGACCTAGCATTTGGTAGTTATGAAGAAATGGCTTTAAGTAACTTAATTGATGCGGTATATATCGCAACTCCTCATAACTTTCATAAAGATCAATCTATTTTATTCATGAATAATAGTAAACATGTTTTATGTGAAAAACCAATCTCAGTAAATAGTTTTGAGTTAGAAGAAATGATTAAAAATGCTAAAAAGAACAAAGTATTACTAATGGAAGCAATGTGGACAAGATATTTACCATCATTTCAAAAGGTAAAAGAAGTAGTTGAATCTAATGTTTTAGGTAAATTTAAAAAAGCATATCTTGAACTTGGATGGAGTTTACTAAATAATTACTCAGTTGATAAAAGATTATTAAATATGGATTTAGCTGGTGGTAGTATTTTAGATATCGGAGTTTATCCTATTGCTTGTTTTAGATATATTAATAAACAATCAATAAGTAAGTTTAATGCAACTGCTAGTTTTCATAATACAGGTGTTGATACAGAGTGTATTATTAATTTAGAGTTTAGTGATGGATCAAGTGCTAAATTAAAATCTAGTATTAAGGAAACATTAATAAAAGATGCTATCTTTGAATTTGAAAATGGGAAAATTATTATGAATAGATTCCATAGTTCAGAAAGCATATATATTAATGATGAACACTTTAATTTACCATATAAAGGTTTAGGATTCGTTCATGAAATTGAAAGTTTTGTAGATACAATTAATAAAGGATTACTCGAAGATCCAGTTATGACATATTCTGAATCAAGAGATGTTATGAAGATAATGGATATGGCTAGAAATGAAATTGGACTTAAATACCCATTTGAATAAATAAAAAAAAGACAATTTCAAAATGTCTTTTTTATTTAGTTAATAATTAATACTTGTTAAGTTGTTTCTTAAAATTGTTGCAGAGTTTTTAAGTTTTATTGTTTCATCAGCATTTAATGCTAATTTAACAACATGATGAACTCCATCTCTATTTAAAACAGCAGGTAATCCGATATAGATATCAGTCTCACAATCATATTCACCACTATTTAGTACAGAAATTGGCATGATACTATTTTCGTTATTGAAGATAGCAGAAGTTATTCTTACTAGTGCCATTCCAACTCCCCAGTATGTTGCTTTTTTTCTCTTGATAATTTCATAAGCTGCGTCTCTTACGTTAACATAAATTTTATCTAAATCGCTAAAACTTATTTCATCCATAGTATTAATTACATCACTAATTGATTTAGCACCAACGTTAGCACTAGACCAACAAACAAACTCACTATCTCCATGTTCACCTAATATATATGCATGAACATTTCTAGTATCTATATTTATTATTCTAGAAACTTCATATCTAAGTCTAGCTGTATCAAGAGAGGTACCACTACCTATTACTCTTGACTTATCTAATCCTGATTCTTTCCAAGCAACATAAGCTAACACATCAACTGGATTAGAAGCTACAAGTAATATACCATCAAAACCTGATGCCATAATGTCTTTAACAACACTCTTAACAATTCCAGCGTTTCTATTTAATAGGTGAGTTCTAGTTTCACCTTCTTTTTGATTAACACCTGCAGTTATTACAACTAAACCTGCATCTTTGCATTCAGAGTAGTCTCCTGCCTTTATACTCATTTTTCTAGGAGCAAATGCAAGACCATGATTTAAGTCCATTGCTTCACCTTCAGCTTTGTCAGGGTTAATATCGATAAGAACTAATTCTTCAACTGTACCTTGATTAACTAAAGCGTAAGCATAACTCATTCCTACAAACCCTGTTCCTACTATTACAACTTTGCTATTTTGCATAAGTATCACCTCAAATTCATCTTAACAAACTTTTTATAATAATTCTAATTATACACTCATAATATATAGCGATTTAACAAGTAAGTGTTTTCATCAAAAAACAAACCAGAACATAAAAACTTTCACAAGATTTTCATAACATCTTCATTAGATTAACATATCTTTTTTGTATACTAAAAGTGTATTAAAATTCATGACTCCCTTCTAATATTGTATAAATCACAAAAAGCCCCTCCCCCAAGGGGCTTTTTGTTTGTTTTGTACTTGACTTATGACAAAATGTCATATAAAATTAAACTATGACAAAATGTCATATAAATTAAGTTATGACATATAGTCATTAGGAGGAAAAAAATATGCCGAAGGATACATTTTTTAATTTAGTAGAAGAAAAAAGACTGAAAATTATTAAAGCAGCTAAGGCTGAGTTTTTAGATAACCCCTTAAGAAAAGCGAGAGTTTCTAATATAGTGACTGTAGCTGGTATCCCTAGAGGAAGTTTCTATCAGTATTTTGAAGATTTAGATGACCTTTACTACTTCATAGTAGAAGAGGTTTTTGCTGAAATATTTAACGCAGGATATGTTTATAGCGAAATGACAGATGATCTTTTTGAATTTGCAAAAATTTCATTTGATTTTGATTATAGAGGATTCAAAAAAGAATCAAGACATAAATACATGACAAATGTTTTTCAAAGTATTGCTGGTAATGTAGAATATCTTGAACAGTTTAATATTAAGAGAATTAAATATATAGAAGATATATTAGATAGATTAGATTTATCCAATATAAAATACACAAAAAGAGAAGAGCACGTTAAAATGTATCAAATGATACAGGATTTAAAAATATCTACTATTAAGAAAACATTAGTAAATAACTTAACTAAAGAAGAAGCGTTTACGGAATTTGAATGGTATTTAGATATCCTAAAAAACGGACTTCTAAAGGAGGAACAACATGGGGAACCTAAATAGATTACTAAAATATACAGGGAAGTATTATCAAAATATAATTGTGTCATTAACAGCGATGTTAGTGCAGGTTTGGGCGGGATTTAAAATTCCATTATTAATGAAAGATATAATTGATGAAGCTATACCAAATAAAGATTATGATGATTTATTATGGACAACTATTTTTATGGTTGCAGTTGCATTATTTGGTCTTGGAGCAGGATTATTAAATAACTATAATTCACAAAAAGTATCACAATTTGCGAGTGCAGATTTAAGATTAGATTTATTTAAAAAGATTCAATCATTGTCTTTTACAAATATAGATAAATTTAAAACTAGTAGATTAATTACATCATCTACTAATGATATAGTAAGAATTCAACAATTTTATCAAATGCTTCTTAGAATTATAGTAAGAGCACCATTAATGATAGGGTTTGGATTGTTTATGGCAATATCTTTAAATAAAGATTTGTCTAATATTTTTTATGTATCAATGCCGATTTTGATAATTGCGATTATTATAATTATGATTATTGCATTTCCAAAGTTTACTAAAGTACAAAAAACTGTTGATGAACTAAATAAAACAGTATTAGAAACTGCGAATGCTCCTAGAGTTATTAAATCGTTTGTTTCAACAAAACATGAGAATGATAAATTTGAAGCAGCAAATGAACTTTTTAGAAAAACTAATACTGCAGCTGAGAAAGTAATGACTTTTGCTGATCCTATTATTATGTTTATCTTTAATGCAAGTTTAGCAGGGTTAATCTATTTAAGTGCTTACTATTTAGACTTAGGTACTTTCCCATTAATGACTAACGATAGTGGAGATTTGATACCAAAAGTTGGGGAGATAATTGCATTTAGTAATTTTAGTATGCAAATACTATTTGGATTAATGATGTTTGCAATGATGATGATTTTTATATCACGAGCAAGTGTAAGTGCAAAAAGGATTATGGAAATATTTAATGAGGAAGTTGATTTAACGAATAAGGACAATGCGTTAAAGGACATTACTATAACAGGAAATATTGAGTTTAGAGATGTTAGTTTTAATTATGGTGAAGAAGGATTAAATGTATTAGAGAAAATTAATTTTAAAATTAAAAGTGGAGAAACTATTGGAATAATCGGTTCAACTGGTAGTGGTAAAACTTCATTAATTAATTTAATTCCTAGATTATATGATGTTTCTGAAGGATCTGTTTTCTTAGATGGTGAAGATGTTAGGAATTTTGACTTAGAAACTTTAAGATCTCAAATAAGTGTTGTTACTCAAACAGCGACTGTATTTAGTGGATCTATTGGTACAAATATTGCTCAAGGTAAAAAAGATGCTAATATGGCTGATTATAAAGAAGCTGCTAAGAATGCATCTGCATTAGGATTTATTGAAGATTATGATGATTTCTTTAATCATCAAATTCAACAAAAAGGTTCTAACTTAAGTGGTGGAGAAAAACAAAGGTTGTCGTTAAGTAGAGCATTTATTAGAAAACCTAAGATTTTAATTTTAGATGATTCTACTAGTGCTGTTGATGCTAAGAGTGAAGAGTCTATATTAAAAGCTATTAATAAATTATCGAAAAATATGACTACTTTAGTAATTAGTCAAAAAATATCTACAATTAAAGATATGGACAAAATTATTGTCTTAGATACTCTTGGAAGACTTGATGGATTTAATAGTCATGAAGAGTTACTTAAAACGAGCAAGGTGTATGCTGAAATTGCACTGTCTCAAGTTGGTAACGGGGGTGACTTTGATGAATAAACAGGAAAAAATGGAAATGAAGCAACAAGAAATGATGAAAAATATGAAGAAACCTGTTGATCCATTTAAAGAATATGATCATAAGAATAATGTTTTAGATAAAGTTAAAATCAAGAAAAGAAATGAAGCAACAAAAGATTATTCAAAAGAAATGAATAAAACAAAAAGTGGATCAAGAGGTCCTGGTAGAAGTATGTACCTTGGTGGTAAAGCAAGTGATACTAAAGGGACAGCTTTAAGAATTTGGAGATATTTAGGGAAATACCAAGCAGGATTAGTTGTTGTTATTATTGGTGTAGTTTTGACAAGTGCACTTGGCGCATTAATTCCATGGCTATTTGCAAAAGCGATTGATGATTACATATTATTATCTGATTTTAGTGGTGCTATTAATATTGCAATGATTTTAGTATTTATTGCATTATTCACTAGTATAGTTAGATTTATAGCTAGATATACAATGGCTATTATTTCTCAAAGAACTGTTAAGAAGATAAGAAAAGATGCTTTTGATAAATTACAAAAGCTTTCTGTTAATTATTATGATACCAATCAAGCAGGAGATATTGTTTCAAGAATCACTAATGATGTTGATTTAATTAGTAATAGTTTATCAACATTTACTATTGAAATGTTTGGTTCTATTGTTACTCTTATTGTTTCGTTATTTATGATGTTTTACGTAAACTGGGCATTGGCAATAGTAGTAATATTGTTTGTCCCTATAATGGTATTTTTTACAATGAAAGTATCAAAAGTTACTAGAAAAGGATTTGTTGCTCAACAAAAACATTTAGGAGCATTAAATAGTATTACCGAGGAAAGTATTTCAGGATTAAAAATTATAAAATTATATTCTCAAGAATCAGAGATTATTAATGAATATGGAAGAAAAAATGAAGAGTTAAGAAAAGCAGGTTTTAAAGCTCAAGTTTGGGCTGGAGTAATCATGCCAGTAATTAACTTTATGAATAATTTTATCTATTTATTAATAGCAGCAATGGGGGGATTACTTGCAATATCTGGAAAAGTAGCTATTACTGTTGGAGATATTTCAGCTATTACGATGTATGCAAGACAGTTTATTAGACCAATAGCGAACTTAGCACAGTTATTTAATTCTTTACAACAAGGACTTGCTGGTGCCGAAAGAGTATTTAGTTTAATTGACGAAGAAGATGAGTATGTTGGTGATGGAGATATTAAAGTAGAGAAATTTAATGGTTGTGTTCAATTTAATGATGTTACATTTGGGTATGTTAAAGATAAGATAGTTTTAAAGAATATCTCATTTGAAGCACCTGCTGGTGAGACTGTTGCAATAGTGGGACCAACAGGTAGTGGTAAAACAACTATTATTAATCTTTTAAACCGTTTTTATGATATTAATAGTGGAAGTATTGAAATTGATAATATAAATATTAATACATATAAAAAAGATGATTTAAGAAAAAAAATTGGAGTAGTTTTGCAAGATACAAACTTATTTAGTGGTACTGTTTATGAAAATATCGTTTATGGAGATTTAACTGCTTCTAAAGATAAAGTAATAAACGCTGCAAAAATGGCTAATGCGTATGACTTCATTATGAAGTTACCTCACGGTATGGATAGTGAAGTATATGAAGGTGGACAAAACTTTAGCCAGGGTGAAAGACAGTTAATCTCAATCGCTAGAACTATATTATCTGATCCAGATATTTTAATTCTTGATGAAGCAACGTCAAACGTTGATACTAGAACTGAGTTTAAAATTCAAGAAAGTATGAGAACATTGATGAAGGGAAGAACTAGTTTTGTAATTGCACATAGACTTCAAACAATTAGAAATGCACATAAGATAATTGTTATTAATGATGGAAAGTTAATTGAAAGTGGAACTCATAATGAGTTGTTGGAATATAAAGGATTTTATTATGATTTATATACAACTCAATTTAAAGATTTAGTAAAAGACTTAGAAGGCTAATAATAGCCTTCTTTTTTTATTTTCATTTATGATAAATTGTTATATAATGTAAGTGGAGATGGTATTATGAGAAGACGATTTGGAGACAGAAAAGATGGATACAAATTAAGAAAAGCAGATCCTTTTTTTAGAATTATTCCTTACTTAATGAAAGAAAGATCTGATGCTCAAGTATTTTTTGAAGATAGAATATACTTAGAAGAAACTGATAAATTAATTAGACAGTTAAGAAAAGAAGGCCATGCTGTAGGCTTTTTGCATATAGTTATTGCTTCAATGGTAAGGGTAATTAGTCAAAGACCTAAGATTAATAGGTTTGTTGTTGGTAAGAAGACATATGCTAGAAAAGAGATATCTTTTTCTATTGCAATAAAAAAAGATATGTCTGAGGATACAGAAGAAACAACTATTAAAATAATATTCGAACCAACTGACACAATTTATGATGTCATTCAAAAAGTAAATGAACAAATTAACAACAATAAAAATATTGAAGATAAAAATAATACTGATAAAGCAGCAAAATTTTTCTCTGTTATGCCAGGATTTTTAATTAATTGGAGTCTTAACTTTATAAGATTTTTAGATGCTCATGGTAAACTACCTAGATTTTTAACTGATCTTAGTCCATTTCATTCAAGTGTATTTTTAACTGATCTTGGATCACTTGGAATTAAAGGTGTTTATCACCACATTTATAATATAGGAACAAATACAATATTTCTTGCTTTTGGAACCAAAACAAGAGAACAGTATATTGATGAAGAAAATAATATTACAATTAAAAAGAGTATGGACATAAAAGTAGTAGTGGATGAACGTGTCGTTGATGGCTATTATTTTGCGAAATCTATTAAATTAGCTAAGCGCATTATGGCGAATCCAAGACAACTTTTACTACCTCCTGATGAAGTAATAATTGATAATGAAATCTAAGTTTTTACTTATTTATAAAAAATGAATATTTAGTGTTTACAATAGCGCTTACTTATGCTATTCTAATAGAGTTAAAGCAATTTTTTAAATAAAAAAAAAGAAAGAGGTGATGGTAATGAATAAACTTTTAGTAATGACAATGACATATAATGTTTCGAAAAATAGATTTTTTTGTGTGGACTTACCATCACGTATGAATAGATATTAGCTTGTTTTATATACAAGTTATAAACGCTTATTTTGAAAAAGATAAACGTCTTTCATCCAAGTGGTGAGAGATGTTTTTTTAATGGAAGAAGGTGAGTATTATGAATATTTTAAGTGTATCAAAACTACAAAAAGAGTTTAATGGAGATGTATTATTTAATAATATTTCTTTTGATATAAACAGCAAAGATAAGATAGCTATTATTGGTAAAAACGGAACTGGTAAATCAACACTTATTAAAATGATAATTGGTGATTTAGATATTGATAAAGGTGATGTTTATAAAAATTCAAAAGCTGTCTTTGGTTACTTAAGTCAAGACGTGATATCAAGTAAAAATAATACTCTAATTTTTGAAATGAGAGAAGTGTTTAAGGATTTAATAAACTTAGGTGAGAAAATAGCTTTACTAACAGAAAAATTAGCTTTAATGCCAGATGATAAAGAGTTATTAAAAAGATATTCTACTATGGAACATAATTATGAGATTCAAGGTGGATATGAATACCATTATAAAATAGATTTAATTCTTAGTAAATTTGGATTTACAAAGGATGAATATAATAGAGAAATAATCACTTTTAGTGGAGGAGAAAAAACAAGAATAGCCTTTGCTAAATTATTATTGATTAATCCTGATTTATTAATTTTAGATGAGCCTACAAACCATTTAGATATTGATATAATTGAATGGCTTGAGGACTATTTAAATAAATATGCAGGAGCAGTTCTAATTGTTACCCATGATAAATATTTTATTAGTAAGGTATGTCGTAAAATTATTGAAATAGATCATGGAACAAGTCATGTTTATCATGGTAGTTATGAAGAATATCAATTAGAAAAAGTTAAGAGATATGAAATATTACTAAAACATTATAATCGTCAACAAAAAGAGATAGCACATCTTCAAAGTTTTGTTGATAGATTTAGATATAACGCTAAAAAAGCTAGTATCGCTCAAGATAGAGTTAAAAAGATTGATAGGATAGTTAAATTAGATAAACCGACTATCTCAAGAAGTAAAGTTAAGATGGCTTTTGAGAATAAAAGAGCTACAAGAGAGGTTATATTAGAAGCTAAAAATTTAAGTATTGGGTATGAAAAACCGTTACTTAGCAATATTAATTTTTCAATGAGAGGGTTTGATAAATTAGCAATCATTGGACCTAATGGAACTGGTAAAACTACATTGTTAAAAATCATTGAGAAAAAGCTAAAACCTCTTAAAGGAAAAATTGACTTTTTAAGAGAGTATAAAATTGGATATTTTGATCAAAATCAGGAAGGATTGAGCTACAACAAAACGATCTTTGAAGAGATACATGATTACTATCCAAGATTCACTAATAAAGAAGTTAGAAGTGTCGCCGCAAGGTTCTTATTT
>JAUVDP010000014.1 GCA_030595255.1 Mycoplasmatota bacterium | reverse complement strand
TCTTTCTATATCCACAAATCCTTTATTGTGAATTAATCTTTCTTCTACGATTTTTCTTTTAAATTCATTTGAATATCTTGCCATATAAAAATACCTCCAAAGTTTGATTTGATATGTTTAATTATATCATGTCTCCTTTAGAGGTATTATAATCATTTGGCTCTTTATATATATCCCAAGCATTTTGTGGCATAGTGATTGTTTCTAGTAGATTTTTTAATTGAATAAGTATTTTTATCCTTTTCTCAAGACCTTTATTATTATTTTTTCTACGGCTATATATTTGATTTTTCATTAGACTTTTACTATGTGCTGTCATCCTTGGATTTGTAATACCTGTAGTCCTAACTTTATTGTTAATTATTGAAGTATTAAAATCTATTCCCTTTGTGTCTCCACCATAAACATTTTTTGATTCTTCACAGTATTTTAAATTTCTATTCACAAGTTCTAAAGCTTTTACCTGACTATATGAATTAACTTTGTAAATTTCTACATAAATATTCTTTTCTTTATCTGATTGTAAATATGTTCCAAGTAACATTGTTAAAAAGAAAAATAAAAATACAAAACCAAATGCAGATCCAGTTATCCCCCATATAATAAGAGAAATAATAACAACAATCGATATTATTATACTTATATAACTAAGTAATATTTGCTTTCTAAGTATTCTTTTGATTTTCATATTTTCCATATTTTCATCCCCTTATTGATTCTACTATACATCCCATATATCTTTTGGCTTAGTAATAGCTTCAAACAATTCCTGAAGTTTATTTAGGGTCTGTAATTTTTTATTGATTTCTTTTATTACTTTCCTCTTACTACGTTCATCAAGATTTTCAATTTTCATCTCGCTGTAAACTCTTGTTGTGGTACTAAAATTACCTTTAGCAGCAAATTTTGAGCTTCCGACTCTCATTGATTCTTGCGTTACAGTACTATTATAATTTTTTTCATTTTTTCTTTTACCAATCATATCTTCAAAGTAATCAATTTTGCTATTTATTAAATCTAGAGCTCTTTTTCGATTATGTAAATTTATCTTATAAATCTCTAGATACATATTCTTGTCTTTATCTGACTGAAGAAACATTGCTGTTACAAGGAATAAGTATATTGTTAATACAACATATCCTAACGCTTCACTATTCATACCCCAATATAAGAGTAAAGCACCAACTATTACGAATTTGAATATACTGAAAAAACTAATAAGAATTTGTTTTCTAAGTATCCTCTTTATTTGTTTTTGTTCCATATTATCATCACCCTCATAAAATATTATACCATATTATTAAAATTATTGTTAATTATTTTTTTACACCGTTTTTTTTATAATTAATAATAATAACATTATATATATATTTAGAAATCTTACGAAATTTTAAATCTTACTTATGACTCACTATTACTATAAATGTCTTTATTAGGCAATATTTTGACTATTATTGTAATTATCTATATTAATATTATTAAAAATAAGGTTAGAAATCTAATTATTTTAGTTGATATTTAGTACGAGTAGTAGTATTATAAAAATAAGTTAGGAAAAGAGGGTTTATTATGAATGTTAATAATATAGTAGAGAAGCTAGAAGGTATTGCAGAGTTAGTAAGATTCTTTAATTTTGATTTTGATGTTATTGACAACTGTGAACTTACTAAAAATGAGATTAAGACGTTAATGCAGTTAAAATTTAAAAGTGGACAATCTTTAAGTTACTACAGTAACAAAATAGGGCTTAAAAAAGGTTCTTTTACTTCTTTAACTGACAAGTTAGAAGAAAAGGAATTAATTAAAAAAAGCTATATTGAACATGATAAAAGAAAGAAAGTTATTATACGTACTGATAGGGGTATAGAAATTACGGATAAGTTTTATAATAGCTTTGTGAATCATCTTTCAATTAAAATTTCTAAACTATCTGATACAGATCTAGTATTAATGGAAAGTGCTATTAACATATTGAGTAAAATAAATTTAACATAATTATATTAATGAAGTGAGGTGTTTATTATGAGTTGGAGTGATCTTACTGCTCATGAGTATGATTTAGATAATGTTTTTGTTTTCTTTTCAATTGTACATTTTATGTTTATAACAATAGCTTTATCAGCTACTTTTTTAATATTGCATTTTGCTAATTATATAAAAGAATGGAAATATGAAAAAAGTTTAAGAATCGGAATAGCTTCTTTAATGATAATTTTAGAACTTGGGTACCATACGCATAACTTTATTAACGGTAAATTTAGTATTCCTTTACATGTATGTAGTGTAGCGGTAATTATATCAATATATTTGTTATTAACTAATAGTAAGAAGGCATTTGGACTTGTTTTCTACTTAGGACTTTTGGGTGGATATACAGCATTATTCCTTCCTGATATGAGTGATTATACTTATATTAATATGAGATATTATCATTTTATTATCATTCATTTATTAATTGTGGTTATACCCCTTTATTATTATAAAGCTTATGGATACAGATTAACTTTACATTCTGTTAGAAGAGCTGTATTATTACTTTTAGCAATGACTCCTCTTGCGGTTTATATAAATACAACAATGGATAGAAATTATATGTTTATAGGTGAAAAACCTGATCCTATCGCAGCTTATTTACCACCATGGCCATTTTATATTTTATTGTTTGGAGTATTGATAATTGGTTTATTTTATTCAATGTATTTTTTATCAAATTTAAAAATAAGAAAAGAAAGAAAAAAATTAAAAACTGTTTACACACACAAATAGTTACTACATAATTTTTTAGTGCGAGGTACATACTATGAATAAGAAAGAAAAAAGCATTCTAAAGAAAATAGTATTTAGTTTAATAATGTTATTACTAGTTAGGCTAGTATTCTTTTTGCAAGATGATACAAGTGATGTAATTGAATCAATATTAAGATGGACAATATTTGTTGGGTCTGTATCACTTATTTTAATTTATGTTAAATTCAATATTGAATCTGTTAAAGACTTCTTTATGAAGTACCAGGATAAATTTATATTAGTAGGATTAATATTTTGGATTGATATTGCATTTAAGATAAAGAATAGTCTTGAGTTAACTCCTGTATATTTATTTGCCTTATTATTAATTCTTATATTAATAGCTACATTTTCTTTATTAATACCGAAAAAAGCAAGTAAGATATTTGATATTTCGTTAATGATACTTTATGTAGTATATGCTTTTTCACAAGATCTATATTATAAGATTTTTAGAGATTTCTTTAGTTTAAGAGAGATAGTAAATGCACAAGAAGGTGTTGAATCTGCAGAAGGTACTTATTACTTTAGCGTTCTTCATATACTAATGTTTATACTTGCTGTACTTACTATTACGAAGTATATAAAATTAAAACGAACTTCACATATTTCATTTACTAAAGCAAATCTAAAGATGCTTTATAAAGCACCATTATTCTTATTTATATTAGTAAATATTAATGCACAGTATCCAATTAACTTTGCGAGATTACACTTAAGTGATCATTACTTGTATTCTTCGATGTATGATAAGGAACAGTTTGTTACTAAATTTAGCACAGTAAATTTACTGTTTAGAGATTTAAAAGTTATTATTACTCCATCTTTTTCTATAAATAGAGATATAGAATATATAGAAGATTATTATGATAATAACGTTAAATTACATCCGGATAACGAGTATACTGATGTATTTGAAGGCAAGAATTTAATATTTATAATTGGAGAAAGTTTTGATAGTATCGCAGTTAGTGAAGAATTAACTCCGAATATTTATAAACTTAAAACTGAAGGATTAGATTTTGTGAATCACTTTACTCCAGTATTTCCAAGAACTACATGTGATTCTGAGATTATATTTAATACAAGTATTATTCCATCTATTACTGATGGGCCTACGTGTTATGTGTATAATGAAAACTCATATTCAGAAAGTATAGCTGAATTATTTAATAACTCAGGATATATAACTACTGGATTACATAATAATTATAAAGAGTTTTATACAAGGGATTTAGTATATGAAGGGTTTGGATATGATTATTTTTATGGACAAAATGAAATACCTTTAACTGATACAGAAATTAGATATGATTCAGTCTTTGGAGAAAAGACATTAGATTATGCGATTTATGAGGATGATTTATTCTTCTCAACTTATTTAAGTTTATCTGGGCATTCGCCTTATGAAGAAACTAATCTGGCGACAGTTGAACATTTAGATAGCGTTAATGAATATTACGGAGATACTTATAGTGATACTATTAAAGGATATATAGCATCTCAAATTGAAGTAGATCTAATGGTAGGTGTCATTATGGAAGATTTAGAAGCTAAAGGAATACTAGATAATACTGTAATAGTATTTACAAATGATCATTATCCTTACGCACTTGATCAAATAGAATATGAGAATGTTAAAGGAATAGAAGAAGATTATGAAAAAATGCGTGGTGTATTATATATCTGGTCTAGTGATATAGAACACGCTGAAGTAGATAGATTATCAAGTTCATTTGATTTTTTACCAACAATGATTAATATGTTTGGACTTGATGGTAATTATTCAAGCTACATCGGAAATGATATTTTCTGTCTTGAACTTGATCCAATAGTATATTTTAAAGATTATTCTATTTATGATGGGATAAATCATTATAGTTTTTCTGAAACAAGTGATATTATAAATACATCAGTAATAGCGATTGCTCAAGCGAATTATGATTTAAGTCAAAAGCTATTAAGTGTTAATTATTATAAAAAAGAATAGACTACAAGTAAAAGGATGATGTATATGTTATTTCTTAGTGAGTTAATTGAAATTATATTTTATTTAGGGTTAACCTTAACTATTGAAGTATTAGTACTTCTAGGACTAGGGTACTTAAATAAGAAATTCATTAAAACATTAGTATTAATAAACTTAGCTACAAGTCCTATATATAGCGTTTTAATAGCTATCTACTATCATTTGTTTGATAGTGAAATGGGAATTGTATTAGTGCTTATACTTGAAGCAATTGTAATAGTTGTTGAGTTTTATGTAATACTAAAATACTTAAAAGAGAAGTACTCTAAGGTTGAAATATTAATAACTGTAGTACTAGTAAATGGCTTTAGTTTTTTACTAGCTGAGTTTATTAGATATACATTAGATTACTTTGATGTATTCCCGTTATTTTAAGTAATAAAAAAGTAACTAGTTTGTGTGCAAAGTAGTTGCTTTTTTTTATGTTTTAAGTCATAATAAAACAGTTAGAAAAGGAGATGTTAAATATGAAAATAGAATTATGGTCTGATTTTGGATGTCCGTTTTGTTATATTGGTAAAAAAAGATTTGAAGGTGCATTAAATAAATTTGCACATAAAGATACTGTAGAAGTAATCTACAAAGCTTATCAATTAAATCCAAACGCACCAAAAGTAATGGTAGGAGCACCTAATGTTAACTTTGCTAAAGGGCATGGTACAACACCTGAAGCTGCTACAAAGAAATTTGAAATGTTTGTGGAGCAAGCACAAACAGTTGGATTAAAATATGATTATGTAAATATTCAATTAACTAATACATTTGATGCTCATAGAGTTGCTAAATGGGCTAATGAACAAGGATTAGAAGCAAAAGTGACTGATCGTTTCATGAGTGCATATTTTACTGAAGGTAAAAACTTAGCTGATGTAGATACACTTGTTAGTCTTTGTGTTGAAGCTGGATTAGACGAAAAAGGATCTAGAGAAGTTATTGAATCTAATCAATACACTGATACTGTAAATGCACAAATTGATGAAGGTAGAAAAGCAGGAGTTCAAGGAGTTCCATTCTTTGTTTTAAATAATAAATATGGAGTATCAGGAGCACAACAAGAAGAATACTTTAGTCAAGTTCTTGATCACTTATGGAAAGAAGCACAAGAATTAGAATCAATTGCTGGTGCAGATGATTCACATACATGTAATGATGAAGGTTGTTCACTTTAATTATTAAATATCAAAGTTTAGATACATTTAGTATTTAGACTTTTTAATTACCCTATAAGTATCGGTTTTCCGATAATTTATTGACAAACTATCGGAAAACCGATATAATATAAGTGAGGTGATTTTATGAATATAAAAGAGTATATTACATCTAAAAATGAAACTATAAATAGCTTAAGTAAAAAACTCAATATACCTTACGCAACATTACATAATGGTATTGATAAGCCTAAACAAATGAAATATGAAAATCTTTTAAAACTAAGTAAGTATTTTGGAATTTCTCTAGACTACTTATCTAGTTTTTTTGATAAAGAAGAGACAACTCTTTTAAGTATTTTAATTGATCAAATGGAATCAAAGCTAAAGGGGAACATTTATCATTTTACTCAAATTAATTTTGCATATAATACAAATAGAATTGAGGGAAGTGAATTATCTGAAGAACAAACTAGATTAATATTTGAGACTAATACAATTGGAGTAGAAGATGAATTAGTGAATACTGATGATCTTGTAGAAACAGTTAATTCATTCTATTTATTTGATCAAATGTTAAAAAATGCTGATAACTACCTTTCAGAAGATATGATTAAAAGGTTTCATCAGATCCTGAAAAATGGTACAAATGATTCTAGAAAAGATTGGTTTGTAGTTGGAGGATATAAGAAACTGCCTAATGAAGTAGGAGGAAAACCTACAACTGAACCATTAAAAGTTGAAAAGGAAATGTCAAAGTTAATTAATTGGTATAACTCTATAAAAGAAATTAGCTTTAATGATATTATTGAATTTCACTATCGTTTTGAAAATATTCACCCGTTCCAGGATGGTAACGGAAGAATAGGTAGACTTATAATGCTTAAGGAATGTTTAAAAAATGATATTGTTCCTTTTATAATTGAAGATAAAAAGAAAGCATTCTATTATAGAGGATTATCTAAGTATAAAGAAGAAAGCGGATTTTTAGTTGATACTTGTTTGTCAATGCAAGATAAGTATAAAAAGCAAATTAGAAAGTATTTGAAAAGTGGTTACGATGTAGAAGGGATACTTGGAGAGTAATACTATTTACTATACTTATGATGTTGATGGATCTTTATTAAGTATGAATTATAATGATAATGAGTATTTCTATATAACAAATCTACAAGGAGATGGTATATAGAACTAGTTGACATTAATGGTATTACTCTGGCAATATACAGATATGATGCTTGGGATAATACAATTGTTAAAACTGGATTTATGGCAGATATTAATCCGTATCGTTATAGAAGATATAGATTCATTTTGAGGGAGAGTGTAATAATGATAAGGTTAAATAGAGTTTCAAGTCTAATAAGACTTATAAGTTTTATCTTTGTTTCAGGCTTAGTAATTGGGATTACTTTGTTAGTTATTATTTCGATACTATTTCCAACTTCAACTGAATTTTATTTATTATATATAAAATTTGTTATGTTAATGTTAATATTTCAATATGTTTTTATTGAACTGATTGCAAAATTGATTTCTAAGTTCAATAATAATACAATTCAATTTAGTGAAAATATAGTTGTTTACAACAATAGAGAATTTGATGTAAATCAGCTGAAAATCTTTTACTCTAGGTTGAATATTCAAAATGTATTGGAATTTAATGCATGCAGTTTAATTGCGAGTTATAAGGGTGAGAAGATTCATTTAGGTTGGTATACTAATAGAGAGATAAAAAAACTTTTAAAGATTATTGATTCAATTATTATAAGTTAACTTTAAAATTCAAACCTTAATAAGTTAGCTTAAATGTAAGATTTTGTAATTACTAAAAAAAGTCTATATATACTGTGCATGATATGATACCTCTTTCGATACTGTTTTCGATACTGTAAAAAAGGAAAGTAATCAAATGATTACAAGGATTTAATTTTATTTAGATACTTTGGAGGTATCTTTATGTGGAAAGAAAGATAATATATAGTAAAGATTTAAAGATATAAAGGAGAAGGAATGATGAATATATTAATATACTATATTGCTACAATATTTTTAATATTCTGTTTTAGTCTTGTTAAAGGTATTAGATTTAATATTATGAAATTATTAGGTGTACACAGTTTTTGTTATCCTGAAGGTGAGATAGAACAAAATTTTCGAACTTTCTTCACAAAGTTTTTAGGTTACTCTTTCTTTATATTTTGGATCATAATTACAGTAGGTATTACATTAAGATTTTTAATTGAACTAGACATATTTTACTTAATAATTGGAGTGTTTTCATCTATTGTATTTGGGGCTTCTACTAAAACTATGTTTTGGATAATTCATAAATTTGGTTATTAATATTATGAAGAAAAACAGAGTTTTTTCTTGATTCTTGCTTAATTATTTTATCTGTAATTGTAATAATATGAGTTTTTATTATATCTCTCTAGTAATGAATGTGCAATTGAGAATGTTAGTAATAATATAATAGATATTACCTTATTTAATAGTTCGAGGAGTTATTGGAGGATATGTGGCAAATTTAGTCTATGATGAAAGTGTAAAATGGTGGTTTAATCATGAAGATTAACGAAATAAATTCAGTATATACAAATTATAAAATAAAAAAATACTTGATTAGCTTTTATTTGATATTAACAAATATTTTGATTATTCTTGGATTAGCTTTTATTGAAATGAAGAATGCTTCTATAATGATTTTAATATTTATTAGTATTCAGATAATTATTGTTGCTATAAATATCTTCTATAATTTTAAGAATACAATTATTACAGATATTCTTATTCACAATTCACTATTCAATAAAAGAATAGAATCAGACAATTTTGCATTTAAGGAACAATAAAGTCATGATTTATCAAACTATATAAAATTCATAAAAGATAACTTATCTAGATATAAGCTTGTAGATTACGAATCTGAAAATGTAATTGATAAACTGGAAAGTTACTTTCAACGTTACTTTCTAAAATTAAGTCAGTTTATATTGCTGTTATCTATAGGCTTAGTTTTTATAATATTTGTGAGTTTTATTCTATATGAAATTCAAAACAATAACTACTTAATGGTATTTCTATTTATTATCTTAAGGTATATGATACTATATTTCTTAGCAATGATTTTTGATTATATTTCATTTTACTATTTTTATAAGAATGTAAATACTTCGTACCTTTATATCTATTCTAATATTTATTTAAAGAACACTAAACATGTTGTTTCTCAACTATTTCCACCATTTAATGACATGATAAAATATTTGAATAAGACACTCAAAATAGAATGATTTTTTTACAAGAAAACCTTAATTAGAATTAACTTTTTATATTTAAGTCTTTATACTGAAAAGTGTAAAGACTTTTTTTATTGTAAATGTGGTATAATATTGATAGATTATTTTATAAGGAGTGATTTTATGAGATTTAGAGGAGCAAATCCTGTTTATAGTAGAACAGAATATTTTGAAGGTAGTGATACTGCTGCAACATATGGTGGAGTAGCATTAAAAACTGGATTCTTACTTAGTATAATAGCGATAATTGCGTTTTACTTTGGGACTTCACTTGATTTTACTGTTAACCCTGTAGGAATGATAATCACAGTTATTGCATCACCAATAATCGCAATTATTATGATTATTATGGCACATAGAAATATTGAAATGGCATGGGTATTTAGTATAGTGTACGCAGCCTGTGAAGGAATATTCTTAGGATTCATTAGTGCAATATTCGCAGCTTACGCTGGAAGTGATGTTGTATTAATGGCGTTACTTGCTACATTTGGTGTTTTAACAGGAATGTTATTCTTATATAGTACGGGACTTATTAGAGTAAGTAGTAGATTTAGAAGTTTCTTATTTAGCGCATTAATTGGTATATTAATAGCTGCTGTATTTATGATTTTATTATCTTTAACAGGAGCACTTGATACACGCGCTGGATATAGTTTTTATATAACTATAGTATTATTTAGTGTTGTTATTTCGTCATTATATTTATTAGTTGATTTTGATAATATTACTAAACTTGTAAGTGCTGGAGCAGGTAAGGAATATGAGTGGAGCCTCGCTCTTGGATTAGTAGTTACTATCGTATGGCTTTACATTGAATTGTTAAGATTAATTGCGATAATATCAGGAAGAAGAAAATAAAAAGCTTAACCAGGCTTTTTTTCTTGAATTAAATAGGGTATTAATATATAATACAATAGTATAAATCGGTAAGAAGGAAATAGTACTTAGAAACTTAATATTAAAGCGAGGAACAAGTGGTGAAAGTGTTCTATATTATAGCTAAGGAATTCAACCTTTAAGAGGCGTTAATCACGCACGTAATACTTGCGTTAAAAGTTAGAGTGCTAGGGATACCCTAGAACAAAGGTGGTACCGCGGAAATTATTTTCGTCCTTAGTTATTAAGGGCGATTTTTTTTATTATAAAGGAGTGAAACAAATGGAAGTTTACGAAAAGCTAGATCAGATTAAACTTGAAGCTGAAGGTCACATAAGAGTTGTGAAGACTCTACATGCTTTAAATGAAGTTAAATCTAAATACTTAGGAAAAAAAGGTTCTTTTAGTGAAGTAATGAAACTAATGAAGGATTTACCTAAAGAAGATAAACCTCATTTTGGACAAGTTACTAATGAAGCTAAACAAGTAATCTTAAAGTATATTGATGATCAAAAATTATTAATTGAAGAAGCTATTGTTAATGAACAATTAGCTAGTGAAACAATTGATGTTACAATGCCAGGTAAAAAGTTTGAAACTGGTAATGTTCATTTATTAACTAAAGTAAGAGAAGAAATTGAAGATTTATTTATAGGTATGGGATATGAAGTAATGGAAGGTCCAGAAATTGAAATTGATGAATATAATTTCGAGAAATTAAATCTTCCTAAAGATCATCCTGCACGAGATATGCAGGATACATTTTATATTACTGATGAAACTTTACTAAGAACACATACATCACCAGTTCAAGTAAGAACAATGCTTGATAATGATGAAAAAGGACCTATTAAAATAATTTGTCCTGGTAAAGTGTATCGAAGAGATGATGACGATGCTACTCACAGTCATCAATTTATGCAAATAGAAGTTTTAGTAGTTGATACTAATACTTCAATGGCTGATTTAAAAGGAACTTTACTTGAAACAGCTAAAAAGTTATTTGGAGAAAAAAGAGAAATTAGATTAAGACCATCATATTTCCCATTTACTGAACCTAGTGTTGAAGTTGATGTTAGTTGTCATAACTGTAATGGTAAAGGATGTAACATATGTAAAGGTACTGGATGGATTGAAATTCTTGGAGCTGGTATGGTAAATGATAATGTATTAGAAGCTAGTGGATATGATTCGAAGAAATATCAAGGTTTTGCACTTGGTATGGGTGTTGAACGTATTGCAATGCTTAAGTATGGAATAAATGATATTAGATTATTCTATACAAACGACATAAGGTTTAATAAACAGTTTAAATAATGAAAAGAGATCTAGTCGTAATAATAAATGGGGCTGGTACAAATGGCTCTGAGCTAAAATCACTTTATAATTATCTTGCCAAGAACGATAAATATTTTGTGTATTTTCCAGCAAGACTTCCTGGAAGTTTTGTAGGGACATATTTCCCAAAAGCAACAGTAAAACATTTTGAAAAATTCATTAAAGAAACAGTAGAAGTAATGAGAGAAGAAATATTTGAACACGTATATTTAGTTGGATATAGTATTGGGGCAGCAACTTGCGCAGCTATTGCGGCAAAATGCCCTAAAACTAAAAAAGTAGTTTTAATAGCGCCTATTATTAAGAATCCTAACTATCGTAAATTCTTTAAAGGGCTTACTAAAAGTTTATCTTTCTCACATAGTTTAACTAGAGTTCAAAAGATATTTTATAAAGAGTTTTTAATAAGATTTGCAAGAGTTCCTAAAATACACATTCTACATCTACAACTATACTTACTATTTGTAAGAAAGTATTTAAAAATGATTACACAACCAACATTAATTATAGAAACATTAAAAGATGAAATGGTTAAAACAAAATCAATTGATATATTAGAGAAAATGATTATGAATAAAGTGGATAGATATCCAATAGATAGTTCTCATTTCTTGTTGTTTGATAAGAAAGTTAGAAATGAAGTAATTGAAAAAGTTGCTTCGTATTTAGAGGAGGAATAAATTATGAAAGTATCGATTAACTGGCTAAAAGATTTAGTTGATGTTGATGTTAGTACAGAGGAGCTAGCTCAAAAGTTTAATATCCATAGTGCTGAGGTTGAAGATTTTTATAAATTGGTAGAAGCTAGTAATTTAGTAGTAGGGTATGTTGCTAAAAAAGAGAAACATCCTAATGCTGATAAATTAAGTGTTTGCCAAGTTGACATTGGTGGAGAATTAAGTCAAATAGTATGTGGGGCACCCAATGTTGAAGAAGGGCAAAAAGTAATTGTATCTCTCCCTGGCGCAGTTTTACCAGGTGGATTTAAAATAAAAAAATCAACTATTAGAGATATTGAATCTAATGGAATGATTTGTAGTTTGAGTGAACTTGGTATTGATAAGAAATATCATAATGAAGAAGGAATTCATGTTTTAAATGATAATATGACTATAGGTAATAACGCAGTTGAAGAAATGTTTCTTAATGATGAAGTTATTGATTTTGATATAACTCCAAACAGAGCAGATTTAATGAGTGTTATGGGTATTGCTTATGATACTGCGGCTATCTTAGGTACGAAGTTACATTTAAAAGAATACAAAGTTAAAGAGGGTAGTGAAGTTAACCCTGTAAAAATAAAATTAGATACAAAAAATTGTATGTCTTATTACGCTAGAGTTATTAAAGATATTGAAATTAAAGATAGTCCTAGATGGATGCAAAGTAGATTAATAGCTAGTGGTATGAGACCTATTAATAACGTAGTAGATATAACTAACTATGTAATGCTTGAAACAGGGCAACCTCTTCATGCATTTGATTATGATTTATTAGAATCAGATACTATTACTGTAAGAATGGCTAAAGAGGATGAATTATTAACTACTTTAGATGAAAAAGAAAGAAAGTTATTAGCTAGTGATATTGTAATAACTAATGATAAGAAATCAGTAGCACTTGGTGGAGTAATGGGAGGAATGAGTACTGAAATAGTACCTACTTCAAAACGTATATTACTAGAAAGTGCAACTTTTGATCCATATCATATAAGAATTACTTCTTCTAGACTAGATCTCCGAAGTGAAGCTTCAACTAGATTTGAAAGAAAAGTAGATCCTAAAAGATCATTACTTGCTCTTGAAATGGCAACTAACTTATTTACTGAATACGCAAGTGGAGTTGCTTTAAAAGGAATTAGTAAAGTAGATAATATTGATTATAGTGAAGTAATAATTGAATTATCATTAGAAAAACTAAATTCTTATTTAGGTAGTAGTTATTCTTTAGAATTAGTTATTGATACTTTAATCAAATTAGATTTTGAATTTGATGTGATGGATAATATCTTTACTATAAGTGCACCTTCAAGAAGAAGAGATATCTTAACTTATCAAGATATTATTGAAGAGATTGGTAGAATAATTGGATATGATAAACTTCCTTTAACTTTACCAAAAACTGTATCAATGGGTAAATTAAGTGAGAGACAATTATTTAGTAGAGAAATTAGAAAAGTACTAAGTGGGTTAGGATTAAATGAAGTTATTACTTACTCTTTAGTTAATGAAGAAAAAGCTTATGATTTTACTAAAGAAAAAACATCTTTAATAAAATTAGCTATGCCTATGAGTATTGATAAGAATGTTTTAACTCATACTCCAATAAATGGTATTTTAGATTCAGTTAAATATAATTTAGCTCGTAAGAATAAAGATATTATGTTTTATGAGTTAGGTAAAAAATATGAAGAAAAAGGTGAAACAGAATTACTTTGCGGAGCTTTAACAGGTGATTTATCTAGTACTTTATGGCAAGGTAGAAAAGAAGTTGTAGATTTCTATTTAGTTAAAGGAATCCTTGAAACTTTATTCAAAAAAGTTGGATTAGGACATTTAGAGTTTGTTCCTATGAGTGATTACAAAAACTTACATCCAGGACAATCTGCTTATATAGTTGATCGTAATGATACTGTAGGATTTATTGGTAAACTTCACCCTTCATATGAAAATACAAATGATTTAAAAGATGTTTTTGTATTTGAAATTAAATTAGAGGAAATGTTAAAAAGAAGAAGACCTCTAAAAAAAGCAAAAGCAATAAATAAATTCCCAAGTATTTACCGTGATATAGCTTTAGTAGTTAATACTGAAGTATCTTCAAAAGAATTAAGTGATTCAATTAAGAAGAGTGGTAAAAGAATGCTAGCTTCAGTTGAAGTATTTGACTTATATATTGGAGAGAGTTTAGGAAAAAATAAAAAGTCTATAGCTTTACGCTTAGAATTTAGTGATCCATCTAAAACTCTTGAAATGAACGATGTTGATTCTAGAATCAGAGAAATATTAGGACATTTAGGTAAATTACACGGAGCACAGTTAAGATAATAAAAAAAAGTCGACAGTTGTCGACTTTTTCTATACCAAGAATAATAGTTTTTTCATAAGGAAAGAGATATCTTTAATCTCTATTCCTGAATATGGGAATATTATACTTTTCTTATTTTCAATTTTTGTGTATTCAAATGATAAATGTTCACAGTTCTTAATGAATTGTTTTAATGATTTATCAGTTTTAAAATCTAAGATTAGATGTAGGTTTGAATCACTTCCTCTAATTTTAAAAGAATTGTTTGTACTTTGTTTTAAGAGACATTTTGTAATTGCTTCATTCTTTTCTTTGTATTGTATATATAGTTTTTTTGTATGTCTTTTGAATAATCCTTCTTTCATAAATAAAGCTTGTGATAATTGATCTAGTTTTGAAACTCCTTGAGAATGTTTACGGAATGTATTTTTATAGATATTGTATAAAGATACAGGTAATACCATAAAACTTATTCTAATTGATGGGATAATCATTTTAGCAAAAGATCCCATATAGATTACATTTTCTCCATTGTCATAACTATGTATAGATGGGATAGTGTAGCTGTTATATCTAATAAAGAAGTTATAATCATCTTCTATGATATATGTGTTATTAGATCTTGCCCACTTAATTAAATCGTTTCGTTCTTTAACCTTAATGATATCACCTGTTGGATAAGTATTTGACGGTGAGATATATAGGAAATCTGATTTAGTATTTGTGATTTCCTCTATATTATTTTTAGGTAATAATAAATAGTTAAATGTTCTGAAGACACTCATTGCTTTGGTGAACTCTGGAACTAAATATGTAACACTACTTTTATTAGTAAAATCAAGTAATAGAGTAAGAAGGTTTTGAATACCTGGACCTATTACTATTTGATTAACATCACATTTAACGTCACGTTCTTTTAGTATAAATTTTCTAATTTCTTCACGTAGTTCAATTTCACCACGTGGATCACATTCAGTATATAGCTTTTCATAGTCATAATTAATTACTTTATTTATGGTTTTTTTATAGCTCTTTATATCAAATAGATCAGTCGATAATTTATTGTTTTCGTACTTCTTATATATGAGAGGTTCAACTAAGCTATTCTTTGATGAAATATCTGGAGTAATTACATCTAAAACAATATAACCGCTTCTTGGAATACTAGTAATGTATCCCTCGATTAATAGCTGGTTATACGCTTTTTCAACAGTGGTAGTACTTACACTTCTTTTTTTTGACAAAACTCTCACAGATTCGAGTTTTGTGCCTTTTTTGTATTCACTGTTAAGTATTTTAGTTTTGATTTCTTCGTATAAAACTTGATATAATGGTTTTTTTACTATCATAATCTGACCACCTCAAAATAATATTATTTGTATATTTTAATATGAGCACACTTTTATTATAATATATAACGAAGTAGAAAGTAAAGGAGAAATATATTATGAGAAATAAAGACATACAAAGAATAGTTTTTAGTGGAATGTTTATTGCACTGGTTACTGTAGCTACATTTATTAATGTTCCTTTTCCTGGTGCAGTTGGAGGGTTAGTTCATTTAGGAACTTTAGTAATGCTTATCATTGCACTTAAATTTGGTAAAACTTATGGAGCTCTTGCGGGTGGTATTGGTATGTTCATCTTTGATGTACTTGGAGGATGGATGGCTTGGGCACCTGGTACTTTAGTTATTAGATTAGTAATGGGATTTGTTGTAGGATACATCGCAGAAGATAGTTTAGGACAAGGTACAAACCTAGTTAAAAATATTATTGCATTTATTGTTGGTGGATTTATCTTAGTTGGTGGATATTATATTTTTGAAGCCGTATTCATTTCAACATTTGAAGTAGCATTAAGTAGTATTATGGGTAATGTATTCCAATTAATTATTGGATCAATTTCATTATTCATTATTTATTACATACCTAATCCATTTGAAGAAACAAAAGTATAAAGAAGATAAACTTTAAGTTTATCTTTTTTTTTGATATAATTAAGTGAAATCAACTAATATATGAGAGGAAGTGATGAAATGATTGATTTTGAAAATAAGAAGTATTTAAAACTGAAACAAGATAAAAGCTATGGAGATAAGGCAGCTGACTTAATCGTTCCTGGGGAAGAAATCATAGATTCTTACAAATCAATGAGAGATGGATTAGTTTTTACTACTAAGAGGTTAATAGTTATTAATAAACAAGGAATAACTGGTAAAAAAACTGATTTTACAAGTTTACCTTATGCTAAATTTAATGCTTACTCTATTGAAACATCTGGAGTTTTTGATATGGACGCAGAATTAGAAGTTTATATTAGTGGTATGGGAAGATTAACTTTTGAATTTAAAGGTAGAAGCGATATTAAGGCTATTTCTAGAAATATATCACAAGCTATTATTTAATTAAATTAAAAGATAGACATTATTGTTTATCTTTTTTTATTATAAATTGGTGTGGTATAATATATATTAAGTTTTATTCTTTCAATTATTGAGAGTTATGTTATAATACGGTGGGTGATTTTATGGAAAATATATTTGATTTTACAATGAGTGAGCTTGAAGACAGATTAATAACTAAAGGTTATAAAAAGTTTAATGCTAGACAAGTCTTTGAGTGGATTTATAAAAAGAAAGTTAGTAGATTTGAAGATATGTCAAATCTAAGTAAAAAATTAAGAGAATACTTAATTAATAATTATGATTTCTCTACTTTAGAAGTTGATTCTCATCAAGTATCAAATGATGGAACTGAGAAGTTCTTATTTAGACTTGAAGATTCAAATCTAATTGAAACAGTATTGATGAGACATGATTATGGAAATAGTGTTTGTGTAACTACTCAACTTGGATGTAATATTGGATGTAGTTTTTGTGCATCAGGATTACAAAAGAAGAAAAGAGATTTAGGTACTCATGAAATAGTTATGCAAGTATTGAAAGTTGAACAACTTTCTAAAGAAAGAGTAAGTCATGTTGTAGTAATGGGTATTGGAGAACCATTTGATAATTACTTAGCTACAATGCGTTTTGTAGATATTATTAATAATCCTTATGGTCTTGAAATTGGTGCTAGACATATAACTATCTCTACTAGTGGACTAGTTCCTAAAATTAGAGAGTTTGCTGAAGAAGAAAAACAAGTAAACTTAGCTATTAGTTTACATGCTCCTAATGATGAAATAAGATCTAGATTAATGAAAATTAACAATACATATAGTATTAGAGAGGTTATTCAAGCAGCGCGTGATTATGTTGAAAAAACTAATAGAAGAATAACGTTTGAATATATTTTACTTGATGGAATAAATGATGATTTAAAACACGCTAATCAATTGAGTGATTTATTAAGAGGAATTAATTGTTATGTAAATTTAATAAGATATAATTATGTTGAAGAATTTAGTTATAGAGGAAGTAGTGAAGAAAGATCAAATGCTTTTTATCTTCAACTTAAAAGAAGAGGAATTAACGCTACTTTAAGAAGAGAAAAAGGCGGAGATATTGACGCTGCTTGTGGACAACTTAGAAGTAAAAAAGTATAATTAAAATAAGGAAAAGGAGTGGGATATATGAAGAGATATTATACAAGCTTTATTAGATATAAGTTAGTTATGATATTTTGGCCCATTGTATTTACTTTTAATGGAGTTATGACAATTATAAGAGCATATGATTATGAAGGTTTTTTATACTATACAGATATGTTTTTAGGTTGGTCTATGATTGTTTTGTCTGTGTTTATGTTAATGCATTTATATAGATTATATAAGAAACTAGTTTATATTGAGATTAACAAAGAGAGTATAATTTATAGTTTTAGGAGAAAAGAAATAATTTACGAATACAGTGATGCAAAATTTTATACAATTAGACGAACTGGTAAATATAGAAATTTATATATTCATAGTATTAAAAAGGGAAAGAAAATATTAGTACCACTTGTAAATTTTGATGTTATTTATGATGACTTTATATTATTGTTAAGCGATTATTCTGGGAAGGAAATATATTATAAAGACTATGGTGAAGAACCAAAATTAATTAAATGATAGAAGTTAAAATTATTGATGCACTTACAAAAGTGCATTTTTATTTGACTTTATTTAGAACTAGTTTTATAATATGAGTATACTCATATAAGTGCACTCATATTAAGGAGGAAGTTATGGCTAGAATATCAAAAGAAGATCAAGAAGTTGTAAAAAACAAGATAATAGAGGTATCAAGAAGGTTATTTAATGATGTTGGGTTTGATAAAGCTTCAACTAAGATGATAGCTAAAGAAACAGGTATTGCAGAAGGAACTATCTTTAATTACTTTAGTTCTAAAGATGAAATATTCTTTGAAGTGTTTTATTTAGATCATATTAATGATATGAATGAAGGAATATATAAACACGATACTAATAAAGATATTATTGATGAGATTAATAATAATATCTTTAAGGTAATTAGTAAGATGTTGAGAATGCCTAAAAGAGTATTACTTGAAATGGGAATAGTAACAATAAAAATCGCAAAGAAAAAGCCGGATTTTTTTAAGAAAATGGCTAGTATGGACTTTAAGTATATGGAAATCATTGCTGAATATTTAGATGGAATGATTAAAGAAGATGAATTACATGAGTTTGATACTAAAAAGATGAGTGAGATTATATTCGGTATTTTAACTTATGAATTATTTCTTTATTTATATGAAAAAGATTTAAGTAAGAAACAACTTAAAGAGACAATAAAAGAAAAATTAGAAATTTTATTAAGTGGATATATAAAAGGAGGAAAATAAGATGTCAATAAAATTAGAAGATGTATCTAAGATTTATGTAATGGGTGAAGTAGAAACACATGCTGTAAAAAAAGCTACATTAGAAATTAAAAAAGGTGAATTTGTAGTTTTACTAGGGCCTTCAGGTAGTGGTAAAAGTACTATGCTAAATATTTGTAGTGGACTTGATAATCCTACTAGTGGAGTTATTACTATTGACGGAGAAGTTATTAGTGATATGAATTCTAAAGAATTAACTAAATTTAGAAGAGATAATTTAGGTTTTATATTCCAACAATATAATTTACTTCAAACATTAAATGTTAAAGAAAATGTTGAAGTAGGTAGAGAAGTAAGTTTACTTCCTTTTACTGTTGCAGAAGTAATAGAACAAGTTGGATTAACACCACAAATTGATAAATATCCTTTCCAATTAAGTGGTGGGGAACAACAACGTGTTAGTATAGCACGTGCTGTTGTTAAGAATCCTAAGATTATGTTCTGTGATGAACCTACAGGTGCACTTGATGAAGACACAGCTAAAGAGGTATTAGGTATTCTTCAAAAACTAAATAAAATGTATGAAACAACTATTATATTAATTACTCATAATCCAAGTATTGGATCAATGGCTGACCGTATTATTAAACTAAATTCTGGAGAAGTTGTAGAAGACTATCAAAATAAAACTAAGTTAGATGCTTCAGAGATTTCTTGGGGTTAATATGTTATTTAAGAATGTATTTAGAACTTTAAAGAAACAGTACACACAACTACTGTTGCTCGGAGTTATAATAACCTTAAGTAGTTTTATTTATACGGCAATGGATTATGGAGTAGGAGGAATTAAAGTACCTGCTGAAGAATATTTTGAAGTTGCAAATCAAGAAGATTTTGCAATATCAATGATGGATTTTATGCTAGAAGAAGATTTAATGTACTCAGTGTTACACTGTATGCCATCAGAAGAAGTATATACATTAAGTGCTCTTAAGGACACTAATAGTTCTTGTTACTACAAGATAATGGATCATAGAATGAGTTTAATCACTGGTACATATTCTAGTATTAGTATTGAGTTAAGAGAATATAAAGATATTTTTTATGATCTTTCAGGAGACACTCATAAATTAAGAATATTAAAAGAGAATGAAGAAATTAATCTAAGTTTTTTTACTAAGGGAGATGCACCTAGCATCGATTCTGAAATTGCTGTAGGTGAAACATACGCAAAATTAAACAATCTAGATATTGGAGATACACTAACTGTTGAAGGAAAAGACTATAGAATTAGTGGTTTTGTATTATTTCCTGACTATAGCTTAGCAATTTTATCTTCTGGACTAGTATTTGATAATGAAACTCAGTCTTTAGCGTTATTTACTGACGCAGAATTTGAAAGAATTAGTGTTCCTGTTGGATTTCATATTGGTGGAGTTTTTGATAATAATCTAACAGTTAAAGAATTTGAAACTAAAGTACTAGATAATTATAAAGATAGTGATAATATGTACTTTGTTACAAGTATTTTATTAACTGAACACAATATGAGAAGTGGAGCAATATATGGTGAGATAGAAGGAGGAGAAGCAACTGGATTAATGCTTAGTATATTAATCGCTTCTATTGCTATATTAATTGTAGGGATAATGGTTTCTAAGATTCTACAATCGCAACGTGGTGCGATAGGAATCTTAAAATCAATGGGATATAAAAATAGTGAAATTACATTACCTTATGTATTTTTTATCGCTATTTTAGCATTTCCAGCGTTAGTTACCGGTTACTTCTTAGGAACACTAGCTGCAGAACCATTTAAGAATGCATTTCTATTATTCTATTTACTTCCTAGTGGTCCGATTAATCAAACTATAGGAACATTTTTTGTAGCTGTTATTGTTCCTTTAACGTTTATTCTTATATTAGGTTACTACATAATTAAAAGAATTTTAAGTCAAAAACCAGTAGTATTATTAAATCCTCAGGTTTCTTCAAAAGCTAATTTCTTCACTAAGATAATGGGGAAATACTTAAAACGACTAAAAATCACAAGAAAGCTTCAACATTTACTTTTATATAGAAATATAACTAAGTTTATGGTATTTTTAATAGGAATGTTTTACGCTGCATTTCTAATTCTATTTAGTTTCTCTATGGTTGGAATAATGGATAGGACTATAATTGATTATTATGATAATACAGATCATAATTATATAGGGTATTGTAAATATGATACAGTATGTGACTTACCTACAGGAAGCCAAGAAACTGTAATTGAATTACCTAGTGCATTAGTTGATGATGAGGAAACATACTTAGTTGGACTTAAAACAGATTCAAAAATCCATAAATTGTATGATAAAAATAATGATGTAACAAATGAATTGGAAAATGGATTAATAATTACTAAATCATTTAGCTTAGTAAAAGGATTTAAAATTGGAGACACTGTACTTCTAGAAGTGGGTAATAATAGCTTAGAAATCGAAATTGTTAGTATTACAACTGAATACAGCGGGAATAAAGCATATATTGATATTGATAGTTTATCTGATTTATTAACAAGATCTACTGGATATTATAATACTATATATTCAGAAACAGAATTATCTCCAGATAACTATGTAATTGTTATTTCAACAAATGATATTGTAGATCAAACACAAAGAATGCAAACATTATTTGATATGATGATGTTTGTAACGATAATTGTCTCAATTGTAATTGGAGCAATTGTTGTATATATTTTGACAGTAATGACCATCGAAGATAATTTCTATAATATATCTTTATTCAAAGTAATAGGTTATAATGATAAAGAAATAGATAAAATGATTATAGGTGGATATCTAATATATGGTATTATAATATTTATTAGTGCAATACCTACAGCCATATTATCATTTATAGGACTCCAGTTACTTATGGCAAGAATGTATAATGTAGTTATGCCATTTGAATTCTCACTGTGGCATGGAGTAGTCGCTATTGTGATATATATTATATTATTCTATTTAGGAGCTTATGTTGCTAAAAGAAAACTTAGTAGGATTTCTTTACAAGAAGCAATGAAAATGTATCAAATATAGGAGGACCATTTGGAAAAAGGACTAATAACAAAATTAATTGGTGGACTATACACCGTTAGAGATGAAGATAATAATTCCCACAAGCTAAAAGCTCGTGGGAAGTTTCGCCATACAAAAGAAAGTCCTAAAGTAGGAGATAGAGTTATGTTTGATGAAGATTTCATTAAAGAAATTCTACCTAGGGAAAACAATTTAGCTAGACCTGCTTTAGCTAATATTGATCAAGCTATTCTAATTAATAGTTGTAAAGAACCAGATTTTAGTTTCAATTTACTTGATAGATTCTTATTACTTATAGAACATGAAAGTATTACACCGGTTATTGTACTTACAAAAACCGATTTAATGCCTGAAGAACAACTTGTTAGATTAAAAGAAGAAATGAAGTATTATGAAGCTTATTATCAAGTAATATATACATCAACAGTAACTAAAGAAGGTATAGAAGAATTTAAACATTTATTTAAAAATAAAATCAGTATGTTCGCAGGACAAACTGGGGCAGGAAAATCAAGCTTACTAAATGTATTAGACACATCATTAAATTTAGAAACAAATGCAATTTCAAAAGCTTTGGGACGTGGGAAACATACAACAAGACATTCAGAACTTCATGATTTATATGGAGGATTAGTAGCGGATACACCTGGATTTTCAAAGTTGGAATTTTATGATATAAAAGAGGAAGAAGTACCGGATTGCTTTGTTGACTTCTTTGAATTATCTAGTGAATGTAAGTACCGAGGATGTACTCATGTTAATGAGCCATCATGTAAAGTAAAAAAAGAAGTAGAAAACGGAAATATAATTCAATCAAGATATTATAACTATAAATTAATACTCGATGAAATAAAGAATCAAAAGATTAAATACTAGGAGGTAATTATTATGATTATAGCACCATCAATACTCTCTGCAGATTTTGGGAAGTTAGCTGATTCAGTAGCGCTAGTTAAAGATGCTAAGTGGCTTCATGTTGATGTAATGGACGGTCATTTTGTGCCGAATATTTCAATTGGACCACTTGTTGTTAAAGGATTAAGACCATATACCACACAAATATTAGATACTCACTTAATGATTTCAGAACCAGGAAAATATATTCCTCAATTTATAGAAGCTGGAAGTGATAGAATTACTTTTCATATTGAAACAGTAGAAGATGTGCCTGGAATAATTAAAATGATTAGAAAACTAGGTGCAAAAGTAGGGATTTCTATTAAACCTGCCACTCCTGTTAGTGATATTGCAAAATGGATTCCATTTATTGACCAGGTACTTGTTATGAGTGTTGAACCTGGATTTGGTGGACAAGAGTTTATGATGAATAGTTCACTAAAAATTATGGAGATAAGCGAATTGCGAGAAAGCTTAAACAAAGATTTGTTAATTGTTGTAGATGGTGGGATTAACAATATAACTGCTAAGTTCTGTAAAGAAGCAGGAGCCGATGTTCTTGTAGCTGGTTCGTATATATTTAATAGTAATAATCCTAAAGAAAAAATGGATTCTTTAAGATGATAGTTAAGATCTTCACAGGTCCAAATAATTATGATATATCCAGCTTGTATAATAAGGAAGATAATGAATTTCTAATTGGTGTTGATATTGGAGCTTTTTTACTAGCACAAAATAAAATAGAAATTGACCTCTCAATAGGAGATTTCGATAGTGTTAATCATGAACAATTTGATTTAATTCAGAAGTTTAGTAAAAAAATTAAGAAGTTTGATGAGAAGAAAGATTATACTGACACATACCTTGCTTTACAAATTGCATTATCAATGGATTATGATGAAATTGTAATATACGGTGGGACTGGTGGTAGGTTTGATCATGGGTTTGCTAATATGAACTTACTTAAACTTGGAAAAATATCAATTGTTTCTAATGATATTCTGATGTATATGTTAGATCCTGGAAGTTTTGAAATAGAAAATAAATTTAAATATATTTCATTATTCGCAATAGAAGATGTAAAGGATTTAACATTAAAAGGATTTAAATATGAATTGAATAGTATAGATTTAAGTACTGAAGACCCTTTATGTATTTCAAATGAAAATGAGGGAACTATTAGTTTTAAAGAAGGATTACTACTTATAGTTCATCAAGATGAATAAAATGAAAAAAGCACTCAATTGAGTGCTTTTTCATTATAAGAAATGTTCTTGTTTAATTGTTTTCATAAAAAAAGCCGATTGTATCGACTTAACTTACAATTTAATTTATGCGCGTTTTACAAGTCCGCTTCTTAAGGCTCTAGCTGACACTAAAACTCTTTTTACGTTACCATCTTCGTCAATAATTTTAACTTTTTGAAGATTAGCTTTCCATCTTCTTTTAGTTGTGTGTAGTGAGTGAGATCTATTGTTTCCACTCATTCCTTTTTTTCCTGTTACTGCACATTCTCTAGGCATATTAAAACCCTCCATTCATATTTCGAATTCAGCATATATAATTTTATCACATAATTTCTAAAAATCAAGTATTAAAACCATTTATTTTTAAAAAGAGTATATCTCTGTATTATGGTTAATAATTGGTATATTAAATTCGCATCTGTATGTAATTTAAATAGTCACTATAAAACTTATCGAAAAAATTTGTAAATCTATTTTAGCAAATTCTAAAATAAATATATTTTTCATCCATATTTATGATGAATCAGAAGTGAAAACCCTTTGATTAAGGCTATATACTTTGATATTCAAAATATGAGTAGATATTCATATATGTGGAGCCGTTTCCCGATAATTTCGTTATGTTTGCAATTACAAAATATGTATGTTAAAATAGTGAGAATCTTTATAAATAAGAAAATAATAAAAATGTATATATATAATATATAAAACGGAGGAAACCAAATGAATACGACAGTAATTGATGGAAACTTATTGAAACTGTTAATAACTAATGGGACAATCGCTTTAAGAAATGATCATCAAAGAATTAATGAACTTAATGTATTCCCTGTACCAGATGGAGATACAGGAAGTAACATGCAATCAACAATGATGTCAGGAGTAAAAGCAATCGGGGGAATGAATGACGAAAGTATAGATAAAGTAGCTAAAGCACTATCTAGAGGTTTGTTAATGGGAGCTAGAGGAAATAGTGGAGTTATATTATCACAATTATTTAGTGGTTTTGCTAAAATCTTTAAAGATTTAGAAACAGCAACTACTGAACAATTTATTGAGGGATTAACAAGAGGAGTTAAACAAGCTTATGGGGCTGTTATTAACCCTGTAGAAGGAACAATACTAACTGTAGCTAGAGAAGCTGCTGAAGTAGCTACTAAGTATGTTAAACAGGATTCTGATTTATTAGACGTCTTAAATGTATATAGTACTGAATCATGGGAATCTTTAGAAAGAACACCTGATTTATTACCGGTTTTAAAAGAAGCTGGAGTAATTGATTCTGGTGCTGCTGGATTTATTGATATTATGGATGGGATGATTTTAGCACTTAGAGGTGAAATCTTAGAAGATTCTAAATTTAACACTGTAGCTTCAGTTCAACATGAAATTCATCCACTTAATGGAGATACTGACTTTGGTTATTGTACTGAGTTTATTATCCAATTAGATAAAGGGGATAAATTTAACAAAGATAAATTTGTTAAAAGAATTTCTCGTTTTGGAGATAGTTTGGTAGTAGTTAACGATGAAGAGATTTGTAAAGTACATATCCATACTAAAACTCCAGGGGACGTATTAAACTTTGGGCAACAATATGGTGACTTTGCAACATTGAAAATAGAAAATATGAGTATACAACATTCTGAAACATTACTTCATTCACATGAAGATGGACAAGATTGTGGGCATAAACATGCTGTTTATCATGGTGAGTCTCGTAAATACGGAATTATTACTGTAGTAAATGGAGATGGACTTAAAGGTATGTTTAAAGAAATGGGTGTTAACTGTATAATTGACGGTGGACAAACAATGAACCCTTCAACTGAAGACTTTATAAACGCAGTTGAAAAATTAGAAGTAGATCACGTAATTATTATTCCTAATAATGGAAACGTAATGTTAAGCGCACAAACTGCTGCTAAATATATTGAAAATAGATCAATAACAGTATTGCCTGCTAAAACAAT
This sequence comes from Mycoplasmatota bacterium, assembly GCA_030595255.1. Lineage (GTDB taxonomy): Bacteria > Bacillota_I > Bacilli_A > Izemoplasmatales > Izemoplasmataceae > JAFGXW01. Next base: position 6,042 of record JAUVDP010000014.1, on the reverse strand, counting down.
TGCTCAAGGTTATGCTTCACTTACAATGTTTGATGCTAATCAAGAATTAGCTGCAAACGTAAATGAAATGACAGAACTTATTAACAATGTTAAATCAGGAGAAGTAACTTATGCTGTTAGAGATACTGAATATAAAGGTATTAAAATTGCAAAAGATGAATTTATTGGAATCGCAAATGGTGAGATAGTTGTTTCTGAAATTTCAAGAAAAGCGACTGTGACACATCTATTTGATTCTTTACTTGATGAGACTAGTGAAATTATTACTGTAATGTACGGTCAAACTGTTGATGAAACTGAACTTGGTGAAGTAATGCTTTATTTAGAAGAACATTATTCTGAAGTAGAAGTTGAAACTATTAAAGGTAATCAAGATATTTATTCATACATTATAGCTGTTGAATAAAAATAGTAAGTAAAAGAGTATAGAAATATACTCTTTTTTTTTATATAATGGTAGTGAGGTGAAATTTATGAGCGACCTTCTAAGTATTAAAGGAATAGGACCTAAATTAAAAACAAAACTTAATCGTAATGATATTTACGATTGTTTTGATATTATTAATAGATTTCCTAGTCGCTATGAAGTTTACAGATTAACAACCTTAAAAGATGCACCCGAAGGGTCACGTGTAACACTTGAAGGAAAAGTAGCTTCAAGCGCAGTAGTTAATTATATAAGAAAAAACTTTAATAGACTATCTTTTGATTTAATGATTGAAGATCGTAATTTTAAAGTTGCTATATTTAATAGAGATTATTTAAGAAATGTGTTAACCGTGGGTGAAGATATAGTAGTCACAGGAAATATTGATAGAATTAAAAACACTTTTACAGCGACTACTTTGAAATTAAAGAAGAATTTTAAGAATGAGATTGAACCTATATACAATATAGATGGTGTAGGTGATGCACAGTTCCAAAAATTAGTTCAATTATCACTTAAGGAATATGGACATTTAATTAAAGATGATTTACCAATGTCTTTAATTAAGAAATATCGATTAATTACTTATAGTGAATTATTAAATATAGTTCATAGCCCAGTTAGTTCTAAGGATTTAATTAAGATTGAAAGAAGAATTAAGTATGAAGAGTTATTTAAGTTTCAAATGAAGATGCAGTATCTTAAACTTAAGAATAAATCTAAGAAAAGCTTAATAAAAAAATATGATATCAACTTAGTAAAAGAATTTATTAAATCATTACCTTTTGTATTAACAAGTGATCAAAAGAAAGCTACAAATGAGATTATAAAAGATATAAAATCTCCTTATGTAATGAATCGTTTACTTGAAGGAGATACTGGTAGTGGGAAAACTGTGGTAAGTGCAATAAGTATCTTAACTGTACTGTCAGCTGGATTCCAAGTAGCAATGATGGCTCCAACTGAAATACTAGCTAAACAACATTATGAGACATTTAAAGAGTATTTTAAAAACTATGATTACAAGATTGTTTACTTATCAGGTAAATTAACAAGTAAAGAAAGATTTGATTGTTTAAAATAATTGCAAATAATCCACAAACATTAATCATTGGAACTCATGCATTATTTAGTAACGATGTTAGATATAACAATTTAGGATATGTAATAACTGATGAGCAACATCGTTTTGGTGTTAATCAAAGAAAGAAATTAAAAGAAAAAGGATTTAATCCTGATGTTTTATATATGACTGCAACTCCTATTCCTAGAACTCTTGCTATTAGTTTATTTGGAGATATGGATATTAGTATTATTAAAGAAAGACCTAAAAATAGAGTTAAAGTTGATACTAAGTTATTTAGAAGTAGTGAAATGGATTTAATATATTTATTAATTGATGAACAACTTAAAAATAATCATCAAGTTTATGTAGTAACTCCTCTAATACTTGAGAGTGAAACACTTGATTTATCTAATGCCCAAAAAGTATATCGTGAGTTAAGTGATAAGTTTAGTGATTACTATGTGGGTATGTTACACTCTAAAATTAGTCAAGAAGATAAAGAACATGTAATGGATCTATTTAAGAAAAATGAAATTAATATATTAGTATCTACGACAGTAATAGAAGTTGGAGTTGATGTAGCTAACGCAACATTAATGGTTGTGTTAAATAGTGATCGATTCGGATTATCTCAACTTCATCAATTACGTGGTAGAATTGGAAGAAGTAATATCAAAAGCTATTGTTTACTTGTATATAACGATAGTAGTGAATCTAAAGGTAGACTTGAAATACTTGAAAAAACTGATGATGGATTTAAATTAAGTGAAGAAGATTTAAAGATAAGAGGTCCTGGAGATTTCTTTGGACTTAGACAGTCAGGAGAACTTAAATTTAATAAAGCAAGTATTGTTGAAGATGCACATATCTTAGAAATAGCACGAGATGATGCGTTAGAAATTTTAAGTAATAAAGATAGTTATAGAAATAATGAGTATCGATTATTATTTAATTATTTAAAAGGTGTGTTAAGAAAAGCAAATTTAGATTAAATATGATATAATTATAAATTGTAATGAGGTGGGAATATGCTAGAATTTTTACTTAAGTTAGAAATGAGTTTATGGATTGAAGAAACAAGAAATAATCAAGAATTTTTAGATAAAATTCTCCATAAAGATTTCATGGAGTTTGGTAAGAGTGGTAAAGTATTTAATAAAAAGGATATTTTAGAAGATACATCTACTAAAATAAATGCAATTTTTCCGTTCGAAAATTTAAATGTTAAAAATATTTCAGAAAAAACATATTTAATTACTTATGTTGCTTCGAATAAAGTTAACAATAAAATAATAAAAACAAACAGATCAAGTATCTGGATTGGTGATACTGATGTTATTCAAATGATTTTTCATCAAGGAACATTGGTTAAATAATAATAAGAGGTGATTTTATGATTAAAATAGCGATAGATGCAATGGGTGGAGATTACGCTCCTAAAGAACAAGTTGAAGGTGCTGTAATGGCAATTAAGAATATTGATGATATTGAACTTACTCTATATGGAGATGAAGCAGAAATTAGAAAATATTTAACTGATGAAACGAGAATAACTATAGTTCAAAGTGATGGGGTTATTTCGATGGGTGAAAAAGACCCTATAGCTCAAATTAGAGGAAACCGTAAAAGTTCTATGGCTCTTGCTTTATCAAGCGTTAGAAGCGGAGATAATAGTGCTATTGTAAGTGCTGGAGCTACACAAGCATTAATTGCTGGTGCTCATATTTTAGTTGGTAGACTTAAACAAATGAAAAGAACTGCTATTGCACCACTTATTCCTAGAACTGATGGTGGAACAACGATTCTATTAGATGCTGGTGGTAATCTTGAGATTAAACCAGAATTTATGGTTCAACAAGCATATTTTGCACAAGTGTATAGTAAAGAAGTGCTTAATGTAGAAAATCCTAAATTAGGACTTTTAAATATTGGAACTGAACCTGGTAAAGGTAGACAACTTGATAAAGAAGTATTTAATTTATTTACTGATAATGAAAAAATAAATTTTATTGGAAATATAGAATCAAAAGAAATCTTATCTCCTCCTTGTGATATCTTAATTAGTGATGGATTTACAGCGAATATGGTAATGAAAACTATTGTCGGTACAGCAAAAGGTATGGGACAAATGTTAAAACAAGAGTTAAAACATGGGTTCTTTGGTAAATTGGGAATGCTTTTATCAGCTAGAAACTTAAAAAGATTTAAATATCGTTTAAATCCAGAAGAAATTGGTGGGGCAATGATATATGGTCTTAAAGGAGTAGTAGTAAAAGCTCAAGGTTCATCAACTAATGTTGGATTTTATAATGCAATAAAAGTAGCTGCGATTATTGTAAGAAAAGACGTCTTAAATAAAGTTAAAACAATACTCGAAAGTGATGTGTTATAAATGAATGAATTAGAAAAGTATTTCGATTTAGATTTTAATAATAAAAAATTATTAGAAGTCGCCTTAACACATTCATCATTTGCTAATGAAAACAATTGTGAAAGTAATGAAAGATTAGAATTTATTGGTGATGCAGTTTTGGATTTACTAATGGGTAAATATTTATATACAAAACATAAAGATTACCACGAAGGTGACCTAACTAAAAAACGCGCTAAGAATGTTTGTGAAAGTGCGTTAGTTGAATATGCAAAAGAATGTAATTTAAAGAAATATTTACTTCTTGGTAAAGGTGAAGAAAAAAGCGGTGGTCGAAATCGTGTTGCTCTTCAAGCAGATGCTTTTGAAGCTCTAATTGGTGCTGTTTATATTGATAAAGGATTAGATGAGACATATAAGATATTTAATAAGGTTGTTTTACCTGTATCACTAGAAGATAGAGAAGAGAACTTTGTTGATTATAAATCGTATCTTCAAGAGTTAGTACAATCTGATAAAAGAACATTAGAATATAAAATAATCGCTGAGAAAGGACCTTCTCATGATAAGGAATTTACTACAAGAGTATACATGGATGAAATCTTAATGGGTGAAGGACTCGGAAAAAGTAAAAAGATTGCTGAACAAAACGCTGCTGAAATGGCTCTTAAAAAGTTAGCGATGAGGTCAATAAAATTTTAAAGATTATTTGAAAATAATAATCTTTTTTAATATGATTTTATGATATAATTAAATTTCAAATGAGGTGAGGAAATGGATTTAGAAATTATGAAGGACTTGATCAAGAAAAATATAGTAGATTTTTCAGAGTTAGTATTAAACAATTACTATAAATTAGGGCTCAATGAAACTGATGCTGTAATTATTATAAAATTGAATTATTTACTTGGTGCAAACATGACATATATATCACCAAAAGAACTCTCTGAATCATTATCTGTTTCAGCTCAAACTACCTCAAAAAGATTGAATTCTTTAATTGAAAGAGGTTTTATTAAGTTAAAACTTGTTAAAACAAAAAATGGTAAACAAACTGAAAGCTTTAATTTAGATTTCTTAATTGAAAGAATACTTAAAAGTGATTATGAAGAAAAAGAAGTAGATAAAATAGAAAAAAACAAAACTTTAGAAGGTAGACTTGTAAAGTTATTTGAAGAAGAATTTAATAAACCTTTAAGTGTTTTAGATATTCAAACAATAACTAAATGGCTTAACGAAGACAAATACACTTATGAACAAATTGAAGATTCACTGTTTGAAGCACTAAGAAGTAGAAAACTCAATATAAAATATGTTGATGGAATATTACTTAAACAAGATAAAAGTCTTCAACCTAAAAAGTATAAAAAAACTACTAACATTAAAGACTTGAAAAAGATATGGGAGTAATTAATGAAATATTAAGTGTGCTTGATGAAATGTATCCTAATGCTGAATGTGAATTAAATCATACAAATTCTTTTGAATTAATTGTTGCTGTTGCACTAAGTGCACAAACAACAGATAAATCAGTTAATATAATTACAAAAGAATTATTTAATAAATACACATGTCCACAAGATTTTGTAGACGCTGATATAAAAGATGTTGAACAAGATTTAAGAAGAATAGGTCTTTATAAAAATAAAGCTAAAAATCTTAAAAAGATGTCTGAGTTACTAATTAATAACTTTGATAGTAAAGTTCCTTCAAGTCAGGTAGAGTTAGAGTCTTTACCAGGAGTTGGTAGAAAAACAGCAAATGTTGTTTTAAGTGTTTGGTTTAATGTTCCTAGAATAGCTGTAGATACACATGTAGACCGTGTTTCTAAAAGATTAAAACTAGCATATAATACTGATTCTGTTAGACAAGTTGAAGAAAAATTGATGAGAAAGATTCCAAAAGACAAGTGGAGTAATACTCATCATAAAATGATCTTCTTTGGTAGATATCACTGTACTGCAAGAAAACCAAAATGTGATGGTTGTAAACTAAAAGAAGTATGTCGTTATCCAAATATTTAGAGGCGAAAGCCTCTTTTTCTATGTGTGCCGGGCATGATATATACCTAGGTGGTGCGAATCCACTGTGGGGGTACTCATCAACTAACCACTAGCGAAGCACAAAGTATCCATCGTGAGGTGTGAACTGGAGGAAGTGTGAAGCAAACTTTTGGCT
>JAUVDP010000024.1 GCA_030595255.1 Mycoplasmatota bacterium | reverse complement strand
ATAATATCATAATGAAAGCTTCAAATGTTGATATGTAGTATTTTAGCACATTTCAATATGTCATATTTGGCACTGAAATATACTCGATTTCTCTATATTTAATAAAAAACGGACATAACAGACCTTGAACTTTATACTACTAGCTGTACTCTCTATAATTGTATTGGAGGTGTACATCATGTGTAAGGACAAAAAGGAAGCTGAAGAAATAGATCTAATTAAGTTAATAAATATACTATCAAAAAAAAAGTAGATTAATTTCTACTTTTTTGATTGAATAAGCAATCGCAGTTTATTGAGTAATATTTCAATCTCTTCAGGGGTAATACTCTCTCCACTTGAATTAAACTTAAATTCTTTCATAAGTTCAGTGTTACTTTTAGATGAGCTAAATAAAATATTTATCTCAGCTCTTGATAATGGCTCTGAAGTTATATCAAGTAAGAAGTCTGTGGTTACGTCAAAAAATTCTGATAATTTAATTAAAGTGTCAGGAGTTACATTGCGTAGACCTCTTTCATATCTTGAATAACTACTCTTAGTAATATTTAAGAAATCAGCAATCTGTTGTTGAGTATATTTTTTTTCTTCTCTTATTGTTCTTAAATTTTTCATATTAACCACCTTAACTCATATTATATCATAGTATCCAATCTGACAACAAAATGCGACCTCACAGCCAAAAAGGACACAATGTGTTGACAATATGGCTACTTTTTAGTAATATATAGACATGAGTATCCATTACGGACACTTGAAACGCGAAGTAGAATCTCATTCCTAAATATAAAATTTCACTTCTTTTTATTAATTTTATTAAGGTAAGGAGGCTATTAATCTCATTTCGCGTGGATTGATAGCTTCCTTATTTTAATAAATTTTTATTTACAAACTTACATGAAAGGAAACATGATCATGAATAATATTGATATACAAAAATTGATTGATTTATTAGATAATGACGGAATCAATTCAAAGAGAATTGTATCAGATATGTTAAAAGAAGCTTTAGAGAAACAAAAATAATATAACGCGAAAGGAATACAAATTATGAATGAAAATGAATTATTAAAGAAAGATAAAATTATAGTTGATGATTTAGAAGAATACGGTTGTTCAGCAAAATGTTCGGATTGTTGGCACATTGACGGGGAGTGTATGCGTGATGAATAGAGAAAAACTAACTTTGATTATCTTAACAATACTATTATTAACATTTACAGTTTCACTTGATATATACGTATTTTATGGACTAGAAGCTTTAGACTATCTTGGAGCGTTTGTAATGTTATTCCTCAATGTAGCTTCAATGACTATGATATACATTCTATATCAGTATATTTTCAAACAATCAATAAGAGTATTTCCTCATGAAAATTAATAAAATTAGACTGCTTGTATATCTTCTTTTAATAACAATTACATTATTTTCTTATCTTTTAGTACTAATATTTAGATTAGATATTGAAAAAGTAATGACAACAATCATTGTTATAAATCTATTGATATTACTACTCACTAAAAAAAGATACAAACAATCAACTAAATAATAATTTCCTCCTCTCAGAGTTCATGTAAGCTCTCTTTACTACTTCCCTTACATGAACTCAAAGGAGTAAGAATAAGAAATGAGGTGCTAGCATGAGAACTCACAAGGAAAAATTTATATATGACATGATCAAAGCTGAAGGAGTTTCAAAACCAACAGCCAAATTTTTTGTTGAATTACTTACTTACTTCAAAATATCAGATCCACTTATAAGCACATCTAGAAAACTTGGTGTTCTTTATGAATGTCATGAGCGTACTATACAAAGACACATTAAAGAGCTAAGCGAAAAATTTAATTATGTTTATGTAAAACATACTTGGAATAATGATAATCCTGATAGAGCCTATATTGAGTCTAATACATACTCCAAGACTGACTTAACTTTAAAACTTGAATCTAGGGCTGAAGGGTTTTCTCAAAGAGACAAGAATGTAAATCTTCTGGAAGGTCTATTTTAAATGTTCAGAGGTTTTAATCGGTTAGTTTGGAGAACTATATTATTAGTAATATTCTTATTACTTATATTCGCTATATGGCAATACACCTTGGAAGCTTGGAATATTTATCAAGTTTCAGAATACATGATCAAGATAGTAGTTTATGGACTACCTTTATTACTACTAACGTTTATACTCTATAAATCATTTATTGAGAGAATAATACTTAAGTTTAATCGTAAAAAGTCAGCTTCAGTAATAGTTGATAAATTAGCTAAGGTAAATCAAATATCAGGAGCTGTCAGAGTTGGGAAAGATTCCTCTACTGTTGGAGCTTCTATACTAGCTAAAGAAGTAATACTAAAACGCGAAAGAAAAGAACTGCTCAAGTTTGAGCATGATCTATATATATACGATTTTGAATTAGTTAAAGAATGGCTTAATAAGAATGGTAAAAAATTCTTTGTAGCTAGTGAATATAGAATAGACCTAGTGTTTACTCAGATGTTAAAAGAAAACGAATGTTTTATAGCTGAGTACTGGAAGAAAAAAGTTGATCATAAAAAGCACTTCACAACTTGGAAATACAAGAAAAATAAATATGTACCTGACGTAGCTTTCAATGAGGGACTTACTCCAGGGGGAATACACTTCCTAGATATGTTAAGGAAATATACAATTCTGTACATGTATCATAATTTTGTACCTAACTTCATTATGAGTAATCAACCTATGTTAGAGTCGTTTGAAGTTATTAAAAAGACAAAAAGAATTAAGAGACTATTCTCTAAAAAGTTCTCACAGGACTATCTTAAACTAAAAGAGAATACTCCGATTCCATTCCCGAAGCGTGGATTCATTATAGAAACTGAAACAGCAATATTCTATTCAAATACTGATAGTAAAGAAGAAGAATATTTCAAAGATAAATCAGGTATGAGAGAGTTTTATACTACAGCTGGACATATCTTGCGTGAGGAAGTATTTATTTATGGAATCACACAAAGTCCTACAAGAACTCTAAAAGCTCTAAGAGAGTTATACCCTGGTTATCAACATATATTTAAAATGAAATTTAGATCTACTTCAGGGTTCACAAGATTTCTTATAAAATTGAGATCACAATTAAAAAAAATGAATATATTAGTTCTAAGATTTACTCGTTGGATCTATCGTCATTCTATCAAACACAATTTATTTGATAACTTAACAAATAAAAAAATAAGTAAAGTTAAAGAAAAAATGGGTAAACTTTCACAAAGAGACAACAGAACAAAACAGCAAAAATTAATAATTTCAATTTTATGGATCAAGTATAAAGTTTATCTTCTTATTAAAAAGCGTAAATTTTACGACGTAAGAACTACTAATAGAATCTATCGAATCAAACAAAAAATTTCTAAGCTCTCTCAAAAAGAAGCTACTAAATGGAGTAAAGGTTATATCATCTTCTATAAAGGAATCTATGAAGAGATTAATGACGTAGGTAAAAGAGTTTCATTCCCTAAATTAGGAGTGATACTTGAAAATAAAAGTGAAATTACAACATATGGTACTTACGGATTTAAACAGACTAACAAAATAACTGATTGCTTCGGAAGATATGATACTCACTTCATGTATACAATTAGAGAAGCAAAAGAGATCCTCAATGACATGCACTTCATGGACGTTCCAAACTGGGACAGCTTTAAAGTGAAATTCCAAGATATAGAAGAGATGAATTACGCTACATTTAATGCACTTATGACAATAGTTCTAACTGAAATTAAGAAACGAGAGAAAAAGCAAAAGAATCTTAGAAACAAAGAGAAGCAAATGTGGGCTTCTATTACTCCACCTGATTTTAATAACTTAGAGAACTCAGAACTTGAAAACTTAGCTAGTGATTTTGGAATTGAATTTAAAAAACTAGATTATACTTTCAAATTTAATAAAGACAAAGTTATTAAAAAGTTAGTGGTTTGTAAATATAAAGAAGCTGATCTTAACTCTAAAACTTTAGAGCAGTTACATCTACTAGCTACAGCTGAAAAAATTGAGTTCTTAAATGAAGAAACAATCATTGAAAAATGGAAAGAACATATTACTAAAAACCTTATTAAAGAGTACAAGTCATATCATATTAAAAAATAACATAAATCTATTACTTAGAGTTTAAATAAAAAATTGAATGATGAACATTCAAAGAAAAGAGGAATTATGAAAATATTTACAGGAATCATTGTAGTTATCATTATTGCAGTAGCTGTAGGATTTATTTTAGCTAACACTGGTACAGTTACTGAAGCAGATGTAACAGCATTTAAAGATGAAGTTACCGCAGGACTTATCGGATTTAAAAATTGGTTGTTACCATGAAAAATATAGGTTGTAAGATCTTCGCTGTAATATCAAGTATTAAAAATAAAATAAGTGAAGCATGGGCTTCACTGAAGGAGTGTAAAAGATGAATAGATTTAAACAAAGATTTTTAATTTTATTATTAGCTATAGCATTAACATTTACTATTGCAGGTACTCAAAGCTCGCTTGCTTCCAGTACTCAATTACCAGGAGGAACGAACTATTTAGATCCTTCAACTTTTGATCCTGATACTGATAATGTTATTATTTCAGGTTCTATCAAAGTTAAAGCTAATACTGATTATACTTTAAGTTTTAATATGTTAGATGCTCAATATACTTTCGGTGAAGGTTATGGTTTTCATATAATTCTTGAAGGTCCTACTGTTGTTATGGTAGACGAAGTTATGAGCACTTCACCTGTTGGAGCTTGTACTATGCCATTTCCAGATACTATGTCATGTACTTTTAATACTGGTGCCGACACTTTGATTAATGTTATAGATATAGCTGCTAATGATGATACTTTTGTACCAAACATTGATTATTGGATGCTAGAAGAAGGAACATCATTCACAAGTTATGAAACTTATATTGCACCAGCTAACGATATTATCGCACCTATTATTAATGGTGGTGTTGGAGTTGTTCCAACTAATGTAAATGATCCAATTACTGTAGCTGCAATCTTAGCAGGTTTAAGTGCTACTGATGAAACAGACGGAGTATTAACAGTTGTAGTTCAAAGTGATTTATATACTGGTAACGAAGGAACTCTCGGAGATTATGATGTAGTCTTCAGAGCTACCGATTTATCAGGAAACTATACCGAAGTAACTACTACAGTTCGTGTAGTTGATGTTGAAATTCCTATTATTACTTTAACTGGATCAACTCCAATGTACATAGAATACCCTGCAACTTATTCAGAACCAGGTGCTACTATTTCTGATAACTATGATTCAGGACTTACAGCTGCAATTACTGGTACAGTAAATAATTTAGTTTTAGGTACATATACTATTAATTACAATGTTACAGACTCTTCAGGGAATGTTGCTACTCAAGTTAGTAGAAGTGTAATCGTAAGAGACACAACTGCTCCTGTACAAATTCTAACTGGAGATATCACTGTTTATGTAGAGTTTGGAGAAAACTACACTGAGCTAGGTGCTACATGGACTGACGCTTATGATGTATCAGGTTCTTCAGTAGATAGCGGTAGTGTAAACGTTGCTGTATTAGGAACATATATTATTAATTACAATATTACAGACTCAAACGGAAATGTAGCCTCTACTATTTCAAGAACAATTATTGTTCGAGATACTACAGCTCCAACATTTACTGGTTCGACTAGCTACACATGGAATATTAGTTTATATAATAATTTAAATGATTTATTAGCTTTAATCACAGCTAGTGATTTATATAGTGGAGATTTAACTTCAGCAATAGTTGTTCAAAGTGATACATTCAGTGGTAATACAACAACTTTAGGTACTTACACTGTTGTTCTTAGAGCTACCGATAGTACAGGGAATTATACTGATATGACAATCACAATAGATATCATTGATGATATTGCACCAACATTTACTACTACATTAACTCTATTAACTTTAGAATATGCAAATACAATGACTCAACAAGATTATATCGATTATTTCAATAATTAAAAGGACGTGATTTTATGAAAAAACTTCTCACAGTATTTCTCCTCCTATTAGCTAGTGTACTGCTACCAGTTAGCAGTACATATGCTGAGTTCTCAGAATCAGATCCAGGAGTATACATTAATGATGTAGATGATCCTATTACAGTCGAAGAAATTCAATATACACTAAATGTATTTGATGACATTGACGGAAACATTACTCATGAGATTTATATAGTACTTGATAACTATACTGGAAATGAAGGTATCCTAGGAGATCATCTCGTAGTTTATGGTGTTACTGATTCAGGAGGAAACGAACCAACATTTGCAATCAAGATTCGCAATGTTGATATTAATGCTCCTGAGTTTGTTATTCAAGCTGAAAGCACTTTGAATATTCCTCAGTACTCATTGTTAGCTGCGAATCTTCCACAGATAAAAGCTATCGATACATTCGAGGGAGATATTACTTCAGAGATAATTATTACTGGTCTTGAGTTAATAGATACAGAAGTTATAGGAGCTTATGCTTTGTTATATACAGTAAGTGATAGTTCAGGGAATGAAATCTCTGAAACTTTCACTGTAAATGTTGTTGATAGTACTGCTCCAGTAATGAATGGTCCAACTGAGATAATTAAACGATCTAATTATATTCTTGACGGACAATTCTACTTAGCTTATTTCTCAGCTACTGATGATCATGACGGAATTGTTTCAAATCGAATCGAAGTAATAAGTGATGAGTATGTAGGAAATGCAAATAACCCTGGTACTTATGAAATTGTTATATCGGTTGCTGATACTCAAGGTAACTATGTGAATCATACATTAAAAATTAAAGTTGTAAAAGACATGATTCCAAACTTAATTATTGATCAGTATTATTGGGAAGTTCCTGATAATCATTTGTTAACTGATGATGATTTTATTGATACTCTTCAGTTTATCGAAGACTTACCTAACTATACTTTTGTATTCACAACTACATATGATAATTATTCAAACTTTCATGAAGTATTTAATACGTATCAAAAGAACTTCAGTCTTATTTCTTCTACTGGTAATGAATACACAAGAGAAATAGTACTTGAGGTTGTTGAAAGCTCATTTAATATTATTGATCCAGAACCTGGATTCTTTGAAACAAATTCTACTATCATCTTTGGTGGAATTGCTGCAGTTATTGTTGTTATATTCTTTGGAGTTGGATTCTTTGCTTCTAAAAAATAATAAGGAGAGATATTATGAAAAAGATATTTATATTATTAATACTTTTCACACTCTCCATGAACTATGTAAATACGTCATATGCTACTGAAGTTATAGACGGTGATCCTGATAATTCCACACCTGATTATTGTAATGAACCAATTGACAATACATCAAATAACGATTATTCACTTTGCACTGATACTAGTACTGATACTTCTTCAACAACTGAAACTATCGAAGAAGAACCTGAATTTTGTGCTGATGATTTTGTTGGTCCATTAAGTGAATCGGAAATTATAGCTTGTACTACTTATGCACTCGCCCATGACTATGTAGACTATCTATCTCTAGCTGATCAGACAGAGTATTCAAGAATAGAAAAAATTGAGGGTATTTGGTACGGTGTAATTGATGTTTCAGACATTTATGTACAATCAGCATATGTTAGTATTGATTACTATTTATCAAGTGTAGGCATTTCATTTACTAGAGATACACAAGATTTAAAACAGATTGAGATTGATTACACAACAGTTCAGGATTCATGTACAGGTGTAGTAGCTTTTAACACTTGGTGTATTGGTTCAACTGCTGATTCATACTCTGATACACTCATAATAAATAACACTTCAAATGAAGATAACTGGTTAAGTTTTCTACAAGGAGACTATATACATGTAGGAGATGAATTCGATTATATGCTATTAATTGACGGCCCTGAAATAGAAAGTGTTACTGTAGTTAAATTTACATATGTTTTAACTGATTTAGAAGTTGATGATTTAAGGCTTGATATTCAGGAACAGTATGAAATCGAAAAACAAATAATTTTTGATAATCCTCTTTTGACAGATGATCAAAAGTTATTGCAAATAGTTGCTTTAATGGAAGAGTACTTAGAATATGGAATTGATTATGATGAAGAATTGACATCTATTTGTATAGGAGATCAATGCACAGCATACAATGAAAATACTACTGAAGATTTACCTGGGATTGATCCTACTAACCCATTCGCAGATATGCCAGACTGGGTAGGTAGCATTGCTGCTCAAATACTTAAAGGTGTTGGTATTATCATTGGAGCTATGGCAGGAGTAGCCTTCAGTGGAATCATTGCTTATATCATGATTAGAAAAGCTTTAGGTGTTACAGGAAGCGCAGCAATCGGAACCACTAAAGTTACTGTTACATCAAGTATGTGGTGGGGTTCTATGGTTGGAAATGGAATACTTGTATTCCTTGAAACTATAGGAAACGGAATAAAATCCATATGGCTAACATTGGTAGGTAAAGTAATATTTATAGTACTTATCATATTATTTATATTTGCATTATTATTTTAATTAAAAAAGTGATCCACAAAAGGGATCACTTCATGGTTGATAGTTTATGGTAAAACACCAGGAGTAATTCTCCATGGAGAACATGAGTTCAACTCTCATGACAATCACTAAAAAAACGCGAAGGAGATAATACTATGAGTTATGGAGATATACCTGAATCTTACCCACGATTCCCTGAGTATCATAGTTTTAATGAACCCTTATTCATACTAGAGAACCCAGTTTTTACAGAAAAGGAAGTTCAGTCCATGATAGATAAAGAAAACGCTGAGAAGCTATTTTGTTATAAATGTAATACTCATGTAAAACCTATTAGGAAACAAGGAGAAAGTACTTTATATTATGACATTGAAGCTTTACCGATAATTGATAAATTGTCTTATTGTCCTATATGTGAACAAGAAGTTTATGATCGGGATTATGAATTACTGGTTATCATGTATAAAGTCTTACTCTTAAATAAAAGGAGAAAACTATATGAAGTTCTCTGAAGCCTCTTCTTTTTATTTAAAGGAATCAGAAGTCAGACACTCTAAGGCTACTTTTAAACAAGCTACAGGTTATTTAAGAAGAGCATGTGAATATCTTGGAGACATTGAATGTGCTGAAATAAATAGAGGAACACTATTAGATTTTATTATTCATAGACGAGAGATTAATCCTGAAGTATCAAATGCAACTATGAATAAATATTTATTGTATATTAAATCAGTACTTAAAGATGTAGCAGACATTTATATTGTTTTTAAGAAATTACGTGAAGAAAACAAACTACCCCAAGTATTAAGTGAATTTACAATTCGAAAAGTATACAGATATTTAGATAAATCAGATTTAGAAGAGCATAAAAGAAATAAGTTAATGTTCATGATGTTACTTGATACAGGATTAAGAATAAGTGAATTACTGAGTTTGAAAGTTAATGACTTCGATTATTCAACTCGAATGATCTATGTATCAAAAACTAAGACAAAAGTACACAGAAATGTCTTATTCACAAGCAATACATTAAAAGAACTAATAAGATTTATCAATACTAACAAGATTGACAAATATATTTTCATCAATTTAGAGTCTAGAAGGCCTTTACACGTTGATAGCGTGGAGACTATTTGCCAAAGGATTAAAGAGAGAACAAATATAGAAAAGTCGATTACACCTCATAAATGGAGACATACATTCGCAACAAATTTCAATGACAATAACGGAAATACCTTTGTATTACAAAAACTACTTGGCCACTCAAAAATAACTTCTACTCAAAGATACGTACAAGTATCAATGAAAAAAGTTACTGAAGAGTATACCAGAGTAGTCGAAAATAGTGTAAAATAGGGGGGGTGACCGACATCCCGCAAAAATGAAAAGTGAATATATAGACAAATAAAAAAGCCCAGACGGGCTTGGTTATGTGCTTAATGGCATTCCGGGAGGGATTCGAACCCCCGGCCGACGCCTTAGAAGGTTTCTTGTACAACATTGATTCTTAAAAACTATGGATTTTCAATCTAAAATTGCATAAGAAAGAGAATAAAATATTACGTTTTTCTTTTTTTTTAATTAGAATAAATCTACTCGAATTTTAATTTTATATGATTTTCCCAATCAACTACGATTTCATTCCAAGTTTTATCTGTTAAATTATCGAGTTGATAAGTATCTTCGTAAATTAGTAAAAGAGTATCTTCTCCATAAGTTTCTATTAAATAGTTAACAAATGAGATATACTGAAACATTGAGTAAGAATTATACTGTCCATAAACATCATCGTACTTACCTTCAAGAAAGACATATATATCATTTAAGAATAGTTTGTCATCAGAATAGTTAACTTCTACTCCTTTTATTTCATGAAATCTCGCTATCGTGTTATCTAATTTAACAGTGAGCTCTCCAAAGTCGTTTTCTCCAAAATACAAATTATCCATATACATTTCCATGTATAGGAAATCAAATGAATAGAAAGTTGCAATAGCTTCTTCTAGCCAATGTACTCTATCCATAGTCTGAAATGTAATATAGTGTACATACTCATGGCTAAGTGTCGGGACTGAAGTAAGATCAATCCTCCCATTAAAATAGAAATTACCAGTTCCACTATGAATAAAGATTTCTAAATCAATATAATTAAAACCATCAACTTTTAGTAAGCTATCAATTCTTTCAAACTCTTCCTCAAAAGTAATTATACTATTTTTTAATTCCTTATAATCATTCATAAGGAAATCCTTAGGTAGTATTCTTTCATTATGCTTATTCTCATAATTTTTATTTAGATACCATGATGCACGTTGTGTATACCATATAGAATAATAATCTCCTATTTCTCTATCAAAAAATATTGGAATACTATTTAGTTTCACATCATAATTAAACCCATTTACTTCAATCCATTCATTCAAAAGAAATTTATATTGAGACTCAAATTCATCATATTCTGTTAATAATAGAATGTCGATTATAGTTTGGATACCTGTACTATCAATTATATATTTTGTAAATTGGATTGAAAACTGCTTTACATACTCGATATCCTCTACTGAAGTATAGGATTCACTAAAGCAGGGATACGTTAAATCCATCAAATCGGATTTACTATTATTTATAAAATGAGAAACCGTATTATTAGAATATTCGTTATTTATATGGTCTATATATCCTAATTCAATTGAAATATTTATTGCTATGCCATAAATCAATCCATAGTTATCCATTGTATCAAATAAACTAAATAAAGTTATCAGTATGGCATCAAATGAATTTATACTACTTATATTCAAGTTCACTGTTCCATCAACTTTATCTAAAAAATTATTTCCTTGATAATTAATATTAAAACTCAACTGTCCATCCTCAGCTAACCCATTCAAGATAAATTCATCAACAATAACCTCAATAGTATCAATAATCACTCTCTCTTCTTCGATACTTAAATCTTCACTAAATGTATAGGTTGCGTTAACAGTATTTATTATTTCATATAACTCATATGAAATACAATGAGTATTAAATGCAACTTCATTATCATTACAATTCATCTTAGGAGTGCTGTCTTGGATACAAGAAGACAAAAAAACTGTGGCCAATAAAAGCGAGAGAAAAATACTTATTTTAAATATAAGTTTATACCGATACATAACTTCACCTCACACTAATTCATTATTACTCAATATCTTTTGATTGCATATGATATAATATAATTATATAATAATAGTTAGTAAAATACAATTTATATATTTTGTGTGTTTGCTATACTTTTTAGAAAATGTTGGGAGATAAGATGATGAAAAGAGTTCTTTTTAATAATATTCAATACAAAATTGGTGATGATTTTTTTATAATGAACCTGTATTCTTTTAGGAGACATAGACTTTCAGAAGTTGAATCAAATCTATTACAACTTATTGATAATAAAATTGAACAAGAAATTACACTCAACTATGAAGAACAGTTACTTCTTAAAGATTTAGAGAATAAGAAACAAATTTTAGATCAAAAAACTATCAGTAATTTTGATTTATTAGTTAACTCATCTATTAAGGTAAATGACCAAATGAACATAAATAACATTACAATTAATATAACATATGAGTGCAATTATAATTGTGTATATTGCTATCAAAAAAAGTATGAAAACAGAAAAGATACTCTTAGTATTTCTGATATTAACAATATTTATACTCTTTTAGATACTCACTTTTCAAAATATAATCTTGATTTTAAATTGGATCATATTACGATTAGTGGAGGGGAACCACTTCTTAAAAACCAAATAAAAATTTTGAACCATATTCTAGAGAAATTCAAAAATACCACTAATAATTTTTCATTGTTTACAAATGGTGTCAATATTATAAAATACAGGAAAGATATAGACTTCTCAAAGTTCTCAGAATTTCAAATTTCTATTGATGGTTACAATAATATAATTAGTACCATTAATAACAATAATACTTCTCCATTCGACTCTATTATTAAAGGTATAGATTATATTAACCAATGGACCCCTGAGATTAGAATTATTACAATGATGAGCAATGAAACAATAGAAAGTTTTGATTACCTTCTTGAAAAGCTTAATATTTTTTCTCTTTTTGATCATGATAACATTACATTCAAATTATCTACAATCATAAATACAACTAGCGATAAATCTATTGATCATGATTTTTATGATTATAGGGAATATCTTGCTTTAAGAGAGAAGATTAAACCAACACTGAAAGGGACAAAATATCAATTTGATTCAATATATGATTTATCATCATTGAGTTTCAAAATTTTGCGAAAAGTTAACGATAGATCTGTTAATAAAACTAGCAAATGCAATACTGCAGAAGTTATCCCTCTTCTATTTGGTGCAAACGGAAAAATATATTGGTGTACCTGTAACGACTTATCAAATGGAATTATAGGTGAATTCCGTAAAAATATTACTTTGAACTATCTAGAAATCAATAAATACCTAAAAAGAAATGTTTTTTCTATTGATGAGTGTAAGAAGTGTGATTTTAAATATGTGTGTTCTAGTGGATGTCCAATTTCTATCATTAATAGTAAAGGCAATGTTTTAGTTCCAAATTGCGGTGTTTTTAAAGAAAAATTTGTTATGGATAATATTGAAAGATTTATTTTTTAATTATGAAAATAATTGATAATATAGTAATCATTGATCTTAAAACATTTGACAAAAAATACTTAATTGTTAATTCCCTAAACGGGTTCGTAGACACAATTAATATTGATGAGCAAATTATTATAGAAAAATGGAGAAAAGAAGATAGCGTTTCTCCAAAGAATAATTTCGAGTTACACCTATTTGATTCGCTAGTAAATAGGGGATATATAATGGAGAAATCATCAGAAACAAAATTAAAGGGAGAGATCATCTCCTATTTAGTAACTAAATCTCAGAAGCAATTTAAAAATTGTCAAAATATTGGATTTCTTTTAACATACAATTGTAATTTTACATGTAATTACTGTTATGAAAAAAAAGTAAGAACTAATAAAAGTATTTCTTTGGAGATGCTAAATGAAATTTTCAAAATAACTCCTCATTATGTTCAACATATTGATTTGTTTGGTGGTGAGCCTTTATTACTTTCAAACTATAAAATAATAGAACGTATAATAGAAAAGTACCCCAAATCAAAATACTCAGTAATAACTAATGGATATTATTTGGAAGAATACTTTCAATTGTTTAGAAATTTAGATATTAAAAAAATTCAAATTACAATAGATGGTGAGGAAAACTATCATAACAAATCTAGATCTTTATCTAATAACAGTCCGACATACGAAAAAATTATGAAAGGTGTCTTGTTGTTTCTCCAAAGAGGAATTAATATTAGAATAAGAATGAATTTAACATTCGACAATGTTTATAGTTGTATCAAAGAAAGAGACAAATTAAAATATCTCTTTTCAGACTATATAAGTAGTATTACCTTTGAGTATCAACCGTTATTTCAATACTCAAACACCGATAAATCAAAATTGTATGAAATCATAAATCATAAAAATAACACAATAAATACATATAATATTAATTATAATCATATAGATTTATCTTTACCACAAATTTCACAATTCATTAAAAATGGAACAAAGATTGTACCTGTAATTAAACCATGTAATGTAGAGAATTCTATATTGTTATTTGACCCTAATGGATTTATATACAGTTGTATGCTAGCTGTTGGTATTGAATCTCGAAGTGTTGGTAAGTACTATCCTGATTATTATTTACATTTAAATAGTTATAAAACAAGATCTATTCTAACTATTCAAAAATGTAAAAAATGTAATTTAAACTTAATTTGTGGTGGGGGTTGCCCCAATGGAATTGATGGTTCAAACTTTAATTTACCTTATTGCGCTGAAATGCTTTATGAATTACACCATAGGATTCCTGAATTATATAAAAACTACAAACAAACCAATCTTATAAAGGATTGACAGAAACCTTTTTTAATCTTATAATATTATTATGTAAGTGAAAGGAAAGGGGGAAAAGATATGACAAGTTTGAACGATTCTTTATGGAGCCCAGAAGATCCTGAGATTATAACTACTTCAGGTGCAGAAATGCAATTAATTTGCTTAGTTCCTAATGGAGATTGTGGTAGCGGTGGTGGATCACCAGATTTATATTCTGGAAATGACTGTCCAGTAGGATAGTAAAAAAAAACTATTAAATCGATTTAATTGATTTAATAGTTTTTTTATTTTCTATAGTTATCAGTTGACTATTATAAATAGTGTAGTAGTCCTTTTTATTTAACAACAATTTTGAATGTGTTCCAGATTCTATAATGCTTCCATTTCGCATTACAAGTATTTTATCCATATCGTTCATCAGAGATAATCTATGAGTTATGAGAATTAAAATTTTTTCACTACTAACTTCCAATAAAACTTTGTTAATTTCTTCTTCTATTATTGGATCTAGAGAACTACTTGATTCATCAAAAATAATAATTTCTGAATCTTTATATAAAGCTCTAGCAATTGCAAGTCTTTGCATCTCTCCTCCTGAAAATAACACCCCAGAAGAATCATACATTTTCCCAAATACTGTGTCTATATCACAGCTAAGTGATTTTATCTTTTCATATAGCCCTACAGCCTTAATGCAATCCCAGACTTTTAATATATCACATTCATTTTTTTCTAACATTGAAATGTTTTCAGAAATAGACAAGTTATATAAGTTGAAATTTTGTGAAACAAGTGAAACTTTGGAGAATATATTATTATTACTAATTCTATTTGAATTAACATTATTATACCTAATACTACCTTTTGAAGGATTAAATTGATTTGTAATTATTTTCGACAGTGTTGTTTTACCAGATCCGTTCAGCCCAATAAATGCAACCTTTTCACCTTTAATAAATTTCTGATTAATATCTTTTAATATGTACTCATTACAATCAGGATAACTAAAATATACTGATTGTAATTCAATTGAGTCAATACTACCTATCTTGTATGAACCACAACTATTTTTTTTCTTCCCACTATTAATTACACTGTTTATATCAACATAGTCATCAAAAAAAAGCAACTCTTTTTTCAGATTGGGATAAGCTAGTAAAACTGATTTCATAGTTTGGATTAGAATCTGAGATGATACTAATAGTGATGTAAAAGAGCCTAAAGCCATTCCGTCTGCAATAACCTTATATGATAAGTAGAAAATAATTACTAGACTATGAGCTGAATTCGAAAATAATTTAAGAAATCCAAAGATAATCCTCTTTAAACTAAATTTAACCATGTTTCCAATTTTACTATTACTGGTTTGAAAATACCTTTTTATAAACAATCTTGATGAATTATAAATCCTAAGTTCATCAGCATATCTTTTATTATAAAATACTTCATCCAAATACTTTTGATATCTAGTGTGAGTTAAATTTGTATTATAATAATCGTACTCTATTTTGCCACTTATATTACTAGACATTAATATTATAATCATTATAAAGATACTCATTATAATGATTATATAATCTAACACAAAAATAAACATTAAAAGAGACAAAATAACCGAAAAACTAGAAACTAATCTTAAAACCTCATTAAATACCTTTTTATATTTACTTACTGTAACCATTAGAGATTTACTGTATGTATCATAGTAATCACTTTTTTCTAATTCAATAAGTGGAACTGTTGAGACCTTTGTATAAAAACTCATTTTTAAATTACAAATCATCTTCTCCTCAGAAGTAAACACAAATCTATTTTTTAGTATAACTCTTACTAAAATAACTAGCAACAAAATGGCAACCAAATAAAGCAATGAAATTCCTATGCTGTTCAAATTTTTAGTAGTCTGCAGTTGATCCATAATATATTTCAGAGCATAAACATTAATTAATGGCTCTACAATAAGTGAGATTGAAACAATAAAACTTGAAATAACATAAATCTTTGAACTACTATATACTGTCTTGATAATCTGCAATATTTTCTTAAGCAATTAAATCACCCCTTATTTATAATCAGTTGATTTTATGTCAACAAACAATATCCAACCCAATACAAATTAGTATATAATGATTTATTCGATATTTCAATAAATTTAGAAAGAATATTACACTTTATCTTCATATCAATTCCCTTCATTTATGAAACATTTTTTTTGGATAGATTTCACATAAACTTCAAAGGTAAAGATAATCTAATTGTATTATGAAAAAAGACCTAATAAATTAGATTTTTACTTTAAAATTGCATTCCGAGAGGGATTCGAACCCCAGGCAGATGCCTTAGAAGATTTCTATAATAAATTTACTTGTATTAAACTTAGTTTTCAGATAATACTGTAATAAAAAACTAGAAATATTTTTCTAGTTTTTTATATTTAAGTTTTTCGTTCCCATTCCTAATGCTTCTACGATATTAATTGTAGGAATAACTACCGCTCTATTTAATGATGTAAGAGTTATCGATGATATTGAACTTCTCAAGTATGGATACAAAATAGATGTCCCATTTATTGCAAACATTTGTTCCCTAGAAGATTCATCCATATTTCCTTTAGTCGCAAAGCTTCCAATAATCCTCAAAAATAACTCGAAATCTTCCTCAACTAAAATAGTTTCTAAAATAACTTCCCCGCCACCTTTGTGTAAATTAAAATTATATCCAATTTGAAAATTTTTATCTTTGCTTTTCTTAATTTTAAATTTAACTTCATCAAGTCTGTAATTAAGGAATTGTATTATTGCTTCCATATCATCACCTAAGCACTTTGTCCGAAACAGACAATATTGTTCCAAACACCAACATCTTTATTGATTGATGAAAACTTAGTATCCCTTATCCTTACATATTCAGTTACTTCTATATAACTAACAATCTTTAAATCAGTATTAATCTCTAGTTTTGGTAAAATTAACTTTGGGAGCATAGCAACCTCAAAAGTAGGAAATTCTTTCCCAATAGTATCTGATATTGGTTTTACTCCTATTATGTTCATTGATTCTATAAAATCATCTTTTTTCATATTGTCAATTATTTTCATTGCATTCTTAAAAATATCTTTTGACATTATTTCACCCCATTCTGAGTAAACTAATTTGTTTACCTTTTATACAAACTTGACATGATGCCATGAAAAGCTCTCCTACACTTATGTCTCCACTTGCAACTGTATATTGATATTCAACATTTCTTTGATCTTGAATTCTAAATGTTTTCTTTATAACAGTATCTGGAAAACATTTTGTAAGTACAAGTCCTATGAATAACAATTCACTATGTTCCGAAAAATCGTAAACATGCCCTAAATAATCTATATTTTTTTCTCTATAATAATCATACACCTTTTTAAACTTAAGAAATGGATTTCTCTTATCTAAATCTAAAACTTCACTATCCTCAACTTCTAACAGACATGTAACAACAGCTTTTTGGAATCCAAATCGCAAATATGCCCATTGTTTAGCCTGAGCATTATCATTATCATAAAAGTATGCTCCTTCACCTAGCCAAGGATAATTATAAAATTTCTGAGTTTTATTCTTCTCTATACATTCAAAAAAGTTTAAAATCTCAAATCCTTTTTTTTGAATTATTTTTTTAATTTCTTTTGATGTACCATGATGTAAAACAAGTTCCAATATTATCCCCCCCATCCATAAAAAAATATATACAGTAAACTGTTTATATGTCATTCATTTATATATTTATGCTTCAATTATAGCACATAAATGTGGAAATCTAATGTATTATTGCTTTTTATTAAAAATTATTATACTACAGACATTCAAAAAACTCAATATATTTATCTACAAGATAATAGAATTTGGAAAAAGCATCAACCTCCAACCCTTTGATACCAAGTAGTAAGAACAATCTATACTTTAAATCTTTAATTAACTTTAAATAAATGATAAATTGTTAATATCTTTAGATTGAATTTCCACAATATCAATCTCTTAAAAAAATACGACATTTTTTATATGTGAAAAAAAGCCACTAAAAATAGTGACTTATTTTACTTGCAACTAATTTATGAGCTTCTTAAACTCATCTAAAAAATTAATCAAAGAGTCATGAACATGTTTTTTACCCATATGCAAAATTATTATTAAATTTCTAGATTTATCATGTCCAATATATCCTTCTTTGATAAGTTTATTTAATACTCCATTATTATATACATAAAGAATATATTTTAAGTATGCTACATCATTAAACCTTACATCACCCTTATTTGCTCTGATACTTAAAAATTTAATCAAGCTTGTGTCATCCATCATATTGTAAATATTTCCTTCTGCATATTGTTCTAAATATATTAATATGAAGTTTGCTACATCTCCCATATCTTCTTTTGCTACGTTAAAAAAATCTGTTGGATTAAATCCCATTTACATCACCTTTCATATACTTTTAATATATTTATGCCTTTCCTTTTTTAAAATCTTTTATTATTTCATCTATTGTTCCAAAATCAATTATATCTAGCCATTCATTACGATATTCTTTCATTTGTACAAACTCCTTCTTTGCATAATCTAAATAGGAATTTGCTACTTCTCTTTCCATTTTATCATCACTATTTACATTACTTAAATATGTTCTCACAGCATTAATTAAATTTTCTTTAAGATATAGGTACGCTCTTAAATCTCTCATTTTTCGTTCAATTTCAAAATGTTCACCTTCTATGTGAAGGAAATAATCAATAGTGCAATTAAACACATTTGACAATTCAAAGAAATGTTTAATTGTTGGTGTTCGCTTTCCAGTCTCATATCTTGAATATGTTACAGGAGACACTCCAATTTCTTCAGCAACTTCTTTACTTGACATTCCTAATGCTAACCTTGCTTTTTTTATTCTTACTCTTATACTATCTTCTTCCATTTCTATCACCTCAAGTATCATTATATTTTACTTTTTGGTTAATTGCAAGGATTAAATTAACATATTGGTATTGACTTCTTGTGTTTTGTACTGTATAATTAACGTATTGGTTAGTTTATTCTTGTTTATTTACGTATTGGTTTGCGTTAAGATAGAGTAATAATCATTGGGGGGATTATGTAATACCCCCCCTACAAAACAAACAAAGGAAAGCGGTGTTATTATGCAAGGAAATGTATTAATTGACTATTTAAAAGCAGTTTTTGTTCTACCTGAGCTATCAAATGTAATATATCCAAGTGATTGTGAGTTCTATAAAACCTTAATAAACATATTAGGATATGATAAAGAGTATATAGAAACAACTAAAGGTGGTTTATTTGGTTATAGACTCACTACTACTATTGGAGAACATATAAGAATAATGTTAACTGGTCCAAAAAATGGTGATGGAGAACATACTCATTTACTTGAAATGACTGGAAGAGCATGTAGAGATTTTGAAGATAACGGTGGAGATTGGAGAGTACTATTAGATTTCTTAGTGATGAATGGTTGCAATATAACAAGAATTGATATTGCAAACGATTTAATTAATTATGACTTATTCAATATTCAAGACTTAATAAAAAAGATTGAAAAAGACGAATATATAACACCGAGATTTAACAAAAAGACAATTACTAAGTCTGACAAAGTTAATTCTACTGATAATCCTGGAGTTAGTATTACATTTGGTTCTAGATTGTCAGAAGCTGTTTTACAAATATATGATAAGAAAGCTGAACAAAAAGCAAAAAACATATCAGTTTCTTGTAGTAAGTGGATAAGATTTGAACTAAGATACTATAAGACTAAAGCTCTTATATTTATTCTTGAATACTTAAAAAGAACTGATGATGAAATACCAACATTATTTGCAAGTGTATTAGCTGACTCAATATCTTTCTTGGTACCTCAAGAGGAAAACAATGAAATGTGGACAATAGTATTAGATAAAAGGTCTTGGAAGGTTTGTAAGTGGTGGAATAATCATATTGGAAATGTAGAAAAACTTAAAATTCAAAATCAAGCAATTCTCGAAAGCACTATACTCACTCAAGTGAATTGGTTAGAAACATCAGTTGCCAAAGTTCTTATGAGGGTATCTGCTTCTTATGGTAAAGTTGAATTTATAAAACTACTTAATAGATTACTTACTACAAAGTTATCAGATTTATCATCAAAAGACTTAGCTATTGTAAATAGTTATAGATCTTTGGATAATACTAAAGAACTTACTTATTCAGAACTAATTAATGAAATAGAAACTATATCAGAGGAATTAATAACAGAGGTGTCTAAATGATGTTTAGAGAAGCTTCAAAGGAATTCCTAGATTATATCAAGATTACAAAATCAAATGGTACTTATAGGCTATATATTACCAAAATCAATATACTTGATACTTTCTTTAATAGTTATGAAATTGAAGATATAACTAAAAAAGATTTAGTGAGATTTTGGTCATGGAGAAAAGATAATTACAAAGATATCAAAGCAACAACTTTAAACAAATACAGAACAATTCTAATTCTATTAATTGAATACCATACTGATAAAAGGTTAAAAATCAAAAAGTTGAAAGAGACTAAAACATTAATAAAAGTAATAGATAACAAAGTTCTATTTGATATCCTAAATTATCTTCAAACACAAAACGGATACAAAGAAGCTTTAAGAAATCTAGTACTATTCAAACTTCTTCTAGATACTGGGCTTAGAATAAATGAGTTGCTTCATCTAAAAGTTTCTGATTTCAATTTTCCAGAAAATACAATACATGCTAAAATTACAAAAAGTAGAGTTGAACGCTATGTTTATTTTAAGGATGATACAAAAAGACTAGTAAAAAGACTTATTACTAGAGACTCTACTAGAGGATACATTTTACAATCATATAAATCTAAAAAAAGGCTATCAGTTGATATGGTGCAAAATATATGTTTTAGGATAGAAAGAAGATTAGGTCTTGAATATACTATACGACCACACAAATGGCGTCATACATTCGCTACAAGATTTTTAAAAGGTGGTGCTGATATTGAGACTTTAAGACTAATCCTCGGTCATGCTTCAATTAAGACCACTCAGCTTTATCTACATCTTGACAATGATTTCATTAAACACGAGTACTTCAAAGTAATGAATTAAAAGTAGAAAACCAAAACAATGGGTTTCTACTTTTTTATCGCTTATTACAGCCATCGACCTACGCCCTTTTTCATAAAATCGCTAAAATCATATAAAAAAAGCTAACCTTTAAGGGCTAGCTTGTGCTTTAAAATGGCATTCCGGGAGGGATTCGAACCCCCGGCCGACGCCTTAGAAGGGCGTTGCTCTATCCAGCTGAGCTACCGAAACATTTCAGCGTTATTTATTATAATATAACGCCGTATAATTGTAAAGAGGAATGTTGCATTTTCTTTATCTTTTTTAGTTATTTCTTTATTCCTCTACTAACATTTTAAAATAATCAATAATAAATAGCTTCTTTTGAATCTCTAAAGCCCTTATTTCTACTTCTAAAGCACTTTCTAAGACTGCATAATGTACTTCATCTCCAAATAGCTCCTCATTTAAATAAAGGTAATTTACACCATCTGTAATTGTAAGGTCACTAAAGAGGATATAGTTATCATCACTTGAGAATAAATCAGTTCCTAAAAAGTATTTAA
>JAUVDP010000055.1 GCA_030595255.1 Mycoplasmatota bacterium | reverse complement strand
CCATTTAGTCAATTTTTTATGATCATCATCAAGTTTTAAGAATATTCCACCAATGCCAGTTATCTTTGCCATACTATCACCTCTACTTATATAATACCATATTAAAAAAAGAATACCTAAAAAGTAGGTATTCTTTTATATGTTTAGGAATCTTTTTAGTCTTTCACTACTATTTATATTCCATATTTCATTAGGAGTTCCATCGTTTACAATTCGCCCTGTTTCCATAAAAATTACTCTATCAGAAACATCTCTTGCAAATTCCATTTCGTGAGTGACCACTATAAAAGTATAATCCTTAGAAATGATGTTTTTCATAACCTCTAAAACATCATTTACCATTTCTGGATCTAAAGAACTTGTAGGTTCATCAAACAAGATTATATCTGGATTCATTGACAATGTTCTAGCAATAGCTACACGTTGTTTTTGTCCACCACTCAATGTAGTAACCTTACGATCTCTAAAATCATACATACCTACTTGCTTTAAAAAGTTCAATGCATTATCAATTGATTTATGTTTAGATCTATGCAACACTTTTTCTTGTCCAATAATACAGTTATCCAAAACAGTAAGATTATTGAATAGATTAAATGATTGAAAAACCATACCAATTTTCGATCTTAATTCATTTAGATTTGTTTGATTACTTGTTATATCTTCATCATTATACAATATGGTACCACTAGTAACATTATCTAACTGATTTAAACACCTTAACAACGTACTTTTACCACTTCCACTTGGTCCAATAATTGTAGTTACTGAACCAGATTCTATAGTCAAATTTATATCTGTAAGAACTTCTACATCGTCAAATGATTTATGTAGATTATTAACTCTAATTATTTCCATATTAGTTCACCGCTAATGGATTTGATTGACTTGTTGGAAATGTTGTTTTGTTGGGGATATTAATCCATTTAACAATTAGTGTAAGAATTCTAGTTGTTATTAACACTAGAATTAAATAGATAATAGCAACAGTAACAAATGCTTCTGTATATCTATAATATGTTCCAGCAATACTTTTTCCCATATAGAATAATTCACTTACACCTATTACACTTAGTACTGCAGTGTCTTTAATATTTACAACAAGTTCATTCCCAATTGCGGGAACCATATTCTTAATTGCTTGTGGGAATATAATATATCTAAACGATTGACCTCTTGTTAATCCTATTGATCTTGCAGCTTCCATTTGACCTTTATCAATTGAATTAATTCCTGCTCTTAATACCTCTGTTAAGTAAGCAGCAGTATTTAAAGTTACAATAATAATACCAGCAATTAATATTGGAATCCTTATTCCAATCATTGCAAATCCATAAAAGAATATTGCTGCTTGAACCATCATTGGTGTTCCTCTAAAAAATTCTACATATGATGCACTCATAATAACACTTATTCTTTTATACGCTCTTGTACCGAAATTATCTCTTGAATCTGATTCTTGAATTCTAAATATAGTTATTAATAATGCTAAGAATAATCCAAGTGTAGTTCCAGCAATAGAGATCATTAATGTATATTTTACTCCCTCAAGATATAAGGGATAATTATTTTGTATAATAAACCATATCCCTCCAAAGAAATCTTTAGGTATACTACCACTTAATATAAACATGTTTATTACCTATGGTTGACGTGTTAAAGCTTCACTCATCCAAAGATTACGTGTTTCTTCACTAATTCCTGATAATACTTCATTTATATCTTCAAGTAAATTTGTTTCCTCTTGTCTTACAGCTACACTAACTGAAACATCTGAATCATCAACTTCAAATCCATTTACTCCTAATCTAACTATAGTTAAGCCGCTATTAGACGATACAATACTCTCTGCTACAGGTAATTCAGCTACTAAAGCATCACTTACACTACTTGTTAAAGATGCTACTAAACTAGGATAATCACCTAATGCTGTTTGATGAATTACACCTGCTATTTGATCAATTAGACCATCTTGTAATGTAGACATTTGTGCAATTACACTAGCTCCACTAAAATCTGTTAATGAAGTTGCATTTGCATAAATAGAATCACTACTAACAACCAATACTTGTTCACTTCTAAAATATTCATTTGTAAAACTAACTGTTTCTGCTCTTTCAGGTGTTGGGCTCATACCAGCGATGATAACGTCTATCTCACCTGATAATAATGCTGGAATTAATCCATCCCATTCAATTTTTCTAATTACTAATTCCATTTCTAACTCTTCAGCAATGAAACTTGCCATTGTAACATCGTATCCATCACAATATGCGTCTACTTGATTAATACCTACAGCTTCGCTTCCTTCACTGGCAGTTGTCCAATTAAATGGTGCGTAATTACACTCTAATCCAACTACCAATACATTTTCATCTTCTTCTGCACATCCACTTAATAATAAAACTAAACTTACTAAAACTAAACCTAATACTCTTCTCATTTCTTTCTCCTCCGATTTTCTTTTTTATTCACATAAAAAAAAGCGTCATCAACGGACACTTTAAATAATTACTATATTAGTATTATTTAGCGCCACTACCCAGGGTAGGAGTATTATAGATATTATCTATAATCCCACATTATTAATATGTCTACTAATAACATTCGGCGATGGTTACCTTTCCTATGCGTCGTTGCCTACCGGCTAAACATAGTACTATTCTGCATCGCAGCCTCTAAACTATTTTTTATGATACCAAAATTTTAACAAATAAAAAAAATTATGTCAACTATAAAATAATGAAAGTGTTTGCATAAAAAAACCTCCCTTAAGGGAGGTATATTTTTTTATTTTGCTTCATTCATTGATTGCATTACTTGTCTTACTTGTTTTTCAGAAGGTTTTCTTCCCATTTGCATCATCATTGCTCTAATCATATTTTCATTAACAGGTGGGTTTTCTCTTAAATATTTTTTAAAATATCTTTGAGATAAGTAAAAACCAACAACTGCCCCTACGATTAACGCTATAATAGGTAATGTAATTTCTAACCATAAATCCATATATATCACTCCTTAATTATTCTCTATCTTATTTTACAAGATTAGCCCTATAAACACAAGTGATTTATTATTTTCTTGACTTAATAAAAAGATATATAAAATAAGATGTATAACCATACTGAATAATGAATTGTATTACCTCGGGTTTTGAATACCATCCTATTGTAGCATACAGTATTATTCCTACAATTTTTTCTTTGTGGTACAAAAACGTATCAGACAAATCAAATAGCTTAGTATAGATAATGTTTGTGCCATCTAGTACTTCAATAGCTTTTAAATAGGATATAAACTCATGAACCGAATATCCTAATAAAAATCCTGCCTGTAGTATAAGATATACCAATGTAATATTAAAAATCAATTTTAAATTTATCTTAATCATTGATTTAGATACTAATATAGTAATCACTATAGCAAGCCCAATACCTAGTACTGTCCCTAACAAATAAGAATATGTATCTAAAGAAGTAAAAATAAACAAAACAATCTCTGCACCTTCTCTAGCTACCATAATACTGGCTAATAAAGTAATTCCTATCTTAGATGGATTTGTATTAACTTTTTCAGTAATCTCAGATACAATTGAATACCTATGCTTAATCATCCAATAAATAAATGTTGAGATTAATATTACTGCAATAATGGAAGCAACTGATTCCCATAACTTAGCAATGTTTACATCTAAATCACCAATTAATTTTGCTATACTAAACAATCCTAAACCAAATACTAGCGATGCTATTATCCCGATTCCAAGTCCCATATAAACATTTTTTCTTAAATGATTTCTATTAGATTTAGTTAAGTAACCAAGCATTAAAGCAATTATCAAAAATGCTTCAAGACCTTCTCTAAATCCCATAATAAGTCCTGGTAATACATTAATATTCAACATTTTTCCACCTCAAGTAATAATATTTTGTTAGCATTTAACAGCTTAATACTAAAATATTACTTACAATAAGACAAATATAATCATAATTTTTATAAATAGTAGTTTGAATTTTTTAATATTATTTAAAAACTTGTTTACTTTTACCAAGATTTTTAATACAATATTTATGAGAATAAATAATCAATTAGAAGGAGGAATATTATGCCAAGAAGAATTAATGAAGATTGTATTGCATGTGCTGCATGTGTACCTGAATGTCCAGTTGATTGTATAGCTGAAGGAGATATTTTTGTTATAGATGAAGATGTGTGTATTGACTGTGGAGCATGTGAAGTTGTTTGTCCAGTTGAGGCAATTACTGAAGTATAAAAAAAAGAGTTTTCACTCTTTTTTTTTATACAAATTTATATGGATCAGTATTTATTTTACTTACCAAGATACTTGCTTCAACACCTTTATTCATTAATATACTTTTAAGTTCATGAACAAAGAATTTTTCTATGTTATGTCCTATATCTAATACATTAAGATTAATAGCAAGTGCGTCATGTGCCTGATGATAAGAGATATCGCCAGTTATTAATAAATCAACACCAGCTTTACTAGCGCTATAAATAGTACTAGAACCGGATCCACCAGTAATTGCTACTTTATTAACTGTTTTAGTTAAATCACCAATAAACCTTGCATTATCAACTTTAAAAGTCTTCTTAACAGTATTAATGTAATCTTTCATTAAAGATTGAGAAACTTTACCTACTTTTCCTAAGCCTTCATCTTCAGTTGTAAATTCAAGTACTTCTTGATCCTTTAGATTAAGCATATCAGCTAAAATAGTGTTCATACCGTAGCTACTAACATCGAAGTTAGTGTGAGCTACATATAGTGTTATATCTGACTTAATTAACTTCTCTATAACTTTACCTTTATAAGTATCAGTATTAATTGATTTTAAAGCACTAAATATTAATGGGTGATGAACTATAATTAGCTCAGTTCCACTATTAATTGCTTCATTAACTACTTCTAGAGTTAAATCAAGAGACAACAAAATCTTACTAATATCTTTATTTAAAGTACCTATTTGAAGTCCTACATTATCCCAGTTATAAGCTAAATCTTTCGGATAAAGTGCTTCAAATATCTTAATAATTTCTATTCCAATCATTTAATTACCTCCTCTAAGAGTTTCAATCTAGATTTAATTTCTTCTTTTCTAGATTGAGTAGTAATATGTGGTAATACTTTATTTAACTTAGCTATTTCTTTTTCAATTCTTTTAATGAAAAAGTATGGCTTTTCTTTTATATTAATTGGTCCAAACTGTAATTCTATTTCACTATAATTAGCTTTTCCTATATCAGCAATAATTAAATCATATGTCTTGTGATTATCATTTAATACTAGTTCATCAACTATATTAAATCCAATAGTTTCAATAGCTGATCTAACTAAATGAGAATCGTTATTAGGTTGTAAGATAAATCTCTTAACATTCTGTTTATCATCTTTCAATAAAATATCAGAAATTAAGTTTCCACCCATTCCACTAATTACAACTACATCAACATCACTATCTATTTTTTTAATACCGTCACCAAGTATTACTTCAACTTTACTGTTAAGTTCATACTTAAGTACATTACTATAAGCAATTACAAATGGACCTTGTTTATTATCAATAGCTTGTGCTAAAGATACATATCCAAGAGTTACAGCATTAATAGGAAGTAAAGCGTGGTCAGTTCCAATATCAGCTAATTTATTAAAACCTTCAGTATACTTTAAGCAAGCTGAAAGTCTTTTAGAAATTTTCACTATTTTCCACTCATAAAGTCTTTTAGTTTTTTAGAACGAGAAGGATGTCTAAGCTTTCTTAATGCCTTAGCCTCAATTTGTCTTATACGTTCACGTGTTACTCCAAACTCTCTACCAACTTCTTCAAGTGTTCTAGAACGCCCATCGAGTAATCCAAAACGCATTCTAAGTACTTTTTCTTCTCTATCAGTTAACGTCTCAAGAACAGTATCAAGTTCTCTTTTAAGCATTACTTTAGACGTAAACTCCATTGGAGTAAGTGTATCTGGGTCAGGAATAAAATCACCTAAACTAGAATCTTCTTCTTCACCTACCGGTGATTCTAAAGAGATAGGTTCCTGTGCAACTTTTTGAATTATTTGAACTTTCTCAACTGTAATTCCCATTCTTTCAGCTACTTCTTCAGGATGAGGTTCACGTTTTAATTCTTGAATTAATTGTCTTTGAGTTCTTACTAATTTATTAATAGTTTCTACCATGTGTACAGGTATTCTAATCGTTCTTGCTTGATCCGCAATTGCTCTAGTAATTGCTTGTCTAATCCACCATGTAGCATAAGTTGAGAACTTAAATCCTTTAGTGTGGTCAAACTTACCAACAGCTTTCATTAGTCCCATATTACCTTCTTGAATTAAGTCAAGAAATTGCATTCCTCTACCTACGTATCTTTTAGCAATTGATACTACTAAACGAAGATTTGCTTCAACTAATTTATTTTTAGCAAGTTCTCCTTTATACAGTAATTCTTCAACTTCTTTTTTATATTCGGGAGAAATATCTTCTCTCATTTCTACCATTTCATTAAACTGTTCTTTAGCAACTTTTGCAATCGCTATATCAGTCGCAAGTTCAACTTCCATAGGACCAACTAATAAATCAACACGTCCAATTTCTTTTAGGTACATTCTAACTGGATCATCAACTTTAATTGATATTTGGTTCTCAAATGATTTATCATGTAGTAATTCTTCTTCAATATCTTTAGTGAAATCTAAATCTAAAACAATACTTGGATCTAATTCTTTATCTTCATCTTCAAATCCATCATCATCTTCAGTAATAACCTTAGGTATTTTATATCCAACCATTTCCTCTTCAGCTACTACATCAACTTGACGTTCTTCTAGTTTAGCTACAACTTCGTCAAAATCTGCAGTTTCATCACTTACAAACTTTAGTATTTCTTTAACTGCGATATAACCTTTTGCTTTACTAATTTCTACTAATTCCTGGATAATTTTATCTTTGTCCATACTTAGCCTCCTTAATTTTTACATCTCGATATTCTGCTAGTTTAATCTTTTCTAGCATCGTAGGAGCGTTTCTTATTTTTTCTTCTAACTCTTGGATTACTAAATATTCCAAGTATTTTTGTATTACACCCATAAGGTCTCTATACTCTTTATCATCCAGCACAGCCATCTTATATTTTACTCTTTTTGTGTAAAAAAGTAGTTGGTCTGGATTAAATAATTTAAGTAATTCTTCCTCATCAATAATACTTTCTTTAGAAGCTTCTAAGTTTTTATAATGTACATCTTCAATAATCATTTTAATATCTCTAACAATAGGTTCTATATAAAATACTTCACCAAACTCATTATTAAAAGTTTTAACATACTTAAAGTCTTTAATATAGTAATTTACAAGATTTCTTTCCGCAACAGCGTACTTACGTTCAATTTCCATTCTAGGAATATTTCTACTTCTTAAGTTCCTAATATTTCTTTTAGTATATTGATTAAAATCTTGTCTAATAGATTCAGTAGATACTTTTACATCTTTGCTTAATCTATTGATATAACTTTCAATAATCGTATTAGAACTGTTTTTAATTAAATCAAATATAATTTTCTTAAAGTGTTCAATATCTAACATTTTAGTAAAATCAATATTCATATTACTTTTCAAATACGCAAATTCAATCTTATCAATCCAGTTATCATTAATAAACTTATTCAATTCTTTAGCTGAATACTTCTTAAGATAATCATCTGGATCTAATTTATCAGGTAATAATATAATCTTAATTTCCATATGAGCTTGTTCAAATAACTTAATTGCTCTTTCAGTTGCTTCAACCCCCGCAGGGTCACCATCATAACATATGGTTACATTATTTGTATATTTTTTCATTAATCTTACTTGTTCAATAGTTAAAGATGTTCCCATAGAAGCAACACTTTCTTTAACTCCCGCTCTATAAGCAGCAATAACATCCATATACCCTTCAAATAAGACTATACGATTGTTTTTCTTAATTTCATTTATCGCGTTATTCATATTATATAAAACATTACTCTTAGTAAATACAATCGTTTGAGGACTATTTATATATTTAGGTCCATCATCATCTTTATCAATGTAAGTTCTACCAGAAAATCCAACAACATTTCCATATTCATCAAGAATAGGAAATATTATTCTTTCTCTAAATAAATCGTAAAAGTTCTCTTTTTTACTTTGCTTAACTAAACCTAAATCATATAAATCAGAAACCAATATATCTTTCTTAGTTAAAGTTTTATATAGTAAATCATATTCAGTTGGTGATAAACCAATATTGAATTTCTCAATAATTTCATCACTAATACCTCTATTTAATAAATACTCTTTAGCTATAACACCTTGTTTAGTGCTTGATAAATATAGCTTATAAAAATTAGAAGCATCTTTATTAATATCTAAAAACTTCTTATTAGGATTTTCTCTTTTATATTTTGTAAAATCAATACTAACATTAGCTCTATCAGCTAAGTTTTCAATAGCTTCAATAAAACTTAAATTTTGAGTCTTTTGAAGAAATCCAATTGCATTTCCTTTTTCTCCACAAGAGAAACAATTAAATATTTTTCTTTCAGGTTCGACTGAAAATGATGGAGTCTTTTCATTATGAAATGGACACAAGCCAAAATAACTCTTTCCTTTTTTAGAAAGAGATACTTTTTCAGATATTAGATCTACTATATCTGTCTTTGAAAGTATTTCGCTTATTACCGCTTCACTAATCTTTGCCATTTAATCACCTAATAGTATAGTTTTTCCATTAAATATGGAATTAATTCTTCTTTACTTAAAACAACTTGTTCCATAGTATCTCTATCTCTAATTGTAAATTTATTTTCTTTTAATGAATCATCATCTACAGTTAAAACAAATGGTGTACCTATTGCATCTTGACGACGATATCTTTTCCCAATTTTACCTGATTCATCATAAGTTACAGTAAAGAACTTACTTAAATAGCTTTCCATTTCTTCTGCTAACTCTTTATGATATTTCTTAATTAAAGGTAACACAGCTACTTTATAAGGAGCAAGGCTTGGAGCTAATTTTAAATTAATTCTATCTTCACCGTCACCTAAATCTTCGATTGTATAAGCTTCACTTAGTATAGCTAAGAATAATCTTTCTACTCCTAAAGATGGTTCTATTACATAAGGTAAGTACTTCTCATTAGTCTCAGGGTCTAAATATAGTAACGATACTTTTGAATGATCTTGATGTTGTTTAAGATCATAATCAGTTCTTGATGCAATACCCCATAATTCATCAAATCCCCAAGGGAATCTATATTCAATATCAGTTGTCGCATTAGAATAATGAGATAACTGTTCAATTTCATGATCTCTTAGTTTAATATTTTCGTCGTTTAACCCTAAACTAAGTAAGAACTTATGAGATTCATTCTTCCAGTAATTAAACCACTTCATCTCAGTACCAGGTTTACAGAAAAATTCTAATTCCATTTGTTCAAATTCTCTTGTTCTAAAGATGAAGTTACCAGGAGTAATTTCATTTCTAAAAGATTTACCAATCTGTCCAATTCCAAAAGGAACTTTTTTTCTAGCACTTCTTTGCACATTTTTAAAATCTAAAAAGATTCCTTGCGCAGTTTCAGGTCTTAAGTAAATATCTGTTTCACTTACAACACCTTGGCTAGTTTTAAACATCATATTAAACTGTCTTATATCTGTGTAATCTAATTTACCACAATTGGGACAAACAATTTCATTATCTTTAATATAATCCATCATTTTATCATTAGACCAACCATCAGCTATAACTCCAGTTTTATCTTCAATTAACTTATCAGCTCTATGTCTAGTTTTACAACTTTTACAATCAGTTAAAGGATCATTAAATCCTCCAACATGTCCACTAGCTATCCACGCTTGAGGGTTTAAAAGGATTGAACTATCTAGTCCTACATTTAATTTATTTTCTTGAATAAACTTCTTCCACCATGCTTTTTTTAAATTATTTTTAAGTTCTACACCTAAAGGACCATAATCCCACGTATTAGCAAGACCACCATATATTTCACTACCTTGAAATACAAATCCATAGTTCTTAGCGTAGTTAACTAAATCTTCCATTTTTATATTACTCATAATATTCCTCCTAGTACTAAAATTTGGACATAATTATACAGCATATATTATACCATAAAATCAAAAAAAAGAGGCAAGCTCTTTTCAGTATTTTTGAATTTGTTTAATAATTCCTCTTGATTTTGTTTTATA
>JAUVDP010000046.1 GCA_030595255.1 Mycoplasmatota bacterium | reverse complement strand
AATACTCCAAACTTAGTAGTATACTTATTACTATTTATTCCTTATATATTTATGAAATTATATAGAGAATTAGTAGAATATTCTAGTAAAAAGAAAAAATTAGCAACAACTTAAATCTGTTAAATAACTATTTTAAAAATAGGCGTATTAATTGTAAAATTTCTAATTTTGGATTAAAATAAAAAAGAAGAAATTTAATAGGAGGAAATAAAAAATGAAATTTGAAAATGATTTTTATGTTACTGGAGCAAAAGTAGGAAAACCTGCTCCTAAATTTGAAATGGACGCAGTACTTCCAACGGGAGATTTCTTAGACCGTTTTGGTAAAGTTAACTTAGACGATTTACTTAATGAAGGGAAATGGGTAGTATTATATTTCTATCCACTTGATTTTACTTTTGTTTGTCCAACTGAGATAAAAAGATTTAATGCTTTAACTGCAAAATTCGCAGAAATGAATGCTGAATTAATTGCTTGTTCAACTGACTCTGTATTTAGTCATTTAGCTTGGCAAGAAAGAAACGATTTAGAAAGACTTAAACATATTCATGCATCAGATAATAACCACGTTGTAAGTGAAGCTTACGGAGTATTAGATGATGAAAAAGGTGTTGCTTGGAGAGGTACATTTATTATTGCACCTGACGGAACACTTAAAGCTGCTCATGTAAATCATGGTGAAGGCGGAAGAAACGTTGATGAAGTTTTAAGAACTTTACAAGTATTCCAAGAAGAAGTAGAAGGACATATGGTTCCTTGTGGATGGAACCCTGGAGACGACTTACTTTAAAAACTAATAATTTAGGCAATCACAAAAAGTGATTGCCTTTTTATATTGTTTTTTGTATAATAATATTTGGGAATGATGTTCTCCCTTAGTTAATTCTAAAACCGCATTTAGTGCTGATGACTTCTACCTATGTGGGTGGAGTGTCGGCTTTTTTATTACTTAAAAGAAATGAGGAATTAATATGTTATTTAGTTTAGCTTTAATATTTATGATTGGATTAATACTTGGAGAAATCTTTATTAAGATTAAATTGCCAGGATTTTTAGGAATGATAATTACTGGGGTAGTACTTGGACCTTTTGTTTTAAATATGATTGATTCTACAATCTTAGATTTATCTAGTGATTTAAGAGAAGTAGCTTTAATAGTCATTTTACTTAGAGCAGGTCTCAATTTAGATATTAGTGATCTTAAGAAGATAGGAAGACCAGCGTTATTAATGTCGTTTATTCCTGCAACTTTGGAAATAATTACTATTATTATAGTAGCTCCTTTGTTGTTTGATATATCTTATCTGGATGCTGCAATACTTGGTTCAGTTATAGCTGCGGTTAGCCCAGCTGTAGTAGTTCCTAAAATGATTAAGTTAATGGATGAGGGATATGGAAAAGAAAAAAGAATTCCTCATTTAGTAATGGCTTCAGCAAGTGTTGATGACATTTATGTTATTGTATTATTTAGTGCTTTTATTAGTATG
Source organism: Mycoplasmatota bacterium (assembly GCA_030595255.1). Classification (GTDB taxonomy): domain Bacteria; phylum Bacillota_I; class Bacilli_A; order Izemoplasmatales; family Izemoplasmataceae; genus JAFGXW01. The sequence goes on along the minus strand of JAUVDP010000046.1, from coordinate 12,164 downwards.
CATCAAACTGGAGATATTAGTTTAGCTAGTTTATATATAGTACCAATGTCAATTATACTTGGAGTTTTACTTGGTGGAGTTACAGGAATTGGATTATCTTATTTCTTTGCTAAGTTTAGAGTTAGAGATACGATAAAAGTATTAATTATTTTAGCGGCATCTTTCTTTATAATTACATTTCAAGATTTTGCAGCTGATTATGTAGCAATATCAGGATTACTAGCAGTAATGGTTTTAGGAATTACATTCTTAAATCAATCAGAAGAAAGAGCTTTAAGATTAAGAGAAAAGTTCTCTAAATTATGGGTCTTTGCTGAATTAGTGTTATTTGTACTAGTAGGTGCTGCAGTTGATTTAAGTGTTGCGCTTAATGCAGGATTACTTGCACTTATATTACTAAGTATTGGATTACTATTTAGATTTAGTGGAGTAATGCTAAGTTTAATTAAGACTAATTTAAATAAACATGAAAGACTGTTTGCTGGTATTTCTTATTTACCTAAAGCAACAGTTCAAGCAGCAATAGGGTCAGTACCGCTCGCACTTGGTGTAGAGTCAGGAGAATTAATTCTAGCTATCGCGGTTCTCGCAATAATTATTAGTGCACCTCTTGGGGCAATTGGTATTGATTTAACGTTTAAGAAATTTCTTGTTAAAGAGTAGTGGATATGATATCAAAAATGTATGTAAAATATCACATTAATTATTATTTATAACAATATAAAATATTATCTATAAAAAGACCGTTTGTGTTTGTAAAAATGGTCTTTTTATTATATAATAAATAATGACTTTTTTGAAAGAAAGGTGTGATGGTTGATGTACGAACTAGAATATGGTAAATGGTTATCGTTTAAGGGCTTAGATACTGAACTTATGGATGAATTAGTAGGTATGAGTGAAGAAGATAAGGAAGATGCATTTTATAAAACACTTGAGTTTGGAACTGGTGGAATGCGAGGTATTATTGGCGCAGGAATAAATAGAATGAATAAATATACTATTAGAAAAGCAAATTATGGTTTTGGGAAATACCTATCAGATAAGTATGGAGAAGGTGTTTCAAGAGGTGTTGTAATTGCACATGATAATAGACATAAGAGTGTTGAATTCGCTAGAGAAAGTGCAAGTGTACTCGCTAGTTTTGGAATTAAGACTTACTTATTTGATGGTTTAAGACCAACTCCTGAGTTGAGTTTTGCTGTTAGAGAGTTAGATGCTATTGGTGGAATTGTAGTTACTGCAAGTCATAATCCACCTAAATATAATGGTTATAAAATATATGATGAAGAAGGATGTCAATTAGTTCCTAAATATGCTGATTTAGTTATTGAACTTGTTGAAAGTGTAGAGGATGTATTTAAGATTGATTATATTGAATATAGTGAATTATTAAAATCTGGAATGAGTGTAGTAATAGGTAAAGAAATGGATGATTTATTCTTAGATGCAGTAGATACAGTACAGTTAAGAAAAGAAATTCCTAAGAAATTAAAAATAGTGTTTACTCCACTTCATGGTACTAGTGCAACTATTGGATTAGAAGCCTTAACTAGAAACGGATATGATGTAACACCTGTTAAGGAACAAATGGTTCCTGACCCTAACTTTGGGACTGTTGTTAGTCCTAATCCTGAAAACAAGGAAGCATTTGAATATGCTATTAAGTTAGGAAAAGAAATAGGGGCAGATGTGTTAATTGCAACTGATCCTGATGCTGATAGACTCGGTGTTGCTTGTTTACATAACGGTGAATATATTTTATTAACTGGTAATCAAACTGGAGCTATTTTAGTTGATTACATTTTACGAACAAGAAAAGAACAAGGCACTTTACCTAAAAAAGGTATGGTCTATAATACTATCGTTACTAGTGAGCTTGGAGCAACTATTGCGAAGAGTTTTGGAATGGATGTTGTAAGTACTTTAACTGGATTTAAATTTATTGGTGAACAAGCTAAATTAATAGAAGATACTGATTATGAATTTATGTTTGGTTATGAAGAAAGTTATGGATATGTTATTAAAGATTTTGTAAGAGATAAAGATGCTATTCAAGCATTGTTATTATTAAGTGAAGTTGCTAATGTTGGTAAACTTGGTGGTAAAACTTTATATGATTATTTATTATTCTTATATGAAGAATATGGATATTATATTGAAGACTTAGTTAATGTGGTACTTGAAGGTGTTGCTGGGGCAAATATAATTAAAGAAATAATTGAACACTTTAGAAATAATGCACCTACTGTAGTTAATGGTATGAAAGTTGTAAAAGTAGAAGATTATAATCTAAGTATTAAGTATGAAAATAGTATGACTAGTATTATTGATTTACCAAAATCAAATGTACTAAAATATACTTTAGAAGATGGATCTTGGTTTGTACTTAGACCAAGTGGAACTGAACCTAAGTTAAAAATTTATATTGGGGTACTAGGAAACAGTTTAGAAGATTCTAAGAATAAGAATAAGTTAATTAAGAATGATGTTTTAAGTATAATAGATACAATATAATTTAAGTTAGAGGACGTGAATTTATGATTAAGAAATCGAAAAAAGTTAAAGATTATAAATTATTAACTAAGACATTACCTACATTAAGATATTTGGATCCTAATTCTGTGTTTATTCATTTACAAAATAGTAGATGTAAAACATATGATATGTTTGTAAAAGAAGGAGATCATGTGTGTTTTGGGCAAAAAATCGGGGTTAGACATGGTGGTTTCTTTGATCAACCAGTACACGCGACGGTTAGTGGTACCATTGGAAAAATTACTAGAAAGTTGCATCGTACTGGGAGAAAAGTTGATGTTGTTGAGATTAAAAATGACTTTTTAGATACACCTCATGAATCAGTTATTGATAGAACTGATGATGTGATTGGGAAAATGACTCAGGCAGAGATGGTTGAAATTATTAAAGATAAATCTTTAGTAGGTTTAGGTGGAAGTGGATTCCCTACTTATATTAAACTTGGAACTAAAGAAAAGATTAATACAATTATAATTAATGCAATTGAATGTGAACCTTATTTAAGTAGTGATTATAGACTTATTTTAGAACATCCTGAAGATGTTATTACTGGACTTAAGTATATTATGCAAGCATTAAATGTTGATCAAGCATTAATAGCTATTAAGGCTATGAAAAACTCTTTATATGAAGTGTTAACTCAAGTTCTTGAAGTTAGATTCCCTGAACTTAACATTCAAGTTGTTAAGTTGGGTGATTATTATCCACAAGGTTGGGAAGTAGAGATGTTTGAACAGGCCTTAGGTATTAGAATACCTCCAGGAGAACTTCCTACTAAGTATGGGGTTATCGGATTTAATGTATCAACTGCTGTTGGTGTATTTGTAGCAATTAAACATAATTTACCTGTTACTAAGAGACATTTCACAATAACTGGTGATGCTATTAAATTCCCTCAAAATATTTATGTTAGAGTTGGTACTAGTGTTAAAGAGTTAATTGATTTATGTGATGGATTTATAGAAGGTGAAAAAAATGTAGTTGTCGTAATGGGTGGACCAATGATGGGAACTAGTGTTACTAGTACTGATGTTATTGTAACTAAAGCGACTACTTCAGTAATTATATTGAAGGATGTAGAGTATAAAGAAGAACAATGTGTAAGATGTGGTAGTTGTGTTTATAGCTGTCCTACACATTTACAACCAGTTCAAATTATGAATGCTGTTAAAAGAAATGATAAAGACGTGATGAAAGGACTTAATGCTAATGAATGTATTGAATGTGGACTTTGTACATATGTATGTACTAGTAAGATTCATGTAACTGAATATGTTCGTAAAGCTAAGAAGTTAATTGGGTGATAATTATGGAAACTGTAATGCCGAAAATTGTTAGAAAAACAAGTCCTTATTTAAGACGTCCTAAAGCTAATGTTACTAGAATGATGAGAGATGTATTTATAGCACTTTTGCCAGTAACTATATTTGCGATTTATAAATTTGGAATGGCTGCAGTAATGATAATTTCAGTAAGTATTTTATCAATGATGGCTGCGGAATATATTTATTATCAATTAGTTGATAAACTAGATGATGAAAAATTTAAATGGAAAAATAAAAGTTTTACGTTATATAATTTTAGTACTATTACAAGTGGATTAATTTATGCGTTAATCTTACCTGATGCGACTCCTTGGTTTGTTGTTATGATAGGGGCAGTATTTGGGGTTGTATTTGGTAAATTAATCTTTGGAGGACTGGGACAAAATATCTTTAATCCTGCGGCTCTTGGTAGAGTATTTATTGTAGTAAGTTTTGGTACATTAATGACGTTTGATGTAGATACTGTAGCTGGTGCTACACCGCTTGGAGTTATTAATGATGATATCTTTAACTTAGCTTTACTTAGTGATTTTAGTATTATGAATTTATTTACTGGTATGGCAATACCAGGAAGTATTGGAGAAATGAGTGTAATATTAATTTTAATTGGTGGAGCTTATTTAGCACTTAGAACTAGTTTTGAAGTTAGAATTCCTATAGCTTTTATTGGTACTGTAGCGTTACTTGCTGGTGCTGTGGCTATTTATAAAGGAATAAGTTATGAATATGTTTTATTCCATGTATTTAGTGGTGGATTGATATTTGGTGCTATATTTATGGCAACTGATCCAATAACTTCACCTATTACAATGCCTGGTAGAATTTACTTTGGATTTGCGCTTGGATTCTTAACATTTATTATAAGAATATTTGGAGCATACCCTGAAGGTGTAATGTTTGCCATACTTATAATGAATATGTTTGTTTCAAGTTTTGATTACTATAAATGGACAAACAGTAAAATTACTAGAAGACAGAAAATAATATTCAGTATTGTTATACTGCTTAGTATTGCTGTTACGTTAGTAGGTGTTAGTTATGTTTAATAAACTTAAAACAGCTTTTGTATTAGTGGTGATTGGTGGACTCGCTGGAATTATTATATTTGGAGTTAATGAGTTAACTTATGAAAGAATTGAAGCTAATATAGTAGAACAAGAAAAAGCGTATTATCGTGAAATATTTGATTTTGAAAAAGATTTTAATATGTTTTTAGAAATAAATGAACTTGACGGTGAATTAGATCAAGAAATTATTATTTATGAAGCTGATAGCTCTGGTAATAAAATTGATGGAGTTATTTATGGTTATGCTTATAAAGATATAACTAAAAATAATTATGGAGATATTACTGTAATAGTTGGTATTGATTTAGAAGGGAATATTGCTAAAGTAGTAATTGGTAGTAATAACAATACTCCAACATTTGTTAATAAGATAGAAACTAAATATCTTTATAAATTTGAAGAACAAGATATTAGTGATTATAGTATTGATACATTTACAGGAGCTTCTTATACATATGGATCCGTTACTAATGCTATTGATTTAGCTAGTAATTATTACTTGGAAAATAGAGGTGATGAATAATGAGTAAAAAAGAAAACTTCTTAAAAGGGTTCTTAAAAGAAAACCCAATATTTGTCTTCCTTCTAGGTATGTGTCCAGCACTTGCTGTTACTGCAACATTTGAAACATCACTTGGAATGGGATTACTTGTTGTATTTGTATTAACAGGAAGTAATATTGTTGTAAGTTTAGTAAAAGGGTTTATACCTGATCAAGTTAGAACACCTGCATATATCGTTATTATTGCAACATTTGTTACTGTTGTTAAAATGTTAACTTTTGCTTATGCGATTGAATTATATGATGCTTTAGGTGTATTCTTACCATTAATTGTTGTTAACTGTTTAATACTTGGTAGAGCAGAAGCATTCGCTTCTAAAAACAATGTATTAGATAGTACAATTGACGGAATAGGAATGGGACTTGGATTTACATTTGCTTTAGTAGTTATCGGTGTATTTAGAGAATTCTTAGCAACTGGTGGAATTCAATGGGGAGTTTATTTACCATTCTTTGTTGATGCACCTATACATTTATTTACACTTGATTGGATAATTAATTTATTCACTGATGGATTTATTATTGCTGATTATGGTCTTGCTGTATTTAGTCTTCCTCCTGGAGCGTTTATTGCTCTTGGTATAATACTTGCTGGATTCCAATTTAAAAAATCAAGACAAATCAAAAGAGAATTAGAAGAAAAGAAAAAACTTATTGCAGAGCGTAAAAGACAAGCTCTTGAAAAGAAAAAAGAAAAAGCTTTAGCGGCAGCTAAACTAGCAAAGGCAGGTGAATAGTATGAGTTTTACAGTATTTGCAACAGCAATTATTTCAGCAATGTTGATTAATAACGTTATCTTAATGCAATTCCTTGGTATTTGTCCTTTCCTTGGTGTTAGTAAGAAAAGTAGTAGTGCCGTTGGAATGAGTGCAGCTGTATTATTTGTTATGGTAATAGCGTCAGCTGTTACGTATACAATTTATGATTTAGTATTATATCCATTTGATATACCATATATTTCAACTATCGCATTTATATTAGTAATTGCTAGTTTAGTTCAATTTGTTGAAATGGTTATTAAAAAGTTTAGTAAACCACTTTATAAAAGTTTAGGAATTTATTTACCACTTATTACAACTAACTGTGCAATACTTGGAGTAAGTGAAGGAAATATTACAGGTATATGGACTGAAACTATGCCTTACTGGGAAGGACTATTTACTGCGGTTTCAGTAAGTGTCGGAACTGGGCTTGGATTTGGTTTAATTATATTTGCATTTTCATCAATTAGAGAAAAATTAGATGGTAGCAATGTTCCTGCTTCATGGAAAGGTGTCCCTATTAGTTTAGTAGTTGCTGGAATCATGAGTCTTGCTTTCTTAGGACTTGCTGGAATTATTTAATGGGTGTCTTAATACCTATTCTCGTTATTGGAGGGCTTGTTATAGTGTATATACTTAGTTATGCATTAAACAAAAATACACCAATTCCTGAAGAATGTTTAGAAATAGTAGATAGTACGAAATGTGAATCTTGTCATAGTTTCACATGTACGTATAAGAAATAGAGGTGACTTATGGCAGCTTTTATTACATTAGGAGTTATGGGTTTATTACTTGGACTTGGTTTAGCGTTTGCTGCTGACTATCTTAAAGTAGAGGTTGATGAAAGAATACAAACAATAACTGATTTATTACCTCAGTATAACTGTGGTGCATGTGGATTCCCTGGATGTGCTGGATTTGCTGAAGGTATTGTTGAAGGAACTGTTGAAAAGCTTACAGATTGTAAACCAGGAAAAGATGAACATTATGATCCAATATTGGAATATATAAAAGATCATCCTAATCCTGACGGATCTTTAATTAAAGTTATAAAATAAGAAAGTCATTTTGACTTCCTTTTTTTATTATTTTTTATTATTCATTTGTTTGAAAACGTTATCATCTAGAAAACGTTATCATATGGTAAAAAATAGTTCTATTTAGTTGAAAATGTAAATTGATAATGATATAATTATTTCGGACTTTTTAGAAAAATAATATATATATATGAAAGGTGAAAAACTATGAAAAGAATTTATATGTTTGGTGAGGGTACTAAAGAACAAAAGAATCTACTTGGTGGAAAAGGTGCTAACTTGTCAGAAATGAAAACGATGGGTGTTCCTGTTCCGGCTGGTTACACTATCACTACTGACATGTGTGTTGATTACTATAAAAACGGAGGGAAAAACTCTGTTGAATTATTAGCTGATATGAAAGAATATACAGCTAAATTAGAAAAAGAAACTGGAAAAGCATTTGGTAGTTCTACTGATCCATTACTAGTTTCAGTACGTTCAGGTGCAAGAGTTTCTATGCCTGGTATGATGGACACTGTATTAAACCTAGGTTTAACTGATGTTGCTGTTGCAGCAATGATCGAAAAAACTGGAAATCCTAAATTTGTTTGGGATATCTACAGAAGATTTATCCATATGTTTGGAGAAGTTGTTCAAGGTGTTGAATATGACTTATTCGCTGCAGTACTTGATAACTTAAAAGAAGAAAAAGGATATGACAGTGATTTATTACTTGGAGCTGAAGATTGGAAAACAGTTTCTATAGCTTATTTAGCAATCGTTGAAAAAGCGACTGGAGCTCCATTCCCACAAAATCCATTTACTCAATTAGAAATGGCTGTTAATGCTGTATTTGAATCTTGGTATTCAGATCGTGCTAAAATTTATCGTGACCATAATGGAATCGATCACTCTTGGGGAACTGCAGTTAACGTTCAACAAATGGTATTTGGTAATACTGGAGAAAACTCTGGTACTGGTGTATTATTCACAAGAAATCCAAAAACTGGTGAAAAAGAAATATTTGGTGAATTCTTATTCAATGCACAAGGTGAAGACATTGTTGCTGGAATTAGAACTCCACTAAAATTAGATGAATTAGAAAAAGAATCTCCTGTTCTTTATAAAGAATTAGCAGATATCTTAGACAACTTAGAAGCTCATTATAAAGATATGCAAGATATTGAGTTTACTATTGAAGACGGTGTTTTATACATTCTTCAAACAAGAAATGGTAAAAGAACTGGTGCTGCTGGTGTAAGAATCGCAGTAGATATGGTTACTGAAGGATTATTAACTAAAAAAGAAGCTGTAGCTTCTATTGATGTTTTTGCTCTTGATCAATTATTACATCCAGTATTTGATGAAAAATCATTAGCTACTAGTGAATACGTAACTGAAGGTTTAGCTGCATCTCCTGGTGCTGCAACTGGTAAAATCGTATTTAGTTCTGAAAAAGCTGCTGCTTTAAAAGACGAAACTGGTGAAAAATTATTATTATTTAGAAAAGAAACTTCACCTGAAGATATCGAAGGTATGATTGTTTGTGAAGGTTTCGTTACTCAACTTGGTGGAATGACTTCACATGCTGCAGTAGTAGCACGTGGTATGGGTAAATGTTGTGTTTCTGGTTGTGGAGCTCTTCAAATTAATGAAGAAGAAGGTTACATGATTATTAACGGACAAAAATATCCTGAGTTAACTCCATTCAGTATTGATGGAACAACTGGTAAATTATACGTTGGAACTGTAGAAACTAAATCTGCAGAATTCGGAGAAGATTTCAAAACTATTCTTGAATGGTCAAAAGAAATTAAATTCTTAGGTGTTAAAGCAAATGCTGATAACGAAAGAGATAGTTTGACTGCATTATCATTCGGAGCCGAAGGAATTGGTCTTTGTAGAACTGAACATATGTTCTTCGATGATACTAGAATTACTGACGTTCGTAGAATGATTATTGCTGAGTCTTTAGAAGAAAGAGAATTAGCTTTAGAAAAATTATTACCTCATCAATTAAAAGACTTTACTGAAATCTTTAATGCGATGGACGGTAAAACTGTTTGTATTCGTTTATTAGATCCACCACTACATGAATTCTTACCTCAAGCTGACGAAGTAGACGAAGTTGCAAAAAAATTAGATATTACTCCAGATAGATTACATAGAGCATTAGAAACTCTTCATGAATTTAACCCAATGTTAGGTCATAGAGGTTGTAGATTAGGTGTTTCTTATCCAGAAATAAGTGTTATGCAAACTAAAGCTATCATTATGGCAGCTATCGCTGCTACTAAAGCTGGTAAAGTTGTTAAACCTGAAATCATGGTACCTCTTGTATCAACTATTAAAGAGTTAACTTACTTAAATGAATATATTAAAAATACTGCTGATGCATTAATTGCTGAATCAGGAATTAAATTAGATTATAAAGTTGGAACTATGGTTGAAACTCCTAGAGCTGCATTAATTGGAGAACAAATTGGTGAAAACGCAGACTTCATTAGTTTCGGAACAAATGACTTAACTCAAATGACATTTGGATTTAGTCGTGACGATGCTGGTAAATTCTTAAAAGATTATAACGCTAAAAACATTTTAGACTCAGATCCATTTGCTGCTGTAGATCAAACTGGTGTTGGTCAATTAGTTAAAATAGCAACAAAAGATGTTCAAAAAGTAAATAAAGACATCATAGTTGGTGTATGTGGTGAACATGGTGGAGAACCAACAAGTATTGAATTCTTCCACAATTCAGGATTAAATTATGTATCTTGTTCTCCATTTAGAATTCCAGTTGCAATAGTTGCTGCTGCACAAGCACAATTAAAAAACAAAAGATAATTAAATAATATTAAAGCACTGAAATTTTCAGTGCTTTTTTGTTATAATATAATTGGTGATATATATGATGAAAAATGAATGGAATGAAATACTAGAATCAGAATACAAAAAAAGATACTTTTTAGATTTAATGACTTTTATTGATTTTGAATATGAAAATAAAACAATCTTTCCTAAAAAAGAAGATATTTTCAATGCGTTTAATTACTGTTCATTTAATGATGTCAAAGTTGTTGTTATTGGACAAGATCCATACCATAACTTCAATCAAGCGCATGGACTCGCTTTTAGTGTCTTAAAAGGCAATAGAATTCCGCCATCATTAAGAAATATATATAAAGAATTAAATAGTGATTTAGGAATTGATATTCCAAATCATGGAGAACTAACAAATTGGGCTAATCAAGGAATATTATTATTGAATACTATACTAACAGTAGAAGCACATAAACCACTTAGTCATAAGTCTAGAGGGTGGGAACAGTTTACTGATGAAGTGATTCATATACTAAATAAAGATAATAGACCTAAAGTATTTGTTTTATGGGGTAATAATGCTATTAATAAAAGTTTCTTAATTACTAATAATAATCACCTTATAATTAGCTCAAGTCATCCTTCACCACTATCAGCTAGACACTCTTTTTTTGGTAGTAAATTATTCTCGAAAATTAATAATTTCTTAAGTAAAACAAATCAATTAGAAATTGATTTCAAAATTAAAGAAACATAAAGGTTGAAAAATATAGTTCGTAGGAGTATTATTAATATTAAGAGTAGCTATTCTGCGTTAAGTGTTATACCATGGGATGTCGGGTATAAACGAACACAAACGTGGCGGTAGAATAGCGCGTCCGCTAATATATCGGAAGATATTTTTTTAAGTGGACCTCTCATAATACATTATGGAGGTTTTTTATTATGCAAAATGGAAGTAGTTTATTCACTACAAGAACACTCAACAGAACAGCAATGTTAATTGCTATGAGTGTTGTATTAAAGGCGTTTTTAAGTATCGAAGGTGGATTCTTTAGATTTACATTATTTAGTATTCCACTAATTTTGTTAGGTATCCTACTTGGACCTTATATTGGAATTATAGCTGGGTTCATAGTTGACTGGATTTATGTGCTTATTTCACCATTCGCATTTACATTCAACTTAATGACTTTGTCTACAATTGCATGGGCATTAATTCCTGCGTTATTCTTCTTTAAGAAAAGAGATTTATCATTAGTACAAATCTCAGCAGTAGTTATTGTTACTAGCTTAATCGCATTTTCGCTAAATACTTACCAACTATATATATGGGCTGGTAGTGGAGCACTTGCGAATGTTCCTCTAAGATTGGGAATAATGATGTTAACTTGGGGTGTTCAAATTCCAGTTGTACATGTTATTTACCAAAGAGTTATTGTATACGAATTCAAATTAATAAAAATAAGATGATTACTGAAAAGTAATCATCTTTTTTTGTATTTTTTGTATATGTTTTTTCACTTTGATATTATCAAGTGGATGCTTTAAGTCAGTTGAAGGAATTGTTATTATTTCGCTATAATCAGGGTTAAACAGTAAATCAAGTATTTTATATGTTTGTTTAATTCCATCAAACATAGCTGTATTAATTCCACCTTGAGTAGAAACAATTATTAAGTTATTTAATCTTGGAATATTTGAATCTTTAAGTGAAAACTTTTGTTCAAAGAAACGTTGAAATCTATTGATTATTTTCATTGTTTGATCACTCATTGCTCCAAAATAAACAGGTGAAGATATTACTAAGGAATGAGATTTGTATAGTAAGTCATAAATACCATCCATATCATCTCTTTTTACACAACCAATTTTACTATGGCAGTACTTACAATCATCGCAACTATCTACATTTACTTTATAGGCATCAATATATTTTATTTCTTCATTAGAATATTTTAAAATTTCTTTAGTTACGCTAAGTGTTTTTGAATCTTTATTTGGAGATCCATTAATTACTAATATCATAAAATCACCTCTTACTCATTATAACATTTATTTAATTATT
>JAUVDP010000066.1 GCA_030595255.1 Mycoplasmatota bacterium | reverse complement strand
CTCCACGCCAATAAAATTAATAATGTATTTGAAAAAGAATTTAATAGTAAATCATACTAGTAATAGGATAATATTGTGTCAAATATTTTTTAATACTATAAAAAATATAATTAGAGTTTATATCTGTATATAGAGATATAACCCGAGTTTTATAGTTGATTGATCATAAAACTAAACTCAGACAGTACAATACTACAACTTTACTACAGAATCCTAAACATCTAATTGGCTTATTATAGCTATTTAGATGTTTATTTTATTATAATAACTATAAAACAAAATAAGTTACAAAACAAATATATATTTATGTAGTAAATTGTAGTAATTTGTGATACAATATATGTGGGAGTTGGTAAAATGTTTATAAAGAAAGTAAAAATTCTTACAAATAATACACACAGCCTTTATTTAGTGGAAAGTTATCGAGATCACAATGGCAAGCCAAAACATAGAACTATTAAGAATTACGGTATTTTGGAAGAGTTAGAAAAAGCAAATAAAAATATCCTAAGTAATCTTAAAGAAGAAGCGAAGTTTCTAACAAAAGAAAAAGAGAATAATTCAAATCAAGAGCTATTAATTGATTTCACTAAACTACAAAGCAAATCATTACTTAATTACGGATATGTCTTTTTAGAGAGAATATACAACAAAATTGGTATTTCATCATTTATGAAGAAATACCAAGAATCAGTAAAATGTCAATACAATCTAGATGACATTTTAAAGCTATTAGTTTTTTCAAGATGTTTAAATCCAGCAAGTAAAAAGAAAACATATGAAAACAAGGGAAATTACTTCTTGGAGTTTAGTGATTTTAAGTTAGAGGATGTCTATAAATCATTAGATTACTTAGCTACTATTAAAGATGATTTAACATACGCTATGCATAAAGGGATAAGTAAAGAATACGGAAGAGATTGTACATTAGTATTTTACGATGTAACAAACTATTATTTTGAATCAGAAGAACTAGTAGGACTTAGACAAAAAGGAGTATCAAAAGAAAATAAAAAAACAGGAATCATTCAGATGGGGTTATTCATTGATAGAAATGGTATACCTATCACATATGAATTGTTTCCAGGATGCACAAATGATTTAAGCACAATGAAACCAATCTTAGAAACAATTAAAAAGCATTACAATCTAGGTAAGATTACCATTGTCGCAGACAAAGGTAACAACAGTGGTAAAAACTTAGATTATATTGACAAAAACAACGATAAATATATCATTTCTCAGAAAATACGAATGAGAGGTAACAAATTATCAAATATCGTTTTAGATCAAGAAGACTATATTATAAATAGTAATGGAACATTCAAATACAAAACTATAAAGAGAGAACGAGACATTAAAAACGAAAAAGGCAAAGTAATATCTACTATTACTGAACACTTACTTTGTTTTTGGAGTTTAAAGGATGAACGGTATCAACAAGGTAAACGAGGACTTCTTGATGAGAAAATAGGTAAGTTTATTAATGAGCCATCATTATTAAACGCATCTAATTCATTTGGAGTTAAGAAATACTTTAAGAAAACAACGTATGATAAAGCTACAGGGGAAATTATAAAAACAAAAAACAATTACGAATTTGATGAAGAAAAATATAAAAGAGATATCGCACTAGATGGATATTATGCGATAGTTACAAACAATCTTGATTTAACACCATTTGATATTATTGATAAATACAGACAGTTATCAGTTATAGAAGATTCATTTAGAGTAACAAAAACAGATCTTGAAGGAAGACCTGTCTATTTGTGGACAGATGAACATATTAAAGGACACTTCTTAACATGTTTTATAGCTTTAACACTATACAGGTTACTACAATTAGAAACAGGGAATAAGTATTCAGTAAATAAACTTAAGGAAGCTCTTAACAGCGCTATGGCACTAGAAATGTCAAATGGAATATTACATATGAACAAGTTGAATCATGAAGTAGTTGAAATGGCAAAAAAATATAATGTTGATTTCTCTAAAGAATTTTACAAATTAGAAATATTTAAAAAGCAATTTACTACTTTACTACAGAAAAAATAATTGAAAAAGAGACTTATCTCCACTACTAAAGCGGATATTGTCTCTTTTACTCTTTTTTAACTATAAAACTCGGGTGAAATTTCTTGAATCTTGGATTTTCTATGTTATAATTAAATTGAAAGTTAGTTACATTATAAAAATTATAAAAAAGAAGGTGATACTGATGATTCAAATATACACTACGCCAAGTTGCTCTTCTTGCCGAAAAGCTAAAAAATGGTTTGATGATCATCGTATAGAATACCGCGAGAAAAATATATTCAATATAAGACTCACAAGAGATGATATTATCCTTATGTTAAAAAACACAGAAGGTGGATTTGATGATATAATTTCTACTCGTTCAAAAATATTTCAAGAAAAGAATCTAAATATAGAAGATATGACAATGAGTGAATTAACAAATTTCATTATTGAAAATCCAAGTGTTTTAAGAAGACCTAACATAATTGAAGATCATAAAATGCAAGTAGGCTATAACGAAGACGAAATAAGAACTTTCATACCAAGAAGATTACGAGAAATAATTATGTGTACAACATGTGATAAAGGGGAAGATTGTGACTACATGAACGCCCTTAATATTTACTTTAAAGAACTTCAAGAGAAAGAACAAAAAAGACCACATACTAATTAAAAGTTAGCTTAATATTAAGTTAACTTTTTTTTATAATAAATTAAAAGAAAACGCTTTTATACGAGTGCTAATTGTTGTAATTCTTAACTAAAAGAATTATAATGAGAATGAACTAAAAAAATATTAGGAGGAATTGAAAAATGGCTATAAAAGTTGCAATTAATGGATTTGGTCGTATTGGACGTTTAGCGTTCAGAATTATGAATGAAAATCCAGATTATGAAATCGTGGCATTAAACGATTTAACAGACGCTGAGACTCTAGCATACTTATTAAAATATGATACAGCACAAGGTAGATACAAACATGACAGTATTACAGTTGATGGAGACAGTATTGTAGTTGAGGGTAAGAAAACTAAAGTTTATGCACAAAAAGATCCAGAATTACTACCTTGGAAAGAACTTGGTGTAGAAGTAGTTCTTGAGTGTACAGGTTTCTTCACATCAGAAGCTGGAGCTGGGAAACATATTACAGCTGGAGCTAAAAAAGTTGTCGTAAGTGCTCCTGCAAAAGGTAACGTAAAAACAATCGTTTATAACGTTAACCATGATATTTTAGACGGAACTGAAACTGTAGTAAGTGGTGCTTCTTGTACTACTAACTGTTTAGCTCCTGTTGCACAAGTATTAGATGAAGAATTTGGAATTGTAAAAGGATTTATGACTACTATTCATGCTTATACAAATGACCAAAATACATTAGATGCTCCTCATAAAAAAGGAATATATGCAAGACGTGGTAGAGCAGCAGCTGCAAATATCGTACCTACAAGTACTGGTGCTGCAGTAGCAGTTGGTAAAGTATTACCTAACTTAGCTGGAAAATTAGATGGAATCGCTTTAAGAGTTCCTGTTGTAACTGGATCATGTGTTGATTTAGTTGTAGAACTTAAGAAAACAGTAACTGTAGAAGAAATTAACGCAGCTATGAAAGCTCGCTCTAATGAATCTTTAGGTTATACTGAAGATCCTATCGTTTCTAGTGATACTATTGGTAGTGAATATGGAACTATATTTGATGCTAACATGACTAGAGTTATGACTGTTGACGGTAAACAAATGGTTAAAGTATTAACTTGGTATGACAATGAAATGAGTTATACTGCTCAAATGATTAGAACTATTGCTTACTTAGCAAAAAATTTAAAAGACTAGTAAAAATAAAACTCACAGAAATGTGAGTTTTATTATTTTAATTAAACGATTTTTTTGTTATAATTTTTTATGAGGTGACTAATATGGAAAATGCATATAAGAAAAATAGAAATAGACTTACTGAAAGAATAGAAAAAGAAAGTGTTGTCATTATAGATTCAGGGAAACCTGCACATAAAACAACTGATCAATTTTTCCAATACACTCCACATCGTAATTTTTTCTATTTAACAGGATTAAGTGAACCAAATGTAAGGTTAATGATTGTTAAAGGTAAAAAGAAATCTTTTAGTATGCTTTTCATTGAAGAAACAACAGAATATATGAGACAGTGGACTGGAGAAAAAATCAATAAACAAAAAGCAAGTGACATCTCGGGGATAGAAATCACCAAAATTTACTATTTAGATAAATTTGAAGTATTTTTTAGAAGTATGATGACTTACGGTAGAGGAATAGGAATTGCTCCACCAAAGAATTGTTATATGGATTTATATCGTGTGAATTCAAGTGAAGAACCAATATCACATTCGCAATTCGGATCTATTTTAAATAATTATAAAGAGTTAAATACTAAGAATATTAATGAACATATTTCGTACTTAAGAATGTTTAAAGCTGATTATGAAGTAGAAAACTTAAAAAAAGCGATAGATATTACAGAGACAGGATTAAATCGAATTATGAATAGTCTTAAAGAACGTACAAATGAATTTCAATTAGAGGCTGATTTTTCGCATCAAATCCAGCTTGAGGGAAGTATAGGCAATTCATTCAAAACAATAGCCGCTTCAGGATCAAATGCAACAGTGCTTCATTATGAAGATAATAATAGTGATATCCACAAGGGAGATCTTATCTTGTTTGATTTAGGAGCATTATATAATAATTATGGATCAGACATATCGAGAACATATCCAATTAACGGAAAATTCTCTGAAAGACAAAAAGTACTATATGAAATTGTTCTTAAAGTAAATAAAGAATCAATAAAATATGTAAAACCAGGAATTACTTGGAAAGAATTAAATAAATATGCAAGAGACATGTTAATTAAAGAGTGTAAAAGCATTGGATTAATTGAAACTGACGAAGAGATTAACAAGTATTACTATCATTCAGTTGGCCATTTCTTAGGATTGGATGTACATGATGTAGGACATCACGAGCTTGAATTAATCGAAGGTATGATAATAACAATAGAACCAGGATTATATATATCTGAAGAAAACATTGGAATAAGAATTGAAGACGATATATTAATAACGAAAAATGGTTGCGTGAATCTAAGTAAAAACATTATAAAAGAAGTGAAAGATATTGAAGAGTACTTAAGTAAAAAGTAGTACTCTTTTTTTCTATATTTCTCAATACAGAAAACAATAAAATATGATATAATTAAATAGGTGGTTATATGAAATATATCCAAGGAATCGTAAAGGCAATAATTTTTCATAGTGAAGAAAATTCATTTACAATATTAAAAATAAAAATAACTGAGTCAAATGAAGATTTGACACTTTTCACGTATGAAGATTTATTAACAATTACTGGATATTTCCCTCAACCTATGAGAGGTGAAGAGGTAAAATACTTCGGAGAATTCAAAGAACACAACAAATATGGACTTCAATATATGGTCAGAAGTTTCGAAAAGTTAAGTGAGACTTCTATTGCAGGGTTAATTGAATATCTATCGAGTGACCTTTTTAAAGGGGTCGGTCCAAAGACTGCGGTGAACATAGTATCAAAGCTAGGTAAGAACACTATCAAAAAGATTTTAGAAGATAAAAACTCACTTAATGCTGTACCAAAAATGACGGAGAAATTAAAAGATATAATTCACTCAGGAATCATTGAGAATAAGGCGTCTGAAAATACACTTATTAAATTATATGGGTATGGAATAACACCGAAAACTGCGATAAAAATATACAAATTTTATCAAAATGAAACGATAGCGATTATCGAAAATAATCCTTATCAATTGATTTACGATATCGATGGAATTGGATTTGAAAGAGCCGACATAATTGCTAAGAATTTGGGGTTTGAAGAGGACCACCCTGTAAGAATAAAAGCTATGATAATATACCTGTACAATCTTATGGGTATAAACTATGGACATACTTTTCTATATTTAGACCAGTTAAAGGAATATTTACAGAAGAATTTGAACAAAAAGAATGAATTAGTGTCAGATGAGATGATAAATACATATATTGATGAATTAGTTAAGGAGAAATTCTTCATTATTGAGGATAATATTGTGAAATTAAGAACAATTAACTATGCCGAAGAAAATGTAGTTAATAAAATAAAGGAATTAACCTCTATTTTTCACGATGATATTGATCAAAAGAAAGTCAACAGTTACATTGAACTATTCGAAGAAGTCAATAATATTAAATACACAAAATTACAAAAACGCGCTATTCAAAACGCTATGAAAAGCAACTTATTTATTCTAACTGGAGG
>JAUVDP010000025.1 GCA_030595255.1 Mycoplasmatota bacterium | reverse complement strand
TATATATGAAACGTATGCTAGTTTTTGAAGATAAACCCATGCGTTTCTACTCATTTTCTTTCTTATAGCCATGAAACTAGTAATAAACAATGGAAGCATTATTAAATAAGTTGCTACTCCCCACCACTCTAATGGAATTTCACCATTTAAAAACTCTAAAAAGTATTTAAGGGCATGCGGAGTTATAAAGATAAATCCAAGTATAGAATATTCTCTTCTAATTCCAGCATATTTAATTCTCAATTTTGATTTCTTTTTCAAAGCTCCCGTCATCATTACAATATAGAAGAAACTAAGTCCTAAAAACCCTTGTACAAATGGTTCAAACAATTTTACTTTATCTTCTAGTAAGAACGCAATTATCCCAAGTACTACAGCTCCAATATATAATTTTAAATTTTGATTACGAACCCATTTTCCTTTATACACTGCGAGTAATGTAAGTAATGCTACAAATATAACTACTATCATATTATTTCTCTCTCTTTCTTGAACCGTTCTTTAGTATCTCGATTCTTTTTCTAAATATTTTTATTATTTCATCTTTACTTAAATTCTCTGATTCAGACTTTAAGAAAGTATTTACTACTATTAACATTGTCATCTCAACTAGATCTAGAAATCCAGCATCATTATCTCCATATTTTTTTACATCAAAAACTTTAGTATAAGATCTATCTTCTTTAGTAAATTTACCACTAAGAGGCATAATCATTGAATCTTTAATTGATCCACCTTTGTGTACTTGAATATAATGAATATAATTTCTAAAGAGTGAATATCTATTCTTAGTTGAAAAATGATCAAAGTCATATTCAAATAACTTTTCAATGAATACAAAGAAATCCCTATTTGATTCCTTTAGTAACTCTTTAGCATAATTAAATCTTTCTTCTCGAATTTTCGTAAAAATATAATTAAAAAGCTCATCTTTATTTTCAAAATAAGTATAAAATGATCCTCTTGAAATTCCAGCTGTCTTCACAATAGAATTAACACTAACTTGTTCAAAACTTTTTGTAGTAAACTCGTCTATTGCTACATTTAAGAACATTTCTTGTTTCTCTTTAGGTATGTGATTAAACATATCTTTTGGCATAATATCCACCTCATATCTAACAATCTTTTTTAGTTCAATATTGACATACTGTTAATAGTATAGTTGACAGGGTGTCAATATGTCAAGATATATACAAAAAAATAACACCATTTGGTGTTATTTTATAATTCTTCTACTATTGCTTTTATCCAAAGTGC
Organism: Mycoplasmatota bacterium; assembly: GCA_030595255.1. Classification (GTDB taxonomy): domain Bacteria; phylum Bacillota_I; class Bacilli_A; order Izemoplasmatales; family Izemoplasmataceae; genus JAFGXW01. Next base: position 20,582 of record JAUVDP010000025.1, on the reverse strand, counting down.
TAATTTCTTACTAGCCTCATTCGCCATTTTTACTACGTTATCATGAGAGTGTTTCATCTTTTGAATTCCCGTAGCCATATTAGTAATAGTCGCAAACGCGAGTGTGTTTAACCCTAAATAGTTACTTACTATAGTTTCAGGTACAGTTGACATTCCTACTGCATCACTACCCATTCTTTTAATCATTTGAATTTCAGCTTTAGACTCATAATATGGTCCAATAAATCCTGTATATGTTCCTTCAACATAAGGAATATCTAGTAACTTAGCTTTACTTTCAGCTATCGCTCTTAGTTCTAAACTATAAGGTTCAGTCATATCTGGGAATCTTGTTCCAAATCTTTCATCATTTTCTCCCACTAAAGGATTAGATGGCATTAAATTGATAAAATCATTAACTACCATTATTGATCCAGGACTTACTTTTTCTGTATTAATTCCACCACATGAATTAGTTAATATTAAATTTTCTATTCCTAGTAACTTAAATACATATATAGGAAATGTAATTTCTCTCATAGTGTATCCTTCATAAAAATGAAATCTACCACTCATAAGTAATACTTCTTTTCCATTTAGTTTCCCGAAAACTAATTTAGAAGTGTGTCCTTTTACTGTGCTTACAACAAAATTAGGAATATCTTCATAAAGCATCTCCACTTTATCTGTTAATTCATCCATTATACTAGTTAATCCACTACCAAGAACTATCGCAGTTTTAGGATTACCTTTAAATTGTTTTTTAATAAAATTCTTTGCTTCTAATGCTTGATTATACATCCGTATCACCTCTTCAATTAGTATAACAAAAAAAACACTTGATAAGAAGTGTTTTAATTAATTTTAGTTATTTGGATTTAAGTAATGAATTGATTTATAAACTACAAAGTAAGCACTAGTGATAACTGCTCCTTTTAACAAATTAAATGGAACATATGCTACCAAAATCGCTATTAAATATCCACCTGAAACATTAAGACCAAAAGCATCTGGAGTAACCCAGTCTTTTATATCTAAGAATGTTGTTCCACCGAACCAAATTGGTGTAATGAATAAGTAGTTTGCCGTTGTTAAAATAATAGTAACCACCATTACTGAAACAATCGCAGAAAGTAAACGATTTAGATTTAATTTGTTAGCTGAAATGTACATTCCAAGTACGTATGACATACTAGCGATAAACGCTGTTATTTGTCCAATAAATATTAGACCTACAGCACCCTTAGTAAGGGCATGTATAATTGTCTTAAGTAACCCAACAAGTGCGGCTTCTTTCCAGCCGTAAAATGCAAAGATAACTAGAACAACAACATCACTTAAGTCAAGCATAAGGAATGGTACAAAAGGATAAGGAATTTCAATTATCATAAGAATAGCACCAAGTGCAGATAAAACTCCTAAAGTAACCATTTTTTTTGTGTCATTAGTCATATTTTTTTCCTCCTTTTAAAATAAAAAAACTAACGAATTAAATCTTCGTTAGGCTCATTTAAAAAGGGATATATCAAAATAATATCTTCTTTCATCTAGACTATACTATCGGTACAGGAGTTACACCTGTTCATGCGTCTTATCACGCTCGTGGACTATACCACCGGTCGGGAATCACACCCTGCCCTGAAGATTAATTCAATCATAGTATAATTTATAATTACAGGTATGTCAACTAGAATAACAAAAAGTGCATTTCTACACTTTTTTTTAAAATAATCTTTCTGATAATTCATCAATAACATCAAGCCATTCTTCAAGTAATCCTTGATTGTCTAATATCTCAACTTGCATGTTATCTTCCATCCTTGTAATGATTGACATAGCGTCTTCACATAAAGAAAGAATAGTACTAGTAACTTCATTATTAAAGTTAGAAACTAGCTGTTCATATGTCATGCTTTCAAGTACAGGAAAGCTATCAGATTTGCTTTCGTAAATTGCAGCAATTATTTCAATAGCAGCGGCAGCTGCGTTAACATCTTCTACTTCAACTTGATCATCAGTTATAACTTGTTCAACTGCACTAATAAGAACTGCAAATGAATTTTGTTCTTCAAACTCAATTAATAAATCTACTGCATCATCATTTTCAAAAATACCTAGTCCCCAGTAACCCATAAGTTTCCTCCTTTAAAAGTTATTTTCTAATTATACGCATATTATACAATATGAATTATGAATTGGAAAGTGATTTGTAAATAAAAAAATAAACGGCTAAATTTAGCCGTTTAAATTATTTAATATTCTTAATATTCCAAATTTCTTTAGCATATTGATTAATTGTTCTATCACTTGAGAAGTATCCGCTTTTCGCAATATTAATAATACTTGCTTCAAGCCATCTTTCTTCATCCTTATACATTTCGTTTGCTTCTATGTGAGCTTGGGCATAACCACCAAAGTCTTTTAATACATAATATTGATCAACTAATAATAGTTTTTCTCTAATTTCAGCAAATTCATGTTCATCAACATTTGTAAAAAATCCATTAGTTAATTGGTCTATTACTAATCTTAAGTCTTTATTAGTTTCATACATCTCTAAAGGATTATATGAATTAGCTTTATTCATTTCATTTACTTCATCACTTGTAAGACCAAAGATTACAATGTTTTCTTCTCCTACAAGCTCAGCAATTTCAACATTAGCTCCATCTAAAGTACCAAGAGTAATAGCTCCATTCATCATGAATTTCATATTACCAGTTCCACTTGCTTCTTTTGAAGCAGTTGAGATTTGTTCAGAAATATCACATGCTGGCATAATTTGTTCTGCGTAAGTTACATTATAGTTTTCAACAAATATTACTTTAAGTAAATCATTTGTTTCTTCATCTGTATTTACTTTTTCAGCAATTGAAGTTATTAACTTAATAATCTTTTTGGCATAGAAATATCCACCTGCAGCTTTTGCTCCAAAGATAAATGAATGTGGATAATAATTAGCTTTAAACTCTTTATCAGTTTTAAGTTTATTATATACATGCATTATATGAAGGGCATTCATTAACTGACGTTTATATTCATGCATTCTTTTAACTTGAATATCAAAGATAGAATTTGGGTCTAATTGAATTCCTTGTTCTTCAAATATTCTATTTGCTAGAACAACTTTTTTCTGATGTTTCATATCTTTAATAAGTTTTTTATATTTTTTAGTTTTTGCTTTTGGAAGTAATTTTTCAAGTTCAAACGGATCTTTTGTCCAGTTATCTGAAACTGTATCTAAGATATCAGATAACTCTTTATTAGAATGTTTTAGCCATCTTCTATGAGTTATACCATTTGTTTTATTATTAAATTTTCCTGGATATAAAAGATTAAATGCTTTCATTTCAATATTCATAAGAATATCTGTATGAAGTTGAGCTACACCGTTAACACTAAATGATCCTACAATAGCAAGATGCGCCATATGAACTCTACCATATGAAATTATAGCTAGTTTATTTATAGTTTCTTGGTCATATCCTTTTTCAATTAACATCAAACAAAATCTACTATTAATTTCTTCTACTATTTGGAATATTCTTGGTAATACTGGTTGGAATATATCCACTGGCCATTTTTCTAATGCTTCAGCTAAAATAGTATGATTTGTATAAGCACAAGTTCTATTAGTAATATCCCATGCTTCATCCCATGGCATCTCATAGTCATCAACTAATAATCTCATTAATTCAGCGATTAATAATGATGGATGTGTATCGTTAATTTGTAATACTAATTTTTCAGGAATACTTTGTAATGTTTTATATTTAGCAATATGTTTTTCAAGAACACTTCTAAGTCCTGCTGCACTAAAGAAATATTGTTGTTTTAATCTTAACACTTTACCTTTACGTGATGAATCATCAGGATATAAGAATCCACTAATATTTCTGATAGAAGTATCATAAGAAAATGCATCAACATCAGCTGGTCTTACATTTGTAGGTTCAGCATTCCATAAACGTAATTGAGTAACAATCCCATTTTTATCTCCTACTACAGGAACATCATATGGAACTGCTTTAATTAATTCATCAGGATAATATACAGCATTTTCGTTTTCAAACGCAACGTATCCTCCAAAAGGAATCATTAAGCTTTCTTCTTCCATTCTAACTTCCCATACATATCCATCTTTTAACCAATCATCAGGTTTTTCTATTTGATATCCGTCTTGTATTTGTTGCTCAAAAAGACCATATCTATATCGAATACCATTTCCGTATCCTGGATAACTTAAAGAAGCTATAGAATCTAAGAAACAAGCAGCAAGACGTCCTAATCCACCGTTACCAAGTCCAGCGTCAGCTTCATAATCTTCTACTTCATTAATATCAATACCTTCTTTAACAAAAGCACCTTCAACTATGTCTCTAAGTCCTAAGTTCATTATATTATTAGTAATTAATCTTCCCATTAAAAATTCCATTGAGAAATAATATACTTCTTTTAAAGATTCACCTTCTAATACTTCTTTAGTATTAAGCCAATCCTTAGCTACAACTTCAGATACCATTTCACCTAAAACATTATATTTTTGTCTTATTGTAGAATTTTCAAACTTTACAATATATCTTTTTCCAATACGTTCTTTAAATTCATTAATAAACGTATTTTCATCTTTAAAATAGTTACTCATTTTAACAACTCCTTTGATGCTTTTAATTATAACTTATTCCTAAAATAATTACTTGTTTTATAATACTGAAACCGTTATCTTATTTTAGTTTTTAGTAATCATTTTATATAGTTCAATATACTTTTGTGTAGATTTAACTAAACTATTATCTGATTTCATCGCTCTTTTTAATAAAATATTCCATACATCTTTATTTGATTTGTATAGATCATAAGCGCTTAAAATAGTGTTTTTCATTTCAACTGCATCATAATTACCAAAAGTAAATCCATTACCTTTATCAGTTAAATGATCATACCTTGTTATAGTATCGTTTAATCCACCAGTTCTTCTAACTATTGGTAGTGTTCCATATTTTAAGGCAATCATTTGCCCAAGTCCACAAGGTTCAAATCTTGATGGCATTAAGAATACATCTGCTCCTCCATATATATAATTAGGATTAGTCGCATCATATCCAATGTTTAATTTGATTTGATTTGGATGTCTTTCTTCTAATTTTAAAAGTTCATTAATATATTTTTGATCTCCTGAACCTAGTAAAACAAATTGAATATCAGTATTTTCTAGTAAGCTATCAAAAGAAGATAAAATTAAATCAAATCCTTTTTGTTCAACTATTCTAGTTACCATTCCTATTACAAAGGCATCTTTATTAATAGGTAGTCCCATCTTCTCTTGAAGATAAAGTTTATTAATGTATTTGTCTTGAAAAGAATTTACTGAATAAGTCTTTTTAAGTACTTTATCTTTTTCAGGATTAAATAAACTAGAAATACCATTCAATATCCCATAAAAATCTCTTTCTCTTTTAAATAAAGAATAAGTTAAGTTTTTACCGTAATATTCATATTTAAGTTCTTCCTTATAAGTTGGTGATACAGTTGATAATTTAGTAGCTGTATTAATACCAATTTCTAAGAAATTAATATGATCATCCTTAAAAATATAATCAGTTATTCCTATTTTTTTAATTATATCTTTTTCTGCTACTCCTTGATAATCTATATTATGAATTGTGAGTAATGTAGAAGTTCCTTTATGTGGTGAATTATCAAGTAATAAAGGGATAAGTGATGTATGCCAGTCATGAATATGTATTAAATCAAATGGATCTAAATCATCAAGTAATTCAATAACTGCTTTATTGAAAAAGGCAAATCTATCTGCGTCATTTTCAAGTCCATAAATTAGATCATTATCAAAGAATGAGAAACTATCAATAAAGTAATATTTTACTTTGTTATATCGATATGTATAAATTCTCACTTTATATCGTTCTTCATCATAGATAATTGTTTTTGTAAAATCACTTTTAATTACTGATTCAAATTCTTTTCTTATCTTTCTATAAAGAGGTAATACAACAGTTGTATCTACTCCTTTACGTGCTAGATTACGAGATAAAGAACCAATAACGTCAGCTAGTCCACCTGTTTTAATAAACGGATAAGATTCACTAGCTACAAGTAATACTCTTAAGCTATCAAAATAAGATACAATTTGTTCTTTTTGAGTAACATAAGGATCTCTTAAAGAACCTTCTAAAATTGTATCTCTTTTTACGATTGTTTGTTTATCTAATATCGTAAAATTAATATTCGCATTTTCTTCAATAACACAATTACTCATAATATAACTGTTTTTTATTACTGAACCTTTTTTAACTTTAACATCACGACCAAGAACACTATTAATTACTGTCCCATCAATAATAGACCCTGAAGAAATCATTGAGTTAGTAATTGTAGCGTTATTTAAATATTTAGCTGGTGGTGCGGTTTTTTCTTTAGAATAGATAGGTCTATCTTCTCTAAAGATTGTTCTACCAATATCAAATTTAAGCATATCTAAATTCGATTTTAAGTAGTTAAATGTATCATCAATTGTTCTTGTATAATTATCATGTTTATATATTTGAATATTTAGATTTGGTGCTTTTTCAACTAAATCTAACATTGTTTTATATTCAAGCGAATCATATGTTTCAATATATTCAATAAGTAATTTTTTAGAAATTATAAATGTCTTTAAACGGATATGTTCATACATAGCCTCTGTAATATCAGCTTTGCTTTTAATATGTTCCTCTAAACATTTATGAAAATCAATATTCCATACAATATTTGCGGAAGTTATTACTGCGTAATCTTGAGTTGATCTTTTGAAAAACTCAATATGTTCAAACATACGTTGGAAAGTAATCATTTCTTCTGGTGGAATGTATAAATTCTTAGGAGGAAGAATAAATAAACCATCTCTTCTTCTATCTAAGTCCCATCTTTTTCCACTACCAACATGATCTTGAAGTGAACGATAATTTCCATAAGGAAATATTGCAACATTTATAATATTTGAGTTTCTAATATTTGATAAAGTAAAATCAATTAATCGATATTTACCTGAAAATGGTAATGCACCAGGCATTCTGTGAAGAGTTAACTGTTCTAAGTTGACTTTAAAAGTTGCGTCTACTATTGCAAACATCTTTTTATTCATCATCTTCACCCATCTTCCATAAGTAATCATTATCAATTACTGTTACTTCTTTAAACTTAAGAATAGAGTTAGCTAAAATTACTGAATTTTCAACAATAATAGCTTTTTCAATAATTGAGTTAGCTCCTATTTTTACATTAGAATGAATAATTGAATCTTTTATTTTACATCCTTCATTAATTAAAACACCACTCGATAATATCGAGTGTTTTATTTCTCCATTAATTAAACATCCATCACTAATTAAACTATTAACAATTTTATTATCTCCTAAAATATGATGCGGAGGTAAATTAGATGATTTAGTTAATATTGGAAAATCATTATAGTCATACGCTTTTAAATAATGTGGTTTATCGAGTATATCCATATTAGCTTTATATAAACTATCAATTGTTCCTACATCTCTAAAGTATCCTTTAAATCTGTGTCCATATACTTTTAAGTCACTCTTTAAAGCAAGAGGTATAATATCATTCCCAAAATCAAAGTTTGAATTATCTCCTTCTTTAAGTAAAGTTCTTAAAATTTCTCTATTAAAGACATAAACTCCCATTGAAGCAAGTTTAGATTTTGGATTTTCTGGCTTTTCTTCAAAACTAACAACTAAGTCTTTTTTATCTAAATCTAATATTCCATATCTACTAGGATCATCATTTACTTTAAATGTTGAAATAGTAACATCAGCTTTATTAGCAATATGCTCATCAATCAATTTATTATAATCCATTTTATAAATATGATCTCCTGATAAGATTAAAACATAATCAGGATCATATTGATCAATAAATCTAAAGTGTTGATAAACAGAGTGTGCTGTTCCTTTTTGCCATAACTCTCCAGACGCGGAAGTATAAGGAGTTAAGAAACTAACACCTGCTTCATTCACATCTAAATCCCACGTAGAGCCATGTTCGATATAACTGAGTAATTCATACGGTTCATACTGAGTAATGATTCCTAGAGTGTTTATGGCTGAATTAGATAGGTTACTAAGAACAAAGTCAATTAATTTATATTTCCCACCAAAAGTAACCGCAGGTTTTGCGGTTGTTTTTGTGATTTTTCCTAATCTTGTTCCTCTTCCTCCAACAAGTACCATTGCGACAACTCTTTTTTTCATTTAATCACCACACTTAATTATTGTAATACTTAAAGGACTTAATACCATATCTATTGATTGATCCATATTATGCATTGGAATATCATGACTAAACATATTATCTCCATTGAATAAGTTAGATCCTCCATATACTCCATAATCACTATTAATGATTTCGTAATATTTCCCTTTTTTAGGAACTCCAATTCTAAAATTATGATGAACCATTGGAGTTAAATTTAAAATTACGACAGTAAAATCATTGCTATCTTTAGCATATCTTACAAAGCTAAAGATAGAATAATCATTATTTTTAGAATCAATCCACTTAAATCCAGACGGGTTATGATCAAGTTCATGAAGTGATTTTTCACTTTTTACTATCCTATTCATATCTCTAACAAAACGATTAGCCCCATGATGAAGAGGATAATCAAGTAAATTCCAATCTAGTTCTGAGTGATCTTTCCATTCATGCATTTGAGCAAATTCAGAGCCCATAAACAGTAATGTTTTACCTGGATGAGTAAAGAATAATCCCATTAAAGATCTATAGTTCGCAAACTTTTGCCAGTAATCTCCTGGCATTTTATTTACTAATGATTTTTTACCGTGAACTACTTCGTCATGCGATAGTGGTAAAACATAATTTTCACTAAAGGCATATTCAAGTCCAAACGTAATAAATTCATGATGATATTTTCTATGAACTGGATCTTTTTCAAAATACTCTAACGTATCATTCATCCATCCCATATTCCATTTATAATTAAATCCTAACCCACCTTCATGAACAGGGTGAGTAACTTTTGGATATGCAGTTGAATCTTCTGCGATTAATAAACAGTTATTAAATTCTTTAAATACTTCAGTACTTAATCTTTTAAGGAATTCAAGGGCACCTTGATTTATCCCATTACTTGAATCACCTAAGTAATATATTAAATTAGAAACAGCATCAATTCTAAATCCATCAACATGGAAATACTTCATCCAATATAAAGCATTAGAAATTAAGAAACTTTGAACTTCACCTTTTCCTAAATCTAAATTCGCAGTTCCCCATATAATATTTTCTCTTTTTGCTTCTTCACTATATTCATATAAAGGTTCACCATCAAACATATATAATCCGTGATCATCACGACAAATATGTCCGGGAACCCAATCTAAAATAACTCCAATATCATTTTTATGACATTGATCTACAAAATACATTAAGTCTTTAGGTACACCATATCTAGAAGTTGCACTAAAATATCCAGTACCTTGGTATCCCCATGATTGATCTAGTGGATGTTCTACTACTGGCATTAACTCAACATGTGTGAAATCATTTTTAAGTAAGTAAGGAATTAATAAATCTACCATTTCATTATATTTATTAAACCCTCCACCCGGCTTAGTCATCCAACTACCTAAATGAACTTCATATATAGACATTTGAGATTCGTATGGGTTAACTTGATTTCTTTTTTTCATAAATGAATTATCATTCCATTTATATCCATCTAAATCATAAATCTTAGATACAGTTTCAGGTCTTTCGCTACTAAAGAAAGCATAAGGATCACTTTTAAATAAAGATCTTCCATCAAAAGTTTTAATCTCATACTTATAACTATTCCATTCATAAGCATCTTTAATAGTTATACTCCATATCCCAGATTCATCAACTTTAGTTAAATTATGAACCCAAGCTTGGAAATTGTTAAATTCCCCCATGACATTAACTTCTTTTGCGTGAGGAGCCCATACAGTAAATCTTGTACCTGTAAATTTTCCTGATTTATCCTTTAAAATATGCGCACCAAAAATACGGTAACTATCATATAATTTACCTTGATTAAAAAAGTATAAATCATCTTTACTCATTACTGACATTAAATCACCCTTTCACGTGTTCTTTAATAGTTTCGTAGTCATACCCTTTACTAAGAAGAGCTCTAATAACTTTGTTTCTATCTAAATAATTAGTGAAATCGTATTTCTTTTTAAGATTAATTAACTCTTTTAAAATTAGACTATCTTCATCAATACATTCTTTAATTAAATCAATATTCGATAATAAACTAGACTCAATAACACCTAAATTAAATCCTTTATTCACAAGCTTTTGTTTTAAAGATATATAAGCTTTTTTATAAGGTTTTTTTATATTATATTTAGTTTCTTTTTTAATTAATTCAAATACTTTTTCAAACTGTTTTTCCTCTTTATAATTAATTAAATTAGCATATATAATATCATAATGTATTCCCTTTAATATTAGCTTTTCTCTAATATATCTAGGACCAACTAAATCAAAATCAATTTTCTCATTTATATAAGTCTTTGCATAAAAATCATCATTTAAATATCCGTTACTTTTAAGTTTATCTATAATCTTATTAATCACAGAACTATCTTTAATATCTTTACCTAAATGCTTTTTTACTTCACTAATACTTCTCATTTTATAATCAATATATTTTAATGCTTTTTCATATAATTGATCAGTTGTTTTATCCGATTTAATAATTTCATATTCTCTTAAACTTAATTCCCTTGGAGATAAAAAACTATACTTAATAATCGTATTTTCATAAATCAAATACGTTTCAATTTCTTCTTTATTTCTTACTTTTAATAAATAGCGATTTCCTTTAGTTTTAATTATCTCTTCTAAAAATATCATTAATTACCTGTTAAGTAATCAAGTGCAGCTTCAAGCTGTGAATCGTTTTCTGGATCATTTTGATAAACGCTTAACGCTTCATTAATAATTACTAAAGTATCACTATTTACGTTGCCAGTTACTGGCAACGAATTATTTGTTTGTATTTCCATTACTGCCTCCTTAGTAGCTATATCATAATATCCATCAGTTCTCACAGTATATCCCATAAGATTTAGTATTACTTGAATGTTTGCTACTCTTTCCCCTACAGTATCATACATAATCACTTCGCCATTTAGTAAGAACCCTTCATATGCTTCTTCATATTGATTTAGTTCTTGGATAATATTTGGAACAACACCAATCCCTTGAATCCAGTTTCCTTCAGGAGTATACCACGTACCTGTAGTTACATTCAAACTGTCTCCAACTACTTCTTCCAATTCTATATTGTTTTGTCCAACACCCTTACCAAATGTAGTTACACCTAATATTGTATAGTCACCATGTTCCTGCATAGCACTCGCAAATATTTCACTAGCTGAAGCACTTCTTTCATTTACCAAAGTTACAATATCATAATCTTTTGGTTCTGCTAAAGCACCATAATAGTAATAACTATATACTCTACCATAATGATTTTTTGAAAAATTACCCATTGGAGTATCATTAAATACTAATAACCACTTCAGTATATTTATTGTAGTAGATAAATGTCCACCACGATTTCCTCTTAAATCAATAACTAAAGCATCAATTCCTTGACTTTCTAAATCACTTAAAGCATCAAGAAATAATTTCGCAGTTAGATTCGCAAATATTCTTATATTTATATATCCAATTAATTCATTTTCTCTTTCAATTACACTGTAATTAATCGAAGGATAAAAAACAATTCCTACTGTAACAGGTATAATATTAATACTTTCAATCCCACTTCTAATGACACCGAATTCTACTACTTCTCCTTCATCGGCATCTAATAAATCAGACATTTCAGAATACGATATATCAAAAACTGAAATACCATCAATTGATGCTAAAACATCGTTTTCTATAATACCTCCGAGTTCTGCAGGACTTCCTTTAATAACTTCTCTAATAACAAAAGAATCATCTATAGTTTCAATTGAAACCCCTAAACCTATATAAGATTCATTAAAATTCGCTTCATAATTAATTAAGTCTTCACTATCAAAGTATCTTGTATAAGGATCATCTAAACTACTTATTACCCCTTCAATTGCGCCTTCAATTAAAGATTCTCTAGTAGGCACAGTATAATGAGTCCCTTCTAAAATGTAAATCACTTCAGACAATAAATCATATTCAATTTCATTTTCTGGAAAATCTGCCTCTCCAGTAATTTCACAAGTCTCAATTACATATTCCTTTTTACATCCAACTAAAGTTAATGACATAGCAAAAACTAAAGTAATTAAAAATATCTTTTTAAACATATTAATATCTCCCCTTCTAGTAACTTCCCATTTATCTATTTTAATATTTTTTTATATAATTTTATTAATTCCCTGTTAAATAATCAATCGCAGCTTGAAGCTGTGAATCATTCTCAACATCATTTTGATAAGCACTTAACGCTTCATTAATAATTTCTAAAGTGTCGCTATCTAAGTTACCAGTAGTTGGTAACGAATTGTCTGATTGAATATCTATTACTGCATTTTTTGTAAATACATCATAATATCCATCAGTTCTTACAGTATAACCCATAATATTTAATACTAATTGAACATTAGCTACTCTATCATCCACAGTATCATACATAATAACTTCTTCATTTAATAAGAATACTTTATAAGCTTTTTCATATTCATTTAATTCTTGAACAACATCAGGTACAACTCCATCAGTTCCACCATCATAATGAACCCAATTACCATCACTAGTAAACCATTTACCAATAGTAATATGTAAACTATCTCCAACAGATGCTGATAAACTCATATCTGTTTGCATAGTTCCTTTACCAAAAGTTGTAACACCAACAACAGTGTATCCACCATGTTCTTGCATTGCACTTGCAAATACTTCACTTGCTGAAGCACTATTACCATTTACTAAAGTTACAATATCATACGTTTTAGCTGTAGATAATTGTCCAAAATACTCAGTACGAGAAACTATTCCGTTTTTATAACTCTCAGTTGCAAACATCTCCACACTATCATTAACTAATAACTCACTTAACATATTTAAAACCGCAGTTAAATATCCACCGCCATTAACTCTTAAATCAATAATTAAAGAATCAATTCCATCAGATTCCAAATCAACAATTGCCGCATGGAATAAACTCGCAGTTAAATCACCAAAAGTATTAACTTTTATATATCCAATTAACTCACCATCAACTAAATAACTTGTATATTCTACAGTAGGATTACTAATAACAGCTCTTGTCATAGAAAAAGTAAGAATACCATCAACACCGTTACGAACAACACCAATATTAACATCGGTTCCTTCATCACCAATAACATATCCTATTATTTCATAAAACGACATACCAATAAGACTTATTCCATCAACCTCAACTATAATATCATTAGCTCTAAGTCCAGCTGTATCAGCTGGTCCTCCATCCATTACAGACTGAATAACAACTAACTCATCTAAAAATTGAACAACAACTCCAATACCAACATATGTTTCACCATACCCAGCTATATAAGAAGCAGCTTCTTCACTATCAAAATAAGTTGTGAAAGGATCATCTAAAATATTAATCATTCCTTCAATAGCACCTTCAATTAACAATTCTCTACTTGGCTCAGTATAATGGTTGCTTTCTAAAGCGTACATTACTTCAAATAATAAATCATCATCAAAATCAGGTTCCGGACAAGTTAAATCCCCTGTAAAATTACAAGTTTCTACTACATATTCAATATTAGGTTCTTTATCACACCCCGCTAAAGTTAACGATATTGCTAAAACTCCAAATATAAACATAATCTTTCTAAACATATTAATCACTCTCTCTTTCTTCAAAGTCACCATGTATCTCCGTTGCCGGAGTTACATACACAAATGCATTTTCATCTATTCTTGCGATAATATTTCTAATAAAATAATACTCTTGTTTAGTAATTACAGTAACAAGCATTATTTTATCTTTATTACTATATCCACCTCTTATTTTAACTTCTGTTACACCTCTGTATAAAAGTTCATAAATAGCTTCTTTAATCTCAGTAGGAAAATCAGTAATTATTTGAACTGCTTTTTTACTGTTTCTACCAACAATTACCATATCAGCTGCATATCCACTAATAAACATTGTAATTATAGCGTAAAGACCAGCAGTAATTCCATACTCACTATAAAATACTAAAACACCTAAAAATATAATTATTCCATCAATACTATATATCGCTAAACTTATCGGCATTTTTAATTTCTTATTCAATATTTTAATAGGAATATCGGTTCCACCACTTGTTCCACCATATTTAATAACTAATCCAAATCCAACTCCTAGTAATACACCACCAAATGTTACAGCTAAAAATAAATCTTCTTTAATATCAATTAAAGGTAAGAATGTTTCCATTATAAATAAAACTAAAGGAAACAATAAACTTCCATAAATACTTCTTACAAATAGTTTTTTACCTAAAAATATTAATCCAACGAATAATAATATTACGTTTAATACTAATACAAATACACTAACTGGAAATCCTTCAAATGTAGTTGTAAGGACTAGTCCAAGCCCAGTAACTCCACCTACTACTAAATCAGCAGGTAATATAAAATAATAAAACCCTAAACTCATAATTATAATACCGATACTTATCATAATATATCTTTCATACTTAGAAACAACTTTTAATTTACGATGTTCACTCATGCTGTTCACCTCTTGCAATTTGTTTTAAGAACCCATTAATAAATGGTTCAATATATCCATCCATAACTTTAGAAACATTACCTGTTTCAATGTTAGTTCGATGATCTTTAACCATCGAATAAGGATGCATTACGTAACTTCTTATTTGCGATCCAAAAGAATTAGAAACACCAGTTTGTCTATGACTAGACAACTCAGCATGTTTTTTCTCTTCTTCTAATTGATATAATTTACCTTTTAATATTTGCATAGCTTTCGCTCTGTTTTTTATTTGTGATCTTTCATTTTGTACATTAACAACGAGCTTAGTAGGTAAATGCGTAATTCTAACTGCACTATCAGTTGTATTAACACTTTGCCCTCCAGCTCCACTACTTCTAAATGTATCTATCTTTAAATCATTTTCATTTATTTCAATTTTAATAGAATCATCAACTTCGGGAATAACATTCACACTAGCAAAACTAGTATGTCTTCTTCCACCACTATCAAAAGGACTAATCCTAACTAATCGATGAACTCCTATTTCTGATTTTAAATATCCATAAACATTAGTTCCACGAAGACCAAAAGTAACACTTTTAATTCCTGCTTCATCACCGTTTTGATAATCGAATAACTCGTATTCTAAATTGTTTGTTTCACCATATCTTTTATACATTCTAAATAACATCTCAGCCCAGTCCTGACTTTCAGTCCCACCAGCACCTGGATGTATTTCGATAATTGCGTTTAATTTATCATTTTCAGCTTTAAGTAATAATTCAACACTAAGTATTTCTGCCTTTTCTTTTAATAACTTAACAGATTTTACAAATTCACTTTCAGTATCTTCACCTTCAAGCATAAACTCAGCAGTCATAACACATTCTTCATATAACTCTTTAAACTCAATGATCTTATTATATTTACCCTTTAAAAGCTTTAATTCTTTAACAACTTTATTAGCGTTATCTACGTCATCCCAAAAAGTCTGAACATAAGTAACCTTTTCAAGGCTCTTAACTTCATCTTCTAGTAATTTAAAATCAATCATACTTAAAACATCCTCATAAAGAGAACTAATTATGTTTAATTCTTGTCTAATTTCACTTTTTTGCATAACGTTCACCTCATAGATAAAACTCAAGATTTCTCTTGAGGTTTATTTATCTTCCATGACATTGTTTATATTTCTTACCACTACCACAAGGACAAGGATCGTTTCTTCCTATTTTACTTACGACTCTTGGTTTTCTTTTGGTATCTTCTTCTTTACCTGAATGTGTTGCTGTAGGTTTAGCTACTTGAACACGTTGTAAGTTGTCTCTAATTACAGCACGTAATACATAACGAGCAACATTTTCTTCAATTGAAATAATTAAATCAGAAAACATTGTAAATCCTACTTCTTGATATTCACGAAGTGGATTCATTTGAGCATAAGACTGAAGTCCTATACCTTGTCTTAATTCACTCATTTGATCAATATGTTGAACCCAATAAGTATCAACAACACGTAATACAACAACTTTTAAAAACTCATTAAATTTATCAATTGAGAATTTTTCGATTTTCTCTTTTATATCTTTATTTACTAAAGAAATTACATACTCATAAACAGCCTCAGGACTATCTTTTAATCTACTTTTCGAAACTAATCCAGGATTAAAATATTTTCCATCTAAGACTTTATATAACTCATCACCAGTTACTACAGGAGATTTTCCACTATAGTCAACATAAGAATTTATCTTAGTATTCATCGCTCTTTCAAGCATTCCATGAACAATATCGATAATTGATTCTTTAAATAAGATATCTCTTCTTTGCCCATAAATTACTTCACGTTGTTTTCTTAATACTTCATCGTACTGAAGAACTGTTTTACGTCTATCAAAGTTATTACCTTCAATTTGACCTTGAGCTCTTTCAACCATTTTACTAAAGATTTTATATTCAACAGGAGATTCGTCTTTAGAATCACGAGTTCTTGTTAGTGATTCAATTTGCTTTTTAAATCTTTCTCCACCAAATCTTCTCATTAAATCATCATCACCTGATAAGAAAAATCTTGAATATCCAGGGTCACCTTGACGCCCAGCACGACCACGTAACTGATTATCAATACGACGTGATTCATGTCTCTCTGTCCCTAGTACTGCGAGCCCACCAAGTGCAATAACACCTTCACCAAGTTTAATATCTGTCCCACGACCAGCCATATTAGTAGCAATTGTAACACTATATTTTTTACCTGCTTTTTCAACAATCTCTGCTTCTCTTTCATGTTGTTTCGCATTTAAAACATCATGTTTAACTCCTCTTCTTTTTAACAACTTAGATAGAAGTTCCGAAGTTTCTATTGAGATAGTACCAACAAGCATTGGTTGTCCTAATTTATTTCTTTTTTCAATTTCTTTAGCTATTGCGCTATATTTAGAGTTCATTGTTGCGAAGATTAAATCATTCGCGTCATCTCTAACTATTGGCATATTAGTAGGAATTTCAATTACTAACATATTATAAATATTTCTAAATTCTTCTTCCTCAGTCTTAGCTGTACCTGTCATACCAGACAATTTATGATACATTCTAAAGAAGTTTTGGAATGTAATAGTAGCGAGTGTAGAAGTTTCTTTCTTAATTTCTACTCCCTCTTTAGCTTCGAGTGCTTGATGTAATCCTTCACTAAACTGTCTACCATGCATTAAACGTCCTGTGAATCCATCAACAATGATTACTTTATTCTCTTGAACAACATAATCAATATCTAAATCCATAGTGAAGTTTGCTTTTAAAGCATTAGTAATACTATGAAGTAATCCTACATTTTTTAATTCATATAAATTTTCTAATGTAAAATAACTTTCAGCTCTACTAATACCTTTCTCAGTTAAAGTAATCGATTTATGTTTAATCTCAACTTCAAAGTCTTCTTCAATCTCTAAGTTTCTTGCGAAAGCTTGAGCTTGAAGATAAAGACTACTAGTATTTTTAGTTCCTCCTGAAATAATTAAAGGAGTTCTTGCTTCATCAATTAAGATTGAATCTATCTCATCAATAATTGCGAAGTTAAGTGGTCTTTGAACAATTTGTTCTTTATAGATAACCATATGATCTCTTAAGTAATCAAATCCAAGTTCATTATTAGTTGAATATAAGATATCACTTAAATATGCATCTCTTTTTTCTTCTTTAGAGTACTCTCTTTTGTTTAACCCTACAGTTAATCCAAGCCATCTAAACAAATCACCGATTTCACCTTCAGCTTCACGACTAGCTAAGTACTCATTTACTGTAACGATATGAACACCTTCACCACCAAGCGCATTTAAATACGCTGGCATTACAGCTGTTAATGTTTTACCTTCACCAGTTTTCATTTCTGCGATATTACCTTCATGTATTGTTACTGCTCCCATAACCTGTACATGAAAGGGAGTCATCTTTAAAAATCTAGTAGATGCTTCTCTTACTACAGCGTAAGATTCTACTAAAAGTTCATCTAATGTCTCACCATTATTGAATCTTTCTTTAAACTCATCTGTTTTAGCTTTTAATTCTTCATCAGATAGTTTTTTAATCTCTTCTTCTAAACTTAAAACTTGATCAGCAATTTTTGTCAATTTTTTAAGTTCTTTTCTTGATACATCAAAAAATTTCTTAAACATAATACGTCACCTCTTTATAGTCATTAATATCATATCATAAAACATCTTTTTAATACAAATAATTTGAATATATATAATATATTCTAATTGTATCAAAAAAAATGCGCCGAAGCGCATTTTAAATTAATCTGTTTCGATTACACCATATTTACCGTCATTACGGAGATAAGCTACATTCACTTTTCCTGTCTTAGCTTCTTTAAATATGAAGAAATCATGTCCTAACATATCCATTGCTGTTAAAGCATCTTCCATTTCCATACTATCTAGGACAATACTTTTTTTCTTAATTGGTAAATCAACTAATTCTCTTTGTAGTGCTTCTAAGTCTAATGCATCATGGAATAAATCACTAACTCCATCTTTCTTTTGAAGACTTCTTGTAATCCTTGTTTTGTTCTTTCTAATTTGTGATTCTAATTTATCAATAGTTAAATCAATCGCTGCGTACATATCTTCATTTGAGACCTCTGCACGCATTGTGTAGTACTTAGTTGGGATAGTAACTTCGACTTTGTGATGATCCTTATAGATTTTACAAACAACGTATGCATCTAGTTCTTCTTTAAAATAACGCTCAACTTTTTCAAGTTTACCTTCGGCGTAAGCACTAATCGCATCAGTTACTTCAAATCCATTTTTCCCGCGAACTTGTACTTTCATTAAATCATCTCCCTTTTTTCTTTATAATATATTATAACACATTATGATACTATTTTTATAATAATACACAGAAATTTAAAAATTATAACTGTTCAAAAACAGCTATATTTTTTTCTTCAAGGGAAATTAATAAAATCGGGTAATTGGTCAAGTTTATTAAGAGATAAGGGTTGTTATTTTGTATAAAATTGTCAATTAATTCATCATATAAAATCATCATTGACCAGTCCTTTTTTTCTATGTGTTTTTCAAGTACTTGATTTAGATAATTTAATTCTAAATATTCTTTATTAAAACTACTTGGTAACTCCTTAAAAACATAGTCATAAATAATAGTATTTGATTCAATTGGAATTACTTCCTCTTCCTTATTAAATACTAATTTGTCAATACATTCAGAATGAACATAATAATCTAATCTAAACATATTATTAAACGTAATATTTTTATACAAGTTCTTTCCACATATCTTACAATCTAACATAAAAACACCTCGCAAGTATTATACTCACGAGATGCTATTTTATATTTTATTTAATTTTTCAAATAATTCAAATGTTGCATAAACATCACTAAGTGCTCTATGTGCTGTTTTATTTTCAATCCCAAAATGAATAGCTAAATTCTTAAGTGAATAACTTCTAAGCCTAGGAATTTTCTTCCTCGCAATAAATACTGTGTCTTTAATATATAGTTTATCGTGTTTTATAAAGTTTCTTTTAAATTCACTTTGAATAAAAGGATAATCAAATCTGTATGCGTTATGCCCTACTAAAAACTCAACTCCATCGATAAATCTATTAAAATCAGATAGAACAACACCTGGATAATCTGCATCTTCTACCATTTCATTTGATATACCATTTATATTAGTTATCTCATCACTTATATAAATACCAGGATTAATTAATTTCTCAAATACACCCGTAACAGTACCATCTTTAACTCTCACTGCTCCTAATTCAATAATACGATCATTATCAGTATCAAGACCTGTAGTTTCAATATCAAATACAACATACTCCATAAAATCACCTCTAAATTATTATATCATATTTTCTACTTACTATGATATAATAATATAAAGGAATGGAGGAATTTTATGGATGTTATGTTGTTGTTGTTAGGGTTAGTTGCATTAGTATTTATTGTTTTAGAGCTTATAATAATCCTAAGCGTTATTACAAATAACAGAATATTAGGGAAAAATAAGATTTTTTGGATTTTACTTATACTTTTTACACAAGGTATAGGGGTAATAATATATTTTATAGTAAGTGATAAAAACATTATAAAATAAATTAGGAGGGCTGTATATGAGTTTAATATTGTTTTTTCCATTGTTATTAGGGATTGGATTCTTAGTAATTACTGTCTTGGTTATTGTTAATATTATTAACAATTCAGATATTGATAGTAACAATAAATTATTTTGGATTATCTTAATTCTAGTTACAAATGTAATAGGTTTAATTGTTTACTTTGTTGTAGATGATAAAAACATT
>JAUVDP010000056.1 GCA_030595255.1 Mycoplasmatota bacterium | reverse complement strand
GGGGTCTTGAAGATCCGTCAGGTGGCTCTAAAAAGGGGTTCGAAGATACTAGAGATATTATTAAAGAGAAAGTACTAGACTTAATTAAAAGAATTGAAAATAATGAATTATAGACAAACTTAGTTGTTTGTCTTTTTTTGTATAAAAAATTAGATAAAGAAAATCAACGTAAATAAGAAATTAATTTATATCAAATAATTTTCATACTTAAAAAACTAGTATAAACTAGTTAATTAAGATATAATTAAATTAGGTTTTAACTGTGGAATAATTCTCCACTCATATGCATACTATAAATTATTCGTAGTAATTTATTTGCACATGCAATTAAGGCAGCTTTATAGGCCATGGGCTTATCTTGCTGTCTTTTTTTGTGGTAAAAATCAAGTATTGAATTTTGTTTTCCTGTTCTAATATTAGATGAAACGGCTAGATATAATAATGTTCTCAAATTTTTGTTACCTTTTTTCGTGATTCGTAGATGTTCACCAGTCATTTTACCTGACTGATATACAATTGGATCTATTCCTGCGTACGCCACCAATTGTCGTTTATTACTAAACCTTGATAAGTCTCCAAGTTCTGCTATGAGCCTTATTGCTAGATTCTCACCTATTCCTGGTATTGATAATAGTTGGAGATATAGTGGGTTCCTTTTACTCATAGTCTTCATATCTTTAAGATGATTTCTTATTTCAATTTGTTTTAGTTCTATTAGCTTAATTAGACTTTTGAGAATTATTACTTCAATGCTCTCCTTATCACACCCTGAAAGAGCTCTTAAACTATACTCCTTCAGTTTGTTTGCTTGATGTATATTATAGTTCTCTTTATGAGTTGTGTGCTTTGTTAAGTATTTAACTATGGTATCCACCCTATGTCTTTCTAAGATGTTAGGATGTGGGTATTTCTTTAAAATTGTTATAGGTACTATCAAATATGGATTGTCAAATAATTCATCAAACCCTGGATAAACTATATCAAGATAATTTCTAAAACTGACCTTCATTACTCTTAACTGATCAATTAGAAAGTTGTAATGTCGATTCATTGTCTTTAGTGTCTCATAAACCTTGTTTTGTCTTTCGTAAATTCGATAGTCTTTTAGGAAATATGCTTTAGCGATGCTTTCACAATCTTTTTTATCTGTCTTTGTTGATCTCAAACTGCTTTTCCTTATCTTTGCTGCTTCAAGAGGATTTAAGATTATATACTTTTGTTGTTGTATCTCTAAAAACTGTTGAAGACTTCTATGATATATTCCTGTAGCTTCGAATATATAGACAACTTCATTATATTGTTCTTGGATAGTATTCCCTAAATCTATTAATTCTTTATACCCCTCTAAATCATGTTTTATTTTTCGCGCTCTACTAATAGATTTTCCTAATTCACTGAATCCTTGTAAGTAGCTACTCCCTTTTGCGATATCTATTGCTATACATGGTTTTTTCACTTATTTGTCACCTCCTTTCGTTTTTGATGATTACGTCTTTTTAGCTATATATTCTCCTTTTTTTCGTCATTGATACGAACTCGAAGTTCAATTAGATATAAACTAGTTTTAAATACACAACTAGAAATCAGGACATTTTTTTATACGAGCTGTTTTCCTCAAAAGAAGCTACGTCCTTAACGTCAGATTTTCTTCCTTATACGCCTATAAAAAAGAAAAAGCTAAGAGTCATCATACTCTTAGCTCGTATTGTTATAGGGAAGACGTAGACTTTAATAAACACTCGAAGTGTAAAAGTTTTTACGAGCTCGAAGCTCACGTTTGAACTACGCCTTCAACTAATTATACTACCTTTAAAGAAATAAAAAAAGCTAAGAGATATTTCTCTTAACTTCAGTATACGAAAAGAAGCCAGTAAATAACGACCTAAAACTATATCGGTCGGGGTAAAAAAAATAACTAATCCAATAAATGGCTTAGTTATTTGCTTTAAAATGGCATTCCGGGAGGGATTCGAACCCCCGGCCGACGCCTTAGAAGGAATTTAGGTCAACTAAAAAACTTCACAAACACCTGAATTAAGCGCTTTTAACTTCATTTTCTATCATATTATCCTTTACTTCTAATAACTCTTCATTCTTAATTTCTTTAATTTTATTAAATTTTTCTTCATCAAAAAGAGATAATAATACGCCAATAAGAACATCTTTTCCGTCCTCATACACCTCATAATGTAGATAACTATTAGATGATTCTGAATAGACAATATATGATAAAGGTTCATCTGTTTTGAATATAATATTTTTCTTGAAATGGTCATGAATTATCAACGTTTTATACTTAAGCATTAATGATTCAATATCCTTATACTCATTTACAACTTTGAATTTTACAAACTCAAATTTCTTGATGACATAATTCATAATAAACGAATACACTAAAGAAGATAATAGTATGGTATTAATCACATCAAAAACTCCAAATTCTTTGGATTAGGAGATAATATATACAACGACGATTAAATATAAGATTATTCCTATATTTTTGAATAAAGGTTTAATAATGGAAAAGAATTTTTGTTTCTTAGATTTTTTTAGTTCGTTACCCATACTATCCGTAAGTTGAGTTAAGCTCTTTACTGACTTCTTATAATCACCCAGAACTTGCCTCATTTCATGAAAAACATCACCTTCTAATAACTTTGAATATTTCTCCTTCAATTTTAAGTAGTATTCTTTAGATACATCTGGTAATTCACCCATTATCCTTTGTCCAGGTATAACTATAAAGTAGAATATAAAAATAATAGATGATGCAGTACTAGCAATTCCTATAGATCCTGAGTATTGATTATATATAGATTCTGGATAAAAATATGAAACCCCCACAATAATTGAAACAACAATAATTAGACTCATTGATGAAGACACAATAATTGGTACAATTCTCTTTTCGAATCTACTAATTAAAATTGTGTCAGCTAAATCTAAATTTCTGTACTTAAATATATAATATGTAATACCTGTTAATACTGGAACTAGAAATAATAATTCACTCATACAGAGTAACCTCCCTTTAATTTATACTTCTAATTATACAACTAATCTTTAAAAATTTTAAATAAATTCAAAAAAGGAGAATTAAAATGGCTGAAAATAGCGCAAAAGATATGATTCAAGAACTTAATTTATTAAAAACTAATTTTTTATCAAAAGTAGGAGAGCTTGAAGATCTAAAACTTTCTAAAAAAGAAAAGGTTCAAACTGATAAAATTATTCAACAAGTAGTTATCCATAGTGAAATAGCTCTAGATTATATTTCATCATAAAAAAAGAAAGCCAATGGCTTCCTTAAGAATATAACTTACCTATATACTTTACCAAAAATATTTCTAAACCTATAAACAAACTGCTCTACTGTAGCTTGTTCTTCACCTAAAGTAACATCTAAGAATTTTACTTCAGATACAAATAATACATCCTTATTCAATAACTTTATACTGATACTTATTAATAACTCTTCATCTACAATTTTGACATTCATATTTACCTCATTACTATGATAATAGAATCCTAAAACTTTATCGTTTTTCACATAGTCTAAAAAGCTATCTTGAGTTAATGGAAAATTAAATTGAGTATAACCTTCTTTATCATCTAGTTCAAAAAAACATCTCTTATTTTTGATGTAAATATGCATTTCATTTACAGTATCTTCTTTATTCGAAATCAATTTATACAAATATCTCACCCCCTTTTTACTAATTATAACATAAAAGAAAGGAGCAACCAAAATGAAAAAACTTACTTCAGGTTATATAAACTATCAATTAAATGATGAATCAACAGCTGGTATCAGAGTTGCTTCATTCAAGAAAATAGATCCAGTGAACTCTTACAAGCTTAAACATAGAAGATATATAAGTAATGCGATCAACTATATTGTTGGTTCTTTAGTATACTGGTCTGATAGATATAACAAACCTCAAGACTCAGTTATTATCACAGATAGTAATTTAGCTAAAAATATCGGTTGTTCTAAGTTCCATGCAAATAAACTCATGAATCAGATAGAGGATCTATTCACAATGAATTTCACACGTGCAAAATACCGTTATGGAGCGCGTACTGTAAAACTAAATAAGACCTTTATTGATTTTATTAAAATTTACACTGAGCAAGAATATCAAGCTTTTATAGACGCTCACAATATAACTGAAGATAAACAGCTTTATGCTTTAAGACAAGTTTATGAATATCGTATTTGGGGAGTAACTGATTCACAACTTAACCCTTCACAAAAAATAGCCAAAAAAGAATTTATATATGACATGAGTGATCATCTTCATTTCGTAGCTACTGCAGATAAAAGTGATCTAAATAGAATCAAGTTAGTTCAGAAACATGTAAATACATTATCAGAGCTACAACAAGGACAACTAGTTAAGATTAGAGAAGCTTCTAAACTTGGTAAATTAGTTTTCTACCTACATTCAGTACTTATCAGATTAGAAAACAAAGTACTTTTAAAAGAGTACCATGACAATAAAGAAAAAGAATCAAAAGAAGAACAACATCATTCACGTATTAATGGAAATCAAACACCAGGAGAAAATGTAGCTGAGGCTTCAGCAAAAAGCGTCGCACAAAAGAAACCTGAAGACGAGTCTGATACCATGGCTCCTAGAGACTATATAGTCTTCATGAGCTTGTGGAATGAATTATCTTTAAATAAGAGTGTTCCTAGATTAGAAATGCTTACAGAACAAAGAAAACAATCCATTAATCAATTAGTGAAAATACATTCAAAAGGAGATCTATTCAAAGCAGTTAAAAATATAAGACATTTATATCATGATTCATCTAAATACAAGTCAGCTATGAAGTTTGATCGCTTTATTCAAAGTGAAACATTCCTAATGATACTAGAGTCCAATTCATTCGATCCTAGACTAGGAGAGCGAGACTGGTTAGATAATATCAATGATATGAAACGCTTTAGAACAATCGAACATAACGTACCTGAGTTCAACAGTTATGAAGAAGCTATGTATTACTGGAAACAAAATAAATAAACTAAGAGAGGCTACCTGAAGAGGTAGTCCTTTCACTTTATACCAAAGAGTCCTAAGGGATTCTTTTTTATTTGTCTTAATATAATGATATAGATAACTATACAGAAAAAATCAAAAGTTTATAGATGACTATACTAACGACTACTAATGTATTTATTAACTAAATAAACTATTAATAAAAAGATTAATAAATACTATCTTTGAGGGTTGCAAGTATCTTATTTGATATGGGTTCCTCGTATGATCCCAAACATGAACATAGTTTGTGATCATTGATAGCTCCGAAATGTCTAGTTTGTTCCGACAGTAAAAATTATATGTCGGCTCAGGCTTCCTTCGTCAGCCTTGGACAAACGAAAGAGACGCACATGCGTGCGTCTCTTCTTCTTCTTTTTCCGTTATGTTTTCCATACCGCTGGTATTCATGTTTTATGATTAATGTTTTAAGGATTTATTAACGGTGTGTTCAACGACAGGGTTATAGTTGATGTCGTTAGATTGTTTTTCTACTCTTATAAATAGTTGCCTTTGGCTACTTTCAAATAAAGTTAATTTAGATCTTATCTTAAAATCATAATTGCAAAATGCAATACCCATATAAAAATATCGAATGGGTCATATATGAACTTTATTGTCACATGTAGAAATATTATACTAATTTCAAGGAAGTTTGAGGAATTTTTTGGGATAAGAGAATAATATTCTCGCGGAACTTATTTCACAATTATTTTTTTACTTTCAAAAAAAAGGAGAATGTTATGAAAAAAATATTTATTATGTTTTTATTTATTGTTGGCTTTTCGACTATTCAAAATGTCAACGCTAGCACAAAGGACAAAATTTTCTTTGAAGAATCAAGTTATTTTGAAGAGGTTGTTGATTCACAAGGGAATAAAAAGATTAAAGAATTAACTGAAAAAGAGTACAACGAAAAGAAATTACACAAGGAAAAAATTAAAGAGGAAAAAATTAAAAAAGACAAGATACTGGCTGATAACTATGATGCTGGTTTATTATCTTCTATAGAGCTTTTTCGTGTAATTGAAGGTGGCGGTGGTGGTGGTGGAATCACAAGAACATCAAAAGTGTATACACCTAACAGCACAATGACTAACCTATACTGTACAGAGAACTATTATTATTATTGTGAGGGATCAGCCGAACGTAATAATCCAATGACAAAGCTTCATCTAGTTGTATCCTACGATCCACGAGCAAAAACTGGAATGAGAGCAGAAGCTACTCTAACGTGGGATGGAGCTCCAAGTAATTCTATACAAGATTTTCTTAGTATCTCATATGATGGTATATATGTGAGTGCTGATGATAATACAATTATTGGGAAGCAAACTGTTGTTTTTGACGAAGTAATAAGGTATTGGTGGGGTGGAGTTAAATCAAGAACTGAACATTCTAATTATGAGGAATTTGATTATGATCCTAATAGTCCTGATTTCGAATATACCTATCATGGTGTAATCTTTAATGTAAAAAAAGTCTATAAAGATTATATCCCAGCTGATTTTGAATTTGCTGATTTTCCGCCTCTATATAAAGATAATGGATATGCTTATTCAGAAGTTGAAATTATAACAGCTGAATATAAAGTTGAATTTGACGTAGATTTAAAAGGTGATTATGATAGTTATGAGGATGTAAATAAAATTGCTTTCGCTGCAGATTATAGACATACAAAATATGGCGTTCAACTTAACCCTAAGTTAACAGTTAGAGCGTACCTTACTCCTACTAAGCCAGCTGCTTTTATGAACCTTGATCTTACTATTCAAATTATAGATGACGGTTCTAGGAGAATTACACTTGACTTATATAATTAAGGGAAAGGTGATTTTATGAAAAATTACATACATCTATTTCAAATAGTTTTTATGGTATTAGTTGTTTATAGTCTTTACCATTTAATACTATTTAATGTAACTCAACGAGATGAGATATCTTTATTATCTGATATCGTCCTATTGCTTAAAGTAGGTAGTTTATTTATAGGATCATCAGGTATGTTATGTTTTTTACAAATTATAAAAAATTCATCATTTGATAAATAGACAAAAAAAGTGTAGTTTTCTACACTTTTTTTATTTGATTATACTTCGAAAAATTATTTATTCAGATTATTAATAATACTTAATAGTTTTATTTTCCATACCGCTGGTATTCATATTTTATGATTAATGTTTTAAGGATTTATTAACGGTGTGTTCAACGACAGGGTTATAGTAGATGTCGTTAGATTGCTTTTTTAGTCTAATAAATAGTTGCTTTTAGCTAGTTTTGATTAAAGTTAAATTGTGATCTAAGTTAAAGATAAAAAATAAGCCATGAGTACATGACTTATTCTTTAATTAGGATATGAGTCACACTTTCAGTAAACAAACTGAGCATTTTTAAAAAAAATATAAAAATCAACCCACTTGACAAATATTGATAGTTTTGTTATTATTGCGTAAGTGCCTATGTTTTTTTACATAAATTTTATATAATTGTATATATTTACGCATTATCTACATTAAGTTCTAGGTTTTATGTTAATATTGATGTAAGATTAAATTATAAAAGCACTAATAAATATAAAGGGAGGAATATTTATGTTGATTAATTTCCATGTGAAAAATTTTAAATCATTTAAGAATCAATTAAAATTTACTACTGAGGTAATTAACCCTCACCCAAGTTCTGAATTTTTTGGATTAAATACTTTTTATAATGATATAACAGGTACTAACCATGTAAAATCCAGTTTAATTTTAGGTAAAAACGCTGGTGGGAAATCAAATTTTATTAAAAGCATTCAAGCTTTCATTGCAATAATTATAAACTCTTTTGAAAGAAACACAATTATTGGTATGGCTCAACCTCATAGATTATGTGAATCTAGTATCAAATCTCCAGTTGAATTCGAAGCAACATTTGTAATTAATAGTAAAATATACAGATACTCTTTCACAGTTCAAGGTAATAAAATAAAAGAAGAAACTTTATCTATAATCAAAGGTAAGACAGAGAATATCATATTTACACGTTCAAGTAGTAAATATGAAAAAATTTCAATTTCAAAAAGCTTTAAGGATTCACTTACACCTTTAAAAGTACATACTAAAAGATCGGTGTTATTTTTATCTGTTCTAAATCAGTTTAATATTGATTTTGCAATGAATATTGTAAATTACTTCTCAGAGAATTTCATTGTCATTACTCCGAATCAACAAGTTCATGGTAAAAAATTCCGAAGTACACAAGAAATTTTATCCAAAGGTAATATAAATGAAAAGAAT
Organism: Mycoplasmatota bacterium; assembly: GCA_030595255.1. Taxonomy (GTDB): domain Bacteria; phylum Bacillota_I; class Bacilli_A; order Izemoplasmatales; family Izemoplasmataceae; genus JAFGXW01. The sequence continues at coordinate 1,839 of JAUVDP010000056.1, read as the reverse complement.
AGAATTAAAGATTTTATAAGAGAATCTGATTTTGGTATTCAAGATATTCATGTTACAGAGGAAAAAATGCCAGATGATGAGAGTTTAACAAAATTTCTTGATGCTTTAAAGGAATTCATTCCCAATGTAGATGAGGTAGGAACAAATACGATTTATAACACTACTTATTCTCATAACGTAATTGACGACAATGGTACTATAATTTCTTCTAAATCTTTCAATGAAAATCTCCTGTCATCAGGTACTAGAAAATTTGTTGAAATTGCCTCATCAATATACTTAACTTTAGAGAATGGAGGTACTTTAATATTAGATGAAGTTGAAAATAACCTTCATCATATTCTTGTAAAAAGAATATTTGAGTACTTTAACTCTATTCATTTTAATCCGAAAAACGCACAATTAATAGCAACTACTCATGATTTATTAATGTTAGATGAAGATATAAGAAATGATCAAATTTGGTTAGTTGATAAAGATCAGTCGAATTCATCACATCTTAAAAATCTAAAAACTTTCCCCAATATCAATAAAAGATCAAACACTTTAAAAATGTATCTATTGGGAAGTTTTAGAAGCATTCCTGAACTATCTGATTTATAGGGAATTAAATGCCTACAATTAGAGATAAGATATTTATAGTAACAAATGGGAAGGTAACAGAAAAACTATATTTCACTAAATTTAAAGACGTAATAAATAGTACTGGATTTGGGCACCTTGATGTACAGGTAATCCCTTTAGGTAGTAAATCCGAACCTACTAGAATATTAAACAAGGCAATAGAAATTCATAAAAGTGCAAATAAGGGTTCTCTTAAAAGAGTATGGGCAGTAATTGAAAAGGATAATTTTGCTGACTTTGAAAAAGCATATGAAAAAGGAATTGAATATTCAAAAAATAATAAGACCTTTAGAATTGTGTACTCTAACATTGCAATAGAATTTTGGTTTTTATTACATTTTTTTAATTCTTCAAAGTGTCATTCAGTAAAATCTATGATTAATGTTCTTAATAGAAAACTAAAAAAACCATATTTCAAAAATAGTGATGTTTATGATGAACTATACGAAAAAATATCAACAGCAATAACGCATGCAAAAATCATTGATCAGAATCACAAATTAAATAATACAAAACCGATAGATGCTTGCTCAAACACTACTATATATCACTTAGTAAAAGAATTGTATGATATTATAAAATAATATTTATAAGAAATTAATAATTTGTAAAGTAGGTTTTTAAACTATAAAAACACATAAAGTAAAATTAAAAGAACATCTCTATATTTAATTATAATATGAAGATGTTCTTTTTTTTGTATCTTTACATATATAGTTAAGGAGTTGTGTACTCAGTCTAAAACAAAATTGTGATCTAAGTTAAAGATGAAAAAATAAACCATGACATTAATGACAGATCTATTTTTAGCCTGGCGCTATCTGAAACCTAAAAGAAATGCCGTTTCGGTCATTACCTGCATTTCTGTTATCGGAGTGATACTAGGCGTCGCTGTGTTGATAATTGTTCTCGCCGTAATGACCGGTTTCACAGATGAATTTAAAAAGAAAATTCTAGAAACATCAGCCCACATTCAAATCGTCAACTACCAGCAAGGGTTCATTGCTGACCCTGATACAGTAATTGCAAAAGTGGAAAAACTAGGAGCAAAAGCAGCACCGGTTATTCAACAACCTGTATTAGTCCAACGCGGTGACCGCTTTATGCCAAAGGTGGTTGTCGGAATCCTCCCGGATAAAGAGTCTGACAGCATCAGAGTTTCCGATGCCATATTGTATGGTGAGGAGAATGTGATAAAAAACGGCAAATTCCAAC
>JAUVDP010000076.1 GCA_030595255.1 Mycoplasmatota bacterium | reverse complement strand
ATATAATAACAACATCCATAAAACACCTGGATGTCTTGTAAGTGCATAAGTACCATTAGTGATAAGGGCATGTTCGTTTTTAAGTTTATAAGTCTTTCTTCCAACTTCAATAAATACTGAGTAAATTAGCAGTAAAAATGAAATTAATGCTATAACAAATGAAGCAACTCTGTAGAACCCATTGATTTCTAAATACGAACTAAAATCAACAACTATTAAGATTGAACTTACTAAAATTAATAAAAATCCTGAAATACCAAAAAGGTACTTCAAGTGGTTCTTTTTGCACAAAGAGCACAAGTCGAACATTAACAATAATACAAACCCTAAAATTCCAATTCCTAAATATATCATAATATTGCCCCCGTTTTTAAATATTAGTATATGTTTTGAACTATATATTATATAATATTATATAGGATGAAAAGGCCATATATGAGCCATCCATATTTATCGAAAAAACATTAGTAAAAAAAGTATCTCGATTTAGCTACTATAAAACGTATTAAACATGATAATAAAGCCGTTTAATACAATAGTTAAAAAAAGAATATATTATAGTTGTAGTGAAAACGCTATCATGTTATAATGTACTCGTGTTTTTTCAAATACATAAAATAATCCATCTAAGGAGGAGCATATGAAACATAAAATATTAGCTATTAATCCTGGTTCGACATCAACAAAAATTGCAATTTTTGATGATCAAGTTCAAGTATTTAATAAAAGCATAAGACACAGTACCGAAAAGATTTCATCTTTCGATAAAATTATTGATCAATACGAGTTTAGAAAAAGTGCTATTTTAGGTACGTTAGAGGAAGCAAATATTAACTTACAAGAATTTGATGCTATTGTTGGTAGAGGTGGAATGCTTAAACCTATACAAGGTGGTACATATTTAGTAAATGATACAATGATTGATTACGTAAACGAAGCTCCTCGCGGTGAACATGCTTCTAACTTAGGATGCGTGCTTGCAAAAGAGTTAGCTGATTCAATAAATAAGCCTGCATTTATAGTTGACCCAGTTGCTGTTGACGAAATGGATGACCTAGCTAGATACACTGGTTTTCCTGAGATAAAAAGACAGAGTTTATTTCATGCATTAAATCAAAAAGCAGTTGCTTTAAAAGCTGCAAAAAAACTTAATAAGAATTATAATGAAATTAATCTAATAGTTGCCCATCTTGGTGGTGGAATTAGCGTTGGTGCTCATCAACTTGGAAGAGTAATTGATGTTAATAACGCGCTTGATGGAGATGGTCCAATGTCTCCTGAACGTAGTGGAGGAATACCTAATGGTCCTCTTTATAAGATGGCACTTAGTGGAGAATATACTTTGAAAGAGATTCAAAGAAAAAATTATGGTAACGGTGGTATAGTTGCATATCTTGGAACAAATGATGGTTTTGAAATTGAAAAAATGATTAAAGCCGGAGATAAGAATGCGCTATTTATTTTAGAAGTTATGTGCTATCAAATCTCTAAGGAAATCGGGGCTTGTTCTACTGTCTTAAAGGGTAATGTAGATGCTATAGTAATAACGGGTGGACTTGCCTATGACCAGTTAGTAATAGATTTTATTAAAGAAAGGGTTTCTTTTATTAGTAAAATATTAATTTTCCCTGGTGAAGACGAGATGGAAGCATTAGCTTTTGGAGCTCTAAGAGTTCTAAATAATGAAGAAAAATATAAAGAATACTTATAGGGGTGATACTATGATAAAATCAATAAACGAATTACTAGAAAAAGCGAGAGAAATTGAAACTAAAACATTGGTTGTTGCTTGCGCTGCTGATCAACATGTTTTAGAGGCTGTTGAACTAGCTAGAAAAGAAAATATCATTAAAGGAATTTTAATTGGAGACGTTAATTTAATTAAACAAATATTAGTGAAATTAGATATTAATATTGATAATTATGAATACATCAATATATTAGATAAATCTGAAGCTTGTTTAGAGTCGGTTAAACTTGTAAATACTGATAAGAACTATTTCTTAATGAAAGGTTTTGTAGATACAAGCATTATATTAAAAGCCGCATTAAATAAAGAATTCGGTCTTAGAACTGCTAATAGAATTTCACATGTTAGTGTTTTAGAAATTAGTACTCATCCAAAATTACTATTTATGAGTGATGGAGCTATGAATATTAAGCCTACTTTAGATGAAAAACGACAAATTATTGAAAATAGTGTTGTAATTGCTCACGCACTTGGTATACAAAAACCTAAAGTTGGAATAATTGGTGCAGTAGAAAAAGTTAATCCTCAAATGGAAGCTACGACTGATGCTGCTGAATTAATTAAAATGAATAAAGAAAATATTATTAAGAATTGTATTGTTGGTGGTCCATTCGCATTAGACAATGCTATAAATAAAGAAGCAGCTATTCATAAAGGTGTTACTGACCCTATAGCTGGTGATGTAGATATATTATTAATGCCTAGAATCGAATCTGGAAATATCTTTTATAAAACTATGATGTTTTTAGGAAATGCTCAGGGAGCTAGTGTAATTGCTGGAGCTAAAAAACCGATAGTTCTAACTAGTAGAGCAGATTCAACATTAAGTAAATATCATTCTATAGCTCTTGGAGCTTTAGTAGTAGATTTATAACTACTAACGAAAGGAAAACAATATGTCAACTAAAAGCAATTTAAAAAGATCAGAAATTGGAACCAAAACTCCGAAACTGTATAGTAGAATCAGAACTACAATTGAAACTGCATTTTATAGAAATAATGTAACGAAAATTACATCTCTTTCTCAAGCATATGAATTAGCTAAAAATTCAAGTGGAACAATAGTTTCAGATCTTGAAGTTTTAAGAGCTGAAGAATTAGGTCTTCCATCTGATGCAAAAGTACTAATATTTAATGATGGTACAATCACAGGAAGACAAGCAAAAGTAAGAAGATTAATAAACAGTGATAACGTTGACCAGTATTCAAAAATACTTAGAGATTCTATCTTTAATTCTCGAAATAAAAAGATGTACCACGCTATAGCTTATATAGGGTTACATGAAGACTTTATGGTTAAAGCTCATCTATTAATACCAGAAGGATATGAAAATACAATGTACTCGTGGATGCTTAACTTCCAAAATGAGAATGCTCAAATGGATGAATTATATAGCAGGTCTAAACAAATTGCTGAAGGCGATATCTTCTTATACTCTGATCCAGACGAATTTATTGAAGATTTTGAATCAGGCATTAGTATATTTGATCATAAAAACAATTGTGGTGCATTATTAGGGCTAAGATATTTTGGTGAACATAAAAAAGCTACTCTAACAATGAGTTGGAGTATTGCTTCTAGAATGAACTATACTGCTTGTCATGGTGGGCAAAAAAGATTTAACTTACCTAATAATGAAACATTTATTGCTGGTGTGTTTGGACTAAGTGGTAGTGGAAAAAGCACTATTACTCATTCAAAACACGGAGGTAAATATGATGTTACAGTATTACATGATGATGCATTCATTATTTCAAATTTAGACGGATCTAGTATCTCGTTGGAACCATCATATTTTGATAAGGTTCAAGACTATCCAACTGATAGTGAAGAGAATAAGTACTTGTTAACTATGCAAAATGTTGGAGCTACTTATGATAATAATCAGAAACTTGTTCCCATTACTGAAGATGTTAGAAACGGAAATGGTAGAGCTCTAAAATCTAAGTTTTGGACTAAACAAAGAGCATTTAAATTCAATAATAAAATAGATGCAATATTTTGGATTATGAAAGATGATACATTACCTCCAATATTAAAAATCAATTCAAGTATTTTGGGAAGTACTTTAGGAGCAACTCTTGCTACAAAAAGATCAAGTGCTGAGCATGGAGTAAATTCAAATGAACTTATTATAGAACCATATGCTAATCCATTTAGATTATATCCATTAAGAAATGATTATAATAAATTCAAGGATTTATTTGAAAATACTGGTGTTGATTGCTATGTTTTAAATACTGGCTTCTTTATGAATAAAAAGGTTACTCCTAAAATTACTTTAGGATTAATTGAAAAGATAGTAGCAAAAGAAATAGTATTTAAACAATTAGAAAATGTGAGTGAAATTGAATACGTAGATATGGAAGGTTTTAATCCTGATTTCAGTAATGCTAAATATAAAAAAACATTCCTAAGAAGACTTAATACAAGAGTTGACTACATTAATAAACTTTATGGTCATGATATCTTGCCAGTTGAAGCGGGAAGAAGTATTTCTGAAATAATTAATAGAATTAAATTGTAATTAAAAAGGAACTTAAATACACTGTGTCAAGAAAAACGGACAAGTAAAAAGTAACTAATATGAGAACTGATACCTGAATTCTGAAGGTGTCAGTTCTTTTTTGTTATATTGAGGCCTTTCTTCATTATAATAATATATAAATTCATCTATAGTACTTGTTACTATTTGTTTAGTTTTATTTTTGATTAATCTAAAACATTCTTGCTTA